>JAIMKU010000001.1:0-16971 GCA_020692235.1 Hydrogenophilus sp.
CAGCACGTCATCCCCGAATGTTTTTATCGGGTCGTCATCCCCGAATGTTTTTATCGGGTCGTCATCCCCGAATGTTTTTATCGGGGATCCAGAAGTTCAGCCATTCAGGGGCTGGATTCCCGATCAGAACCGTCTCGGGAATGACGGGAGCGCTGAATGATGACTTGCTGGAGGCCTTGGCATGAACGCAACCGCATCCATCGTTTCCAAGGTCTGGAGTTTCTGCACCACGTTGCGCGACGACGGGGTGGGCTACGGCGACTATCTGGAGCAGCTCACCTACCTGATCTTTCTGAAAATGGCGGACGAGTACAGCCAGCCGCCTTACAACCGCAAGGTGGGCATTCCCGCCGCGTACGACTGGCAGAGCCTGAAGGCGAAGCGCGGAGCGGAGCTGGAGGTGCATTACGTGACGTTGTTGCGCGAGCTGGGCAACAAGCCGGGGATGCTGGGGCAGATTTTCACCAAGGCGCAGAACAAGATTCAGGACCCGGCCAAGCTGTATCGGCTGATCGACATGGTGAACGAAACGCAGTGGGTCACCATGGGCGCGGATGTGAAGGGCGACATCTACGAGGGCTTGCTGGAACGCAACGCCGAGGACACCAAGTCCGGCGCGGGACAGTACTTCACGCCGCGCGCCTTGATCCGCGCGATGGTGGAGTGCGTGCGACCCGAGCCGCTGAAGACCATCGCCGACCCGGCCTGCGGCACGGGCGGATTTTTCCTGGCGGCCTATGATTTTCTGGTGTCCGAGCACAAGCTGGACAAGACGCAGAAGGCATTTCTAAAACACGAGACGTTCTACGGCAACGAGATCGTGGCGAGTACGCGCCGCTTGGCGTTGATGAATATGTTCCTGCACAACATCGGCGAGATCGACGGCGAGGGTTCGATCTCTTCCAACGATGCCTTGGTGGCCTCGTCGCCGAAAACCTACGATTACGTGCTGGCGAATCCGCCCTTCGGCAAGAAGAGCTCGATGAGCTTCACCAACGAGGAAGGCGAGCAAGAAAAAGACGAGTTGACCTACAACCGCCAGGATTTCTGGGCGACCACTTCCAACAAACAGCTCAACTTCGTGCAGCACATCCGCACCATACTGAAGAGCACCGGGCGGGTGGCCGTGGTGGTGCCGGACAATGTGCTGTTCGAAGGCGGCGCGGGTGAAACGGTGCGTAAAAAGCTGCTGGAGACGACCGAGCTGCACACCATCCTGCGCCTGCCCACTGGCATCTTCTACGCCAACGGCGTGAAGGCGAACGTGCTGTTCTTCGACAATCGCGCCGCCAGCAAGGAGCCGTGGACGAAGGAGGTGTGGATTTACGACTACCGCACCAACATCCACCACACGCTGAAAAAGAAACCGCTGCGTTTCGAGGACCTGCAGGAGTTCGTCGCCTGCTACAACCCGGCGAACCACCACAAACGCAAGGAAAGCTGGGACGAGCAATCCAATTCGGAAGGCCGCTGGCGCAAGTTCAGCTACGAGCAGATCGTGGCACGCGACAAGACCAGCCTGGATATTTTCTGGCTGAAGGACAAGAGCCTGGCCGACCTAGATAACCTGCCGGAGCCGGATGTGCTGGCGGGTGAGATCATCGACAACCTGGAGGCAGGACTGGCCAGTTTCAGGGAAGTCGCGGCGACCTTGTAAAGCACCACCTTGATTTATGGATCTTCTCGCTGCCGATTTACTTTGCCGTCCGACAGACTACCGCGACGCAGAGGCGGCCAACCGGGGGGGCAGGGTTATGCGGCGCGGGCCTTGGCCGCAGCGCCCCAGAGTTCTTCCAGGTTGTAGTGTTGCCGAGCCACGGGGTGCATGACGTGGACGATCACATCGACGGCATCCACCAGTATCCATTCCGAGGCAGTTTCGCCTTCGGTGCCGAGCACGGTACCGCCTGCTTCCTTGATCTTTTCCCGCACGTTGTCGGCCAGCGCCTTCACCTGCCGGCTGGAATCGCCGGTGGCGATAATCATGGTCTCGAACAAGGGGGTGAGGTGGCCGACCTGCAGGACGGTAATGTCCTTGCCCTTGATCTCTTCCAGTGCGGCGACGGCGATGCGGGTGGTTTCAGCGGCGTTCATTAATATCCTTCAACGGTACAAACGATTTTGGTTGATGTAACCCAGCACGGCGTCCGGTAGCAGGTAGCGGGGCTCTCGCCCGGCGGCCAGAAGCGCCCGGATGCGGCTTGCGGCAATGTCCAACTGGGTAACGGTATTGAGGACTATCCGGCCAGCCGGTGAGGCGCGCAGGATACCGGTATCCGGGGCCAGACGGGCCGCAAATTCATCTGCCAGCCCGGCGGGCAGTCTCGCCTGCCAGTCCTCGCCGCCATCGCCTGGGCGGCGGGCCACGGCCAGGTGGGCCAGATCGAATAGCCGGCTCCATTCATGCCAGGCAGTCAGTCCGGTGAAGGCATCGGCGCCCATGAACAGGACGATGGGCGTCGCGGCGCCGACCTCGGCGCGCAAGGTGGTGAGGGTGTCCACCATGTAGCACGGCCCGGTCTGGTGGACTTCGTGTTGGTCCACGACGAAGCGCGGATTGCCGGCGATGGCCAGCCGCACCATCGCCAGCCGGTCGCTGGCGACGGCAGCCGGGTGGCCGCGATGGGGCGGCTGGCCGGCGAGCAGGAAGCGCACCGTGTCGAGCCCCAGGGTTTCCGCCAGTTCCTCGGCCAGCCTCAGGTGACCATAGTGGATGGGGTCGAAGGTGCCGCCCAGCAGGCCGAAAGCTTGCAAGCTATCGCCTTACCTGGCCATCGCCCAGCACCACCCACTTCTGGCTGGTCAGGCCGTCCAGGCCGACCGGGCCACGGGCGTGTATCTTGTCGGTGGAGATACCGATCTCGGCGCCCAGGCCGTACTCGAAACCATCGGCAAAACGGGTCGAGGCGTTGACCATCACCGAACTGGAATCGACCTCGCGCAGGAAGCGCATGGCGTTGGGATGATTGGTGGTCAGGATGGCATCGGTATGGTGCGAGCTGTAATGGTTGATGTGGGCGATGGCTTCATCCAGGCTGCCGACAATCTTGACGCTGATGATCGGCGCCAGATATTCGGTCGACCAGTCCGCTTCCGTGGCCGCCGCCAGCTTGGCCCCCGGCACTGCCTTCAGGATGGCCTTGGCCGCCGGGTCGCAGCGCATCTCCACGCCCTTGGTGGCGAAGATGGCGCCGATGCGGGGCAGGAAGGCAGCGGCCGAATGCTCATGTACCAGCAGCGATTCGGTGGCGTTGCAGGGACTGTATTTCTGGGTCTTGGCGTTGTCGGTGACCACCAGCGCCTGCTCGATGTCGACTTCGGCATCGACATAGGTGTGGCAGTTGCCGTCCAGGTGCTTGATTACCGGCACCTTGGCCTCCTTGCTGATGCGCTCGATCAGCCCCTTGCCGCCACGCGGCACAATCACATCGACGAATTGGGGCATGGTAATCAACTCGCCCACCGCCGCGCGATCCGTGGTTTCGACCAGTTGCACCGCATTGCTTGGTAATCCTGCCGTCGTCATGGCTTGCTGGACCAGCTTCCAGAGCGCCAGGTTCGACTGGATGGCCTCCGAACCGCCGCGCAGGATGCAGGCGTTGCCGCTCTTGATGGCCAGCGAGGCGGCCTCGATGGTGACGTTTGGCCGGCTCTCGTAAATCATGCCGAACACACCCAGAGGAACCCGCATCCGGCCGACGCTGATGCCGCTGGGCTGGCACTTGATGCCGGTCATTTCGCCGATCGGGTCGGGCATGACGGCCAGTTGTTCGCAGCCCTCGGCCACGGTGTCGATCACCTTGGCGGTCAGCCGCAGGCGATCCACCATGGGCGCGGCCAGGCCGGTGGCCTCGGCGGCGGCAATGTCCCGGTCATTGGCCTGTTGTAGCGGTGCGCCTGCTGCGCGCAATAGTCGCGCCAGTTCGATCAGGGCATCGTTCTTGGCCTGGGTGGGCGCGCGGGCCATCTCGGTAGCGGCGGCGCGGGCCTGACGGCCCAGGGTTTCCATGTATGACTTAATATCCATATCGGTACTCATCTTTCAAAGGGGTCTTGGCCATCAGGCCCAAGCCCAGTTGCTTCAACATCGCCCAGCCGCTTTCTTGCAGCAGGCCCTTGTTGGCCCGGTCGATCCGGCCGGCGGTCCGCAAGGCCGAGCCCAGGTCGGTGACCTTGAATTGCTTGACGGCTCGGGCCGTCAGCATTTGCCGGCTGTCCCAGACCCGGTTTTCCTGCATCAGTGCGGACAACGCCCCGCCGGCCTGAACGCCGGCGGCCAGCCGATACAGGGTACGCAGCTCCTGGCTCAGCAGCCATAGCGCCAGGATCGGTGTCTCGCCCTCGGCCTCCAGGCCGTCGATGATACGACAGTAACGCGCCGCGTCGGCCTTCAGAAAGGCCTCGGGCAGGTCGCTGGCATCATAGCGGGCGACGTCGGTCACCGCGTTGCGGGCGTCCTCCAGGCTCAACCCGCCGGGCGGCTGCAACAGTGCCAGTTTCTCAATCTCCTGGTGGGCGGCCAGCAGATTACCCTCCACCCGGCTGGCCAGGAAAGCCAGTGTTTCGCGATCCGCCTTCAGGCCGTAGCGCCCCAGCCGGGTGCCGATCCAGGCCGGCAACTGTTCCGGCGTCGGCGGCGCGATGTGGACGGCGACGCCCGCCTTGTCCAGCGCGCCATACCATTTCGTTTGCTGCATGGCCCGGTCGGCGCGTGGCAGCAGCACTATCAGCATGGTGTCGGGCGGTGGCTGCTTACACCAGGCCTCGAGCGTTTTGCCACCCTCGATCCCCGGTTTGCCGGTGGGCAAGCGTAACTCGATCAACTGGCGGGCAGAGAACAGGGATAGCGAGTCGAAACCGGCCAGCCAGGCACCCCAGTTGAACCCGGTCTCGACCTGGAACGATTGCCGCTCGGCAACGCCGGCCTTGCGCGCGGCATCGCGAATCAGGGCGGCGGCCTCGTCGGTCAGCAATGGTTCGTCGCCGCATATGGCGTAGATGCCGGTCAGGCCCTTGGCCAGGGCGCCGGGCAACTGTTTGGGACGCAGCTTCATGGTTTATGGATGAGCGCCAGGCGGCGCATGATCTGATGCAAGGTATCCTCATTCATGGCCTGGTTCAATGAGGCCTCCAGCGAGTCTCCCGCCAATACCTGCTGGCTGTTGTAGGAAAAATCGCGGCTTTGCTGGATCGGCGTGGCCGAGAGTATTTCATTACCGTCGGCGTCGCTGGCCGAAAGGGTGACCTTGTGGACTAGCCGATACTCCTGAGCCTTGCCGGTGCTGGACAGCGTCAGGATGCCCTTGGTCTGGGATTCATCGGCCAGCTTGACGATGACCTTGGCGCGGTCCCGCTGAATGGCCAGTTTCGAGCGCAAGGCCAATTGATTGCGTAACAGATTGGCCACCGCGCTATCCGGTTTGGCATCGACATAGGCGGCGTCGAACGGCAACGCGGCCTGACCGCGCAACTGGAAGCCGCAACCGGCCAGTAGGACCACGCCCAGGATGGACAGTATCTTTAAACCAGCGCGGTGCATGGTGCGCTCCTCAAACCACGATATTGACCAGCCGGCCGGGCACCACCACCACCTTTTTGACCGGCTTGCCTTCAATATGCTTCTGGGCCTCCGGACTGCTCAGGGCGGCCTGCTCGATGGCGTCCTTGGCGGCGTCCACGGCGACCTTGAGCTTGCCACGCAGCTTGCCGTTGACCTGCAACATCAACTCGATCTCGTTCCGCACCAGGGCCGCTTGGTCGACCGTCGGCCAGGGTGAAGCGATCAGGCAAGCACCTGGCTTGAGCGCCTTGAGCAGGATGCGGCAGATATGCGGCACGATAGGCGCAAGCATTAGCACGATGGCCTCCAGTGCCTCCTGCCTGACGCCACGGGTGAGCGCGTCATCACCTTCAAGTTTGGCCATGGCGTTCATCAACTCCATGATGGCGGCGATGGCGGTGTTGAACTGCTTACGCCGTTCGATGTCGTCGCTGACCTTGTCAATGGTCTGGTGCAACAGGCGGCGGAAGTCGGTCAGCGGCTCGGTCGATTCGCCGCCGGAGTAGGCGCTGACTACACCTTGCTCAACGTGCTCATACACCATCTTCCATAGCCGCTTGAGGAAGCGGTGGGCGCCCTCGACCCCGGCATCGGACCACTCCAGGCTCTGTTCCGGCGGCGCGGCGAACATCATGAACAGGCGGGCGGTGTCGGCACCGTACTGGTCGATCAGCGATTGCGGATCGACGCCGTTGTTCTTCGACTTGGACATCTTTTCCGAGCCGCCCGCCAGCACCGGCTGGCCGTCGGCCTTGAGTACCCATGCACCATTGCGTTGTTCCACGTCGGCGGGGTTGAGCCACTGCTTCTTGCCGTCGGGCAGGTCGCGGTAAAAGGTGTCGGCGATCACCATGCCCTGGGTCAATAGATTCTTGAACGGTTCGTCAGTGCTTACTAACCCTTCGTCCCGCATCAGCTTGTGAAAGAAGCGGGCATAGAGCAGGTGCAGGATGGCGTGTTCGATGCCGCCGATGTACTGGTCGACCGGCAGCCAGTAGTTGGCGCGGCCGTCCAGCATTCCCGTGGTCAGGTCGGGGCAGGCATAGCGGGCGTAATACCAGGACGACTCGACAAAGGTGTCCATGGTGTCGGTCTCGCGCTCGGCCTGGCCACCACACTTCGGACAGACGCAGTTTGACCACTCTGGCATCCGCTTGAGCGGCGAGCCGACGTCGATCTTGACGCCCTCGGGCAACGTCACCGGCAACTGCTCCGCCGGCACCGGCAGGTCGCCGCAGGTCGGGCAATGGATGATCGGGATCGGGCAGCCCCAATAACGCTGGCGCGAGATGCCCCAGTCGCGCAACCGGTAGGTGGTGCGGCGCTCGCCGAGGTTCAGTGCCTTCAGCACCAGGGCGATCTTTTCGATTGCGTCCTGGGAGGTGCGGCCGGAAAAGTCGCCGGAGTCGAACAGGATGCCTTGTTCCACATAGGCAACGGAGAGCGGCAGGGTCAGTTCACCAGCGACCGGCTTGACCACCGGCTTGATCGGCAGAGCGTACTTTTGTGCGAAGGCGAAGTCGCGCTCGTCGTGGGCCGGCACCGCCATCACCGCGCCCTCGCCGTAGCCCATCAGGACGTAGTTGGCGACGTAGACCGGCACAGCTTCGTTGGTGAAGGGGTGATAGACCCTGATGCCGGTGTCCATGCCCTTCTTTTCCATGGTCGCCAGATCGGCCTCGGCCACGCTGCCCTGTTTGCACTCGGCGATGAACTCGGCCAAAGCCGGGTTGCCGGCGGCGGCCCGAGTCGCCAGCGGGTGCTCGGCGGCGACGGCAACATAGGTGACGCCATACAAGGTGTCGGCGCGGGTGGTGAATACCTTGAGTACCTCGCCCCCGGTCTGGTGCCGTTCGGCGAGCGGGAAGTGAATTTCCACGCCGAAGCTCTTGCCGATCCAGTTCCGCTGCATGGTCTTGACCCGCTCGGGCCAGCCCGGCAGGTCGTCCAGGCCGCTCAACAACTCCTCGGCGTAGTCGGTGATGCGGAAGAAATACATCGGAATATCGCGCTTTTCCACCAGGGCGCCGCTTCTCCAGCCACGGCCGTCGATGACCTGCTCGTTGGCCAGCACAGTATGATCGACCGGATCCCAGTTCACCGTCGCCATCTTCTTGTAGATCACGCCCTTCTCGAACAGCCTGGTGAACAGCCACTGTTCCCAGCGGTAGTAATCCGGCTTGCAGGTAGCCAGCTCGCGCTCCCAATCGACCCCCAGGCCCAGGCGTTTCAACTGCCCGCGCATGTAGTCGATATTGGCGTAGGTCCAGCTGGCCGGGGCGACATCGTTGGCGATGGCGGCGTTCTCGGCCGGTAGGCCAAAGGCATCCCAACCCATCGGTTGTAGGACGTTGAAGCCCTTCATGCGATGGTAGCGAGCCAGTACGTCGCCAATGGTGTAGTTGCGTACATGGCCCATGTGCAGCTTGCCCGACGGGTACGGGAACATGGACAGGCAGTAATACTTGGCCTTGCTCGTGTCTTCAACGGCCTTGAATGCCTGCTTTTCGTCCCAGTGCCGCTGGGCCTCCGGCTCGATGATCTCCGGGCGGTAAATGGCGTCCATATACAAATATGTTATTGAGTAATGGCGAGATTATATCGGCCCTGCCGGTGACATGGCGGGTTACTGGCGGGTATACTCATTCGACATGCAGTTTTTGTTATCCGTCTTGAGAGGGAGCAGCAAATGTCTAAAAAGCATCCTGTCATGGTTGTCACGGGTTCGTCAGGCGCCGGTACCACTACCGTTAAACGCGCTTTGGAGCACATCTTCACTCGTGAAAAGTTGACCG
Organism: Hydrogenophilus sp.; assembly: GCA_020692235.1. GTDB lineage: Bacteria > Pseudomonadota > Gammaproteobacteria > Burkholderiales > Thiobacillaceae > Parasulfuritortus. The sequence goes on from JAIMKU010000001.1 coordinate 8,356, forward strand.
CCGCCGTTATCGAGGGCGACAGCTTTCACAGCCTGAACCGGGCCGAATACAAGGAGGCCATCAAGAAGGCCGATGCGCTGGGCAACAAGCATCTCAGCCATTTTGGCCCCGAGGCCAACCACTTCGATGCACTCGCTGACCTGTTCAAGACCTATGGCCGTACCGGCGGTGGTAAGCGTCGCTATTACATCCACAGTGACGAAGAGGCTGGCCAGCTCAACGCCCGCCTGGGTAGCAAGTTGAAGGCCGGCGAATTCACCCCCTGGGAGGACCTGCCGACCCCCACCGACATGCTGTTCTACGAGGGTCTGCATGGCTTGGTCAAGACCGACAAGGTCAACATGCCACAGCATGTCGATCTCGGGGTCGGGGTCGTGCCGGTGGTCAACCTGGAGTGGATACAAAAGATTCAGCGCGACGCCTCCGAGCGTGGCTATTCAGCCGATGTCATCGTCGATACCATCCTGCGCCGGATGCCGGATTATGTGAATTACATCACCCCGCAATTCTCGGAGACCGACATCAACTTCCAGCGGGTGCCCATGGTCGATACCTCCAACCCATTCATCGCCCGCGACATCCCGACCCCGGACGAAAGCATGGTGGTGATTCGCTTCCGTGACCCCAAGGGCGTGGACTTCCCCTATCTGCTGAATATGATCCACGACTCATTCATGTCCAGGCGCAACAACCTGGTGGTGCCCGGCGGCAAGATGGGCATGGCCATGGAGGTCATCCTGGAGCCGATCATCTACAAGATGGTGGAACAAAGTAAAAAGGCCTGATTCGCTACGCGACCAGCCAAGAAGCCGGGCCCGCCCCGGCTTTTTACATGCAGGAGCCGGCATGGACATCTTCAACGTCTTTAACCTGGAAAGCGCCCGCAGACTGCCCAACCTGCCGGCCGCGCGCCCTTGTGCGCGGGTTCACGGTCATTCGTTTCAGGTGGAAGTGCATCTCAGCGGCCCGTTGGATGAAACGTTTGGCTGGGTGATGGATTTTGCCGAGGTCGAGGCCGCCTGGGCGCCCGTCAAGGCCGCGCTCGACCACCGCTACCTCAACGACGTGCCGGGACTGGACAACCCGACCAGCGAACGCTTGGCCATCTGGATATGGGGCAAACTCAAACCCGCGTTACCCGGCCTCACCAAGATCGTCATTCGGGAAACCGCCCGCTCTGGCTGCATCTATCAAGGCGAGTGACGACAAGTCGATGACCCAGAGGCCAGAGACAAAAAACGCCGCCGCTATTCGTTATCGCTCATCACCGCTTCGATCAGGTAAGAGAGCAGCAACTCGCCAATTTCGGCTGCTGTCGCGGTGACGCCAAGATCACGCGTCTGGGTTACCGCCAGGCCCTCGTAGCCGCACGGGTTGATGGCCAAGAAGGGCGTCAGGTCCATGGCTACGTTCAGGCTCAAGCCATGATATGAGCAGCCATTTTTGATCCGCAGGCCCAGGGCGGCGATCTTGGCATCGCCGACATAGACGCCCGGCGCGCCCGCCCGCCGCTGCGCCGCGAGGCCGAAACCGAGCAGCAGATCGATCGCCGCCTGTTCCAGCCGGCGCACCAGTTCCTTCACGCCATAGCCGCGCCGGCGCAAATCCAGGAGCAGATAAATCACCACTTGTCCGGGGCCGTGATAAGTCACCTGGCCGCCCCGGTCGATGGCGACGATAGGCACCCCGATGTCGGTGAGTATGTGCTCGCGTTTGCCGGCCTGCCCCAGCGTGAACACCGGCGGATGCTCCAGCAGCCAGATTTCGTCGGGCGTGTCGGCCGATCGAACGGCCGTGAATGCCTGCATGGCCCGCCAGGTGGGTTCATATTCGACCCGGCCGAGGCGGCGTATGATGGCTGGAAAAGACATGAAAATATTTTCGCATGCGTGCTGTACTGCCGGGTACGCGATAAAGAAGGTTTTTATGAATAATGTGGTCCGTTCACTGTGGTCTGCTGTTGTCTGTGGTTGTTGATCTTTCGGGCGGGCTCAGGCCAAGTTTTGCGGGTGGCCAGCCCCTCAATTTGGACGTTGGGCGTTTTTCAGTTGCAAGCGTAGTATTTCCGCATGAAAGTATCTGAGTTATTACGGCTGCTGGAAAGAGATGGTTGGTTCATCGAGCGACAACGCGGCAGCCATCGCCAATTACACCACAGCACGAAATCGGGCACCGTTACTGTTGCAGGCAAGCCAAGTTTAGATGTTCCTCCCGGCACATTAACCAGCACATTAAATAGTGCGCTCAAGCAGGCTGGGTTAAAGGAGTAAGTCCATGCGCTACATGGTCGTTATTGAAAAAGGTCCTTCCAGTTACGGCGCTTTTGTCCCAGATTTGCCCGGCTGCATCGCCGTCGGCGAAACGGAAGCAGAAGCACTTGCCCTTATCGAAGAAGCAATCCAGTTTCATCTTGAAGATATGAGGGCTGGCGGGCTTCAAATCCCACGGCCTGCGTCCAAAAGTACTTTTGTTGAAGTGGCTCTGGCTGCCTAACCTCGGGTCGATGGGGTCGGACTCGATTGATTTAAGCTAATGACAAGTAAAGTAAACCGTGGTCTGACCCCAATGCCGTTTCCCAATGCCGTTTCAGCCGGTAGGTCGCGCTGGGCTCAGATGGCGTCAATATCGACCTCGATGGCGCTGTCGCGGCGGCTCAGGCGCTGTTTTACCAAGGCGGTCAGGTCGCGGTCGGCGAGTTCTTCCAGCATGGCTTCGAACACCTTGGGGGCGACCATGTAGAACGTGGGACAGCTGTGGCTGAGCACGGCGATGGGCATTTCGCCCGCCTCGCGCAGTACCTGGGCGGGATTCTTCTTGAACTCGGAAATGCTGACGGAGTAGTCGGCAAGGATGGTATTCATGAAGTGGCCTCATTTAGCGCTTCAATTGGCTCCGGCTATAGCTCCGCTTTGGATTTTTAAGCGCGAGTTGTCGGGTCGAACTCCGTCCGGATTATTAGTGATCAGACCACGGTTTCACGGTTTTAAAGTTCGGACTCCCGCCGGTGTTCGAGGGGCCAGAACTGGTCCGGCGTGGCGGCCGCGCGGCCACAGTGAATGCCTGTGCATTGCCCGCCAGGTGGGTTCATGGTTGACTGGGATGACAGGAAATCACAGCACCGCTTTTACCGCCGGGTGGCTGGACAGTTCCCGATATAGCCCGTCCAGTTGTTCCTTCGAGACCGCGCGCACCGTGCAGGTGACGGATAGGTAGTTGCCGCCGCTCGACGCGCGCATCTCGACGGTTTCGGCCTGGAAGCCGGGGGCGTGGCGGAGGACGATTTCGACGATGGTCTGGGCAAAGTCGTCGGTGCGCGCGCCCATGACCTTGAGCGGGAAGTCGCAGGGAAATTCAAGCAGGGTCTGTTCAGTCATTCCGGCCGCGCATGACCCGTTGCTTGAAGGTTTGGTAAGCGCCGTACAGGCGTTTGAATACCGGCCCGGGCCGGCCGCTGCCCACGGCTTGGCCATCCAGGGTGACGACGGCGGTGATCTCCTTGGTGGACGAGGTGAGCCAGACCTCGTCGGCGCTGCGCAGCTCGGCCTCGGTGATCGGCCGCACGGCGTGAGGCTGGCCTTCGGCAGCGGCCAGTTCGAGCACCACGTCATAGGTGATCCCGGGCAGTATCAGGTTGGATTTCGGCGGCGCCAGCACAACACCGTCCAGGACCATGAAGATGTTGCTGGCCGAGCCTTCGCTGAGCAGGCCGTCCCGGATCAGGATGGTCTCGGCACAGCCGGCATCGACCGCTAGTTGACGCAGCAGCACGTTGGCCAGCAGCGAGGTGGTCTTGAGGTCGCAATTGAGCCAGCGGTTGTCGGCGGCGGTGATCGCGGCGACGCCTTTATCCACGATCTCGGCCGAGGGCGTTGTCAGCGCGGTGGCCATGATGAACACGGTCGGCTGCACGACCTTGGGAAAGGCGTGGTCGCGCGGTGCCGGGCCACGGGTGACTTGCAGGTAAATGCCCTGGTCTGGCCATTCAGCGTCGGCCACGATGCGACCGATCAGCGTTTGCCATTCGCTCTGGCCGAGCGGATTGGCCAGGCGGATGCCGTCCAGACTGTGCTGCAGGCGATCCAGATGGTGGCGCAGCCGGAACGGCCGGCGGTCATAGACCGGGATCACCTCGTAGACGCCATCGCCGAAGATGAAGCCCCGGTCCAGCACCGGGATGCGGGCCTCTTCAAGGGGCAGAAAGGCGCCGTTCAGATAGACGATGGCCATGCTGTCAGTGGATCATCAGCATCAGACTGTCCCAGCCGCGCCGGATCAGGCCGGAGACGCCGATGCTGGACAGTGCGGTCAGGGTAAAGTCGCCGACCGGCTTGCCCTCCAGGGTTAGACGCAAGGTGCCCACGCCCTGGCCGCGCGCGATCGGCGCCAGCATCGGTTGCCGGGTGATGACCTGGGCCTGGATGCGCTGGCTGCTGCCGCGCGGCACGGTGACATAGAAATCGCGCTGGAACCCGGCGCCCAGGCTGCCGGAGGTGCCCTTATAAATGCGCAGGGTGGTGACCGGCTGATTGGCGCTATAGAGCTTCATCGTCTCGAAGAACTGGAGGCCGTAGTTGAGTAGCCTTTGGCTTTCGGCGGCGCGGCCGTTGTTGGACCCGGCGCCCAGCACCACCGACAGCAGGCGCCGGTTGTCGCGCTTGGCCGAGGCAATCAGACAATAGCCGGCGCGGTCGGTGTGGCCGGTCTTCATGCCGTCGACATTGGGGTCCAGCCAGAGCAGCCGGTTGCGATTGGGTTGGGTGATGCCGTTATAGGTGAATTCCTTGATCGAATAGTATTTGTACTCATTCGGGTAATCGCGGATCAGGGCCGTGGCCAGCTTGGCCAGGTCGCGCGCCGTGGCGTAATGCCCTGGGTTGGGCAGGCCAGTGGCATTGACGAAATGGCTGCCGGTCATGGCCAGCCACTGCGCCTCCTGGTTCATCATCGCCACGAAGGCATCCTCGGAACCGGCAATGCCCTCGGCCAGGGCGATGCAGGCGTCGTTGCCGGACTGGACGATCATGCCTTTGACCAAGTCCTCGACCTTGGCCTGGCTGTTAACCTTGAGGAAGGTGCGTGAGCCTTCGCTCCGCCAGGCCTTTTCCGAGACCGGCAGGGTCTGGTTCAGGGTCAGACGATGTTCCTTCAACGCGCCAAAGACCAGATAGGCGGTCATCAGTTTGGTTAGCGAGGCGGGTTCGACCCGGCTGTCGGCGCCCTTCTCGACCAGCGACTGACCGCTGTTGGCATCGACCAGTAGCCAGGCGCGGGCGGCGAGTTGCGGCGCAGGCGGCATCGGCAGGGCGGCGTGCGCGGTGACAGCCAAGGTAAGGGACAGCAGCAGGAACTTGAGTTTCTTCATGGTTAGGCGGCGATATGACGTATGGGGTGGCAGTATAACGGAGTGACCGGGCGGGCCCGTCCGGCAACCTTAAGGAGCCGAGAAACAATAACCCGAACATTCTGGCCGCGCTGTCTGGCGCGCTGCCGCGTTGCCGGCCGCTTGCAGGGAATGGCCATGCGGCGCGACCGGCGCCTTGCATCGCATCCAGCCAACGCACCCATAATTGTCCAAGTTATTATTTCTCGGCTCCTAACGCGTGACCTTGAAGCCATGGATGCCGGTCTCGCGTTCCACTTTTTGCGCGGCCTGATCGGCCTCGGCCAGACTGGCGAACGGGCCCATCTGCACCTTGACCGTGGCGCCGACCTGCAACCGCCGGAGCGCCGGCAGGCCAGCCCCGATCCGCTCCCGGAGCTGTTGTATGACTCGATCGGCGCCGGCCCCATCGGTGAAGGCGCCGAGTTGCAGATAGGTGGTGCCGGTCGCTGCCGGTTCGGCCCCGGCGGCGCTGCTCGGTGCGAGCGGCGCCAGGGCCATCGTCGCGACCGTTTCGGATTGGATCGGCGCAGGCGTCGCGACCGGCGCAGGCGGGGGCGCACCAGGGTCGATGCCGGTCACGATCACCGGGCTCACCCCTTTCAGGATGTCCAGCTTCCAGGCGGCGGTGTAAGACAGGTCGATGATACGGCCGTCGTGGAACGGCCCGCGATCATTGACCCGGACCGTCACGGCGTGGCCGTTTTTCGGGTTGCTCACCCGGACATAGCTGGGGATCGGCAAGGTGGGGTGGGCGGCGGTCATGGCGTACATGTCGTAAATCTCGCCCGACGAGGTCGGCTTGCCGTGGTAGCGGCGGCCATACCAGGAGGCCAAACCCTGTCCTGAGTAATCCTTGGCGCTGGCGAGCGGCGTGTAGTCCTTGCCCAGCGCGCTGTAGGGCCGATTGGCGGCGGCCTTGAGCGGCTCCGCTTTGGGTACGGCATCGGGGATGGCGGCCAGATCGGCCGGCGGGTGGTCGCCCGGACCGTCGTCCAGATAATAGCCGCCACCCTGGACCGGCCGCGAGCCGGTGGCACGCGGCGAGTAGCTGGAGCAGCCGGCCAAGGCCAGGCCGATGCCAGCCAGGATGCAGTAGCGGGTGACCCGGCTCATGTCTTGACCAGTTTCTTGTGGCTTGCGATGCTCATCACGATACCAAAGCCGACCAGCACTGTCAGCATCGAGGTGCCGCCGTAGCTGACCAGGGGCAGGGGCACGCCCACCACTGGCAGGATGCCGGAGACCATGCCCATGTTGACGAAGGCATAGGTGAAAAAGGTCAGCACGATGGAACCCGACAGTAGCCGGTCGAACAGGCTGGAGGCGTTGATAGCCAGGCCGAGACCGCGCCAGACGATGGCCGAGTAGAGCAGTAGCAGAACCAGATTGCCAAGCAGGCCAAACTCCTCGGAATAGACCGCGAAGATAAAATCGGTGCTGCCTTCGGGCAGGAAATCCAGGTGGGTCTGGGTGCCGCGCAACCAGCCTTTGCCCGATAGGCCGCCGGAACCCACGGCGATGGTGGCCTGGATGATGTGGTAACCGGCGCCCAGCGGGTCGCTGCTTGGGTCCAGCATGGTCAAAACCCGCTGGCGCTGATAGCCGTGCAGCAGGTAATACCAAGCGATAGGCATGAACGCCGCCAGACCGACCGCGCCGACGATCAGGATGCGCCAGGACAGCCCGCCCAGGAACAGGACATAAAAGCCGGAGGCAGAAAGCAGCAGTGCCGTGCCCAGGTCCGGTTGCTTCAGGATCAGGACTACCGGGATCAGCAGCAACAGGGCGGCCAGGGCAAAATCGCGGCCGGCCATGACCTCCTGCCGAGTGTGCAGATACCAGGCCAGCATCAGCGGCACGGCCAGGCGCATCAATTCGGAGGGCTGGACGCGGGTCACGCCCAGGTTCAGCCAGCGCCGGGCGCCATTGACCACATCGCCGGCGACGGTCACGCCGACCAGCAGCACCAGGCCGAGCAGATAGAGCGGCAGGGCGAATTGCATCAATCGCTGCGGCGGCAACAGGGTCATCGCCAGCATCGCGACAAGGGCCACCCCCATGTTGACGAACTGGCTGCCCAGTTTGTCCAGGCTGCTGCCCGAGGCGCTGAACACCACTGCCGAACTGAGCGCCATCAGCACCAGCAGCATCCCGACCAGGGGCAGGTCGAGATGGCTGAACAGACGCCGCAACCAGAATTTAATGACCATTGGCAACGTCTCCTTCAGGTGCGGCGGGGACGGCGGGTTCGGGCGTGGCGGCGACCGGCTCTTCGGCCGGGCCGCTATCTTCCAGCTCACTGTCGGGGGGGGCGACGACCGGGGCGACGGGTTCACCCGGCAGCTTGCCCAGCAGCCAGTAGTCGACCACCTTGCGGGCGATGGGCGCGGCGATGGAGCCGCCGTGGCCGCCGTTTTCCACCATCACAGCGACGGCGATCCGGGGGTTGTCGGCCGGGGCGAAGGCGATGAACAAGGCGTGGTCCCGATTGCGCAAGGAGACCCGAGCGGCGTCGTAGCGTTGGTTTTGCTTCATGCCGACGACCTGGGCGGTGCCGGTCTTGCCGGCGAACTGGTAGGGCGCTCCGGCCCCGGCCGCCGCCGCCGTGCCGCCCGGCTGGGTGACCTGGACCATCGCCTCCCTGACCAGTTGGACATATTCGGGCTTCAACCCGACCCGGCTCAGGACCTGTGGCGCGGCATAGTGCATCCGGCCGGTGGCCGGGTCGCTCCAGGCCCGTAGCAGTTGCGGTTTATAGATCACCCCGTTGTTGGCGATGGCCGCCGTGGCGACGGCCAGTTGCAGGGGGGTGGTCAGGGTATAGCCCTGGCCGATCCCGGTGATGACCGTTTCACCCGGCCACCAGGGCTGCTTGATGCGTTTCGCCTTCCATTCCGGGCTGGGCAGCAGGCCGGGTTGCTCGCCATCCAGATCGATCTCGGTCTTGCCACCAAAGCCAAACTGGGTCAGGAAATCATGCAGCCGGCGGATGCCCATCTGATGCGCCAGGCCGTAGAAAAAGGTGTCGCAAGACACGGTGATGGCCTTTTTTATGTCCACCAGGCCGTGGCCGCCCGCCTTCCAGTCCCGATAGTGGCGGCGGTTGCCCGGCAGGGCGAAGAACCCCGGGTCGGAAATGGTCTCGCCCGGACGGCGCAGGCCCAGTTGCAGTCCGGCCAGGGCCATGAACGGCTTGAAGGTGGAACCGGGCGGATAGAGGCCGCGCAAGGCGC
>JAIMKU010000001.1:16983-53786 GCA_020692235.1 Hydrogenophilus sp.
GATGGTCGGGGCTGCCGTTCAATTCCTGCCAACTGGCCGGGTCGATGCCGTCGATGAACAGGTTGGGGTCGAAACCGGGCGCCGACACCAGGGCCAGCACGGACCCGGTCTGCGGGTCCAGTGCCACCAGCGAGCCGCGCATCTGACCGAAGGCGGTCTCGGCCACCTGCTGCAATTTAGAGTCCAGGTTCAGATAGATGTTGTCGCCGGCCATGGGCGGGCTGCGGGACAGGACCCGGACCGCCCGACCAGAGGCATCGATCTCGACCTTTTCGATGCCGGTGCGACCGTGCAACCACCTCTCGTAGCGGTTCTCGATACCCTGCTTGCCGATGTGATCGGTGCCCCGATAATTGGCGTCCTGTTCGCTCTCTGCCAAGCTATCCAGGTCGTCGTCGCTGATCCGGCCAATGTAGCCCACCACGTGGGCGAAGGAGTTGCCGAACGGGTATTGGCGGAACAGCCGGGCGCGCACCTCGACGCCGGGGAAGCGAAAGCGGTTGACCGCGAAGCGGGCCGCCTCTTCTTCGGTCAGATGGTTATGAATGGGGATGCTCTCGAAATCCTTGCTCTCGGCCAGCAGACGTTTGAAGCGTTTGCGGTCGGCGACATCGATCTGGACAATGGCCGACAGGCGGGTGATCGTGTCTTCCAGGTCGCCCGCCCTGCTCGGCGTGATCTCCAGGGTATAGGCGGAAAAGTTGTGGGCCAGCACGATGCCGTTGCGGTCGTAGATGACGCCGCGTGCCGGCACCGCCGGCACCATGGCGATGCGGTTGCTTTCGGCCAGGGCGTGGTAACGCTCGTACTGGATCGATTGCAGCCAGACGAACCGGCCCAGGAGCAGCAGGAACAATAGACCGGCGGTGAGCGCGGCGATGCGGATACGGTAATAAAACCGCCGGAACTCCTCGTGCGCATTGGGCAGCCTCATCTGTGGCCCCGCCAGCCATGGCCCGCGCTACCAACGGGTCGAGCCGACGGGCGGCTATCGGCCGGCTCGATATGCATCTCGCTGGTCCAGCCGGTAAGCCGGTCCAGGAGGCGGGCCACCGGTACCCAGAATAGCGCCGTGGCAACACCGGCGGCCAGAAAGCGCCAGTCCACGCCCGGCAGGTGAAAGGCCAGACCGAGCAGCAGGAACAATAATTGCTGACCGAAGAAAATCGGTGCCAGATGGAGCGCGCAACCGCCGACCTGGAAGTTTTCCAGACGCCGGCGCAGGCTCAGCGCGGCGAATGCCGACAGGGTATAGGTCAAGGCGTGGTGTCCGATCAGGCTGCCCTGAGTAATGTCGGCGAGCAGGCCCAAGGCCATGGCCAGGCCCAGGCCGGCCCGATGCGGGGCATGGATGGACCAATAGAGCAACACCGCCAGGGTGAAGTCCGGCAGCAGCCAGGTTACGCCGTCGGGCCAGGGTAACTGGGCAGCCAGGTAGGCCAGCGCCAGGGTACCCGCTATCAGCCGGGTCGAGGCCGGTGTAAGCAGCAGCAGGCCTTGTGGGACCAAGGGTTCGGTATTCACTTGGCCGCCTCCGGCCGGTTCAGGATCAGCACATGGCGATGTTGCCCGATTGCCCCGATCGGTTGACAGATAACCCTGGCGAAGGGGGTCTGGCGGGGTGGCTCCACCCGCACTACGCGGGCGACCGGGATGCCCAGCGGGTAGACGCCGTCGATACCCGAGGTGACCAGTATGTCGCCCGGCTTGAGGTCGGCGTGCATGTCCAGGTAACGGACTTCCAGTTGATCGTTGGAACCAGTGCCGGAGACGATGAGGCGCAGACCGTTGCGTTGGTTCTGCACCGGCGCGGCCTGTTCCTTGGCAGTGAGCAAACTCACCTGGCTGCTGGTCGAATAGACCTGGGTGACCTGACCAACCAGGCCGGCGGCATCGACCACCGGGCGGCCGGCGGTCACGCCATCGGTCGCGCCTTTGTCGACGATGACCCGGCGATTGAATGGGTCGGGCAGGATACGGACGATCTCGGCCGCGCGCGTCTCGACCCCGCTTGGCGGCCGCAGATCGAGTAGAGCGCGTAGCCGGGCATTCTCCAGCTTGAGCGCTTCGTAGCCCTGTAGGCGACTGGCGAACACCTGGCTGGCCAGTATCAGACGTCGGTTTTCGCCCAGTACCTGGCCGTGGACGATGAAGAAATCGCCGGCCTTGCCCAGGTAGCCGAACGGCCTGGCCAGTATGTCTTGAATCGGGTTGACCAACTCGGCGGCCGTGTTCTTAACCGTCGCCATCGCGGCATAGCGGCTATCGACGACCATCAGCGCCAGGCTCGCCAGGCAATACAAGGCCAGGCGGGCGGGCAATCCCATGGTGCGAGCGAACATCGGTGCGTGGGCCATGGGGGCGTCTGGAATGAACTGTTTAAGCCGGAAGCGCGCCGTCAGTCTTCAGCGAACACCGTGGCCAGGCGATCCATCTCTTCGACGGCCCGGCCGGAACCGCGTACCACGCAGGTCAGCGGGCCTTCGGCGATGATCACCGGCAGGCCGGTCTCTTCCATCAACAGGCGGTCGATGTCGCGCAACAAGGCGCCGCCGCCGGTCAGTACCATGCCCTTCTCGGCGATGTCGGCGCCCAGTTCCGGCGGGGTCTGCTCCAGGGCCGACTTGACGGCGGAGACGATGGCGTTGAGCGGGTCGGTCAGCGCCTCCAGAATCTCGTTCGAGGTGATCGTGAAACTGCGCGGGATACCCTCGGCCAGGTTGCGGCCCGTTACTTCCATCTCGCGTACCTCGGAACTGGGGAAGGCCGAGCCGATCTGCTTCTTGATCGATTCGGCGGTGGACTCGCCGATCAATATGCCGTAGTTGCGCCGGATGTAATTGATGATGGCGTCGTCGAACTTGTCGCCGCCGACCCGCACCGAGGTCGAATAGACCATGCCGCCCAGCGAGATGACACCCACCTCGGTGGTGCCGCCGCCGATGTCCACCACCATCGAGCCGGTCGCCTCGGCCACCGGCAGACCGGCGCCGATGGCGGCGGCCATGGGTTCCTCAATCAAATACACCTGGCGCGCCCCGGCGCCGATGGCCGATTCGCGGATCGCCCGGCGCTCGACCTGGGTCGCCCCCGACGGTACGCAGATGATGATGCGCGGGCTGGGGTGGAACAGCCGGGTGTCATGCACCTTCTTGATGAAGAACTTGAGCATCTGCTCGGTGATGTTGAAGTCGGCGATGACGCCATCCTTCATCGGCCGGATGGCCTGGATGTTGCCGGGGGTGCGGCCGAGCATCTGTTTGGCCTCCAGGCCGACGGCCTGGATGGTCTTCTTGCCGGTGGGGCTTGCCTGGCGGATGGCGACGACGGACGGTTCGTCCAGGACGATGCCTTTGCCGCGGACATAGATCAGGGTGTTGGCGGTACCCAGGTCGATGGCTAGATCGGTGGAGAAATAGCCGCGTAGGAAACTGAACATGTCGGTGGAGAAATAGCCGCGTAGGAAACTGAACATGGTTGGCTTTGCCGAAGTCTGAAAGCAAGCCCCGTATGATAACCTACAAGTCTTTGTCTTATAAGCTATAGGTGCATCGTGTCACTGTCCATCGACGACGTGCGGCGCATCGCCCATCTGGCGCGTATCCGGGTGGGTGAGGATGAGGCCGTCCAATACCAGAGCCAGCTCAACGGCGTCTTCGACCTGATCGCCAGGATGCAGGCCGTCGATACCGCCGGGGTTGCCCCCATGGCCCATGCCCGCGACCTGTTCCAGCGCCTGCGCGCCGACGCGGTCACCGAGCCGAACCGCCGCGAGGCCTTTCAGGCCGTGGCGCCGCAGGTGGCGGGCGGGTTTTATCTGGTGCCGAAGGTAATCGAATAGGCTCTCTCATGTCTCAGACCACCATCAAACAACTCGCCGACCGCCTGGCGAGCGGCAAAACCTCCAGCGTCGAGCTGTGTCAGGACTACCTGGCCCGGATCCAGGCCGGCAATCCCAAGCTCAATGCCTTCATCACGGTTGACGCCGAGCGTACCTTGGCCGAGGCCCGTGCTGCCGACGCCCGTCGCGCCGCAAATAATGCCGGGCCGCTGACCGGGGTGCCGATCGCCCACAAGGACATCTTTTGCGCCGAGGGTTGGCTGACCACATGCGGCTCGAAGATGCTGGCCAACTTTGTTTCGCCCTACGATGCCCATGTCATCGGCCAGTTCAAGGCCGCCGGTATGCCCTGCCTGGGCAAGACCAACATGGACGAATTCGCCATGGGGTCGAGCACCGAGACCAGCTATTACGGTCCGACCAGGAACCCCTGGGATAGCGCCCGGGTGCCGGGCGGCTCGTCGGGCGGCAGTGCGGCAGCGGTGGCCGCTCGAATTACCCCGGCGGCGACCGGCACCGACACCGGCGGCTCGATCCGGCAGCCAGCCGCCTTGTGTGGCATTACCGGCCTCAAGCCGACCTACGGCGTAGTGTCGCGTTACGGCATGATCGCCTTCGCTTCCTCGCTCGATCAGGGTGGGCCGATGGCGACCACTGCCGAGGACTGCGCCCTGCTGCTCAACGTCATGGCCGGTTTCGACGCGCGCGATTCGACCAGTCTGGAACGGGAAAAAGAGGACTACACCCGCGACCTGGCCAGGCCGCTGGCCGGCCTGCGCATCGGCCTGCCCAAGGAGTTCTTCGGTGCCGGCCTGAGCGGCGACACCGCCATTGCGGTCGAGGCGGCTATCGAGCAGTTCAAAAAGCTGGGCGCCGTCATCGTCGAGGTCAGCCTGCCCAACTCCGGTCTCTCGGTCGCGGCCTATTACGTCATTGCCCCGGCCGAGGCGTCGAGCAACCTGTCGCGCTTCGACGGCGTCCGCTACGGCTACCGGACGCCTGACTATGGCGACCTCACCGAGATGTACGAAAAGAGCCGCGCCGAGGGCTTCGGCGCCGAGGTCAAACGGCGCATCATGATCGGCACCTATGTCCTCTCCCACGGCTATTACGACGCCTATTACCTCCAGGCCCAAAAACTGCGCCGCCTGATCGCCCAGGACTTTGCCGCCGCCTACCGGCAATGCGACGTCATCCTCGGGCCGACCGCGCCGACCACCGCCTTCAAGCTGGGCGAAAAGGCCGACGACCCGGTTGAGATGTATCTCTCGGACATCTACACCATCGCCGTCAACCTGGCCGGCCTGCCCGGCATGAGTCTGCCCTGCGGCCTGGACGGCCAGGGTCTGCCGATCGGCCTGCAACTGATCGGCGACTACTTCTCCGAGGCGCGAATGCTCAATGTCGCGCATCAATATCAACTCGCCACCGACTGGCATCAGCGCACGCCGGGAGGGTTCTGACATGCAATGGGAAACCGTTATCGGACTTGAGGTCCATACCCAGCTCACCACCAAATCGAAGATATTCTCCGGCGCCAGCACCGCCTTCGGCGCCGAGCCGAACAGCCAGGCTTGCGGCATCGACGTCGCCCTGCCCGGCGTGCTGCCGGTGTTGAACCGCGGCGCGGTCGAGTGCGCCATCCGGTTCGGCCTGGCTATCGGCGGCAAGCTGAACCGGGTCAACGTCTTCGACCGCAAGAATTACTTCTACCCCGATCTGCCCAAGGGTTATCAGATCAGCCAGTTCGAGACGCCCATCGTCGAGGGCGGTGCGCTGACCATCCAGGTCGGCGACCGGGAAAAGACCATCCGCCTGACCCGCGCCCACCTCGAAGAAGACGCCGGCAAGTCGCTGCACGAGGGCTTCCACGGCATGACCGGCATCGACCTCAACCGCGCCGGCACGCCCTTGCTGGAGATCGTCTCCGAACCGGACATGGGCTCGGCGACCGAGGCGGTGGCCTATGCCAAGGCGTTGCATGGCCTGGTGACCTGGATTGGCACCTGCGACGGCAACATGCAGGAAGGCTCGTTCCGCTGCGACGCCAACGTCTCGGTGCGTAGGCCGGGTGAGCCTCTGGGTACCCGGCGCGAGATCAAGAACCTCAACTCATTCCGCTTCCTGGAACAGGCGATCAATTACGAGGTGCGCTGGCAGATCGGCGAGATCGAAGACGGCCGCGCCATCCAGCAGGCCACCGTGCTGTTCGACTCGGACAGCGGCGAGACCCGCATGATGCGGACCAAGGAAGACGCACACGACTATCGCTACTTCCCCGACCCCGACCTGTTGCCGGTCAAGCTGGATGAAGACTGGATCGAACAGGTGCGCGCCACCATGCCGGAACTGCCACAGGCCAGACGGGCCCGCTATCAGACCGAATTCGGTCTGTCCGCTTACGATGCCGGTGCGCTCACCGGCTCGCACGTCCTGTCGGACTACTTCGAGGCCGTGGTCGCCAGCTTGCCCAAGGCTGACCCGAAACTGGTCGCCAACTGGGTGATGGGTGAGCTGTCCGCCGCGCTCAACAAGGCTGAACTGGGCCTTGCCGAAAGCCCGATTACGGCAATCATGCTGACAAAACTACTCGGCCGAATTCAGGATGGCACCCTGTCCGGCAAGCTGGCCAAGCAGGTGTTCGAGGTGATGTGGACGGAGGGCGGCGAGCCGGATGCCATCATCGCCGCCAAGGGCCTGAAGCAGATGTCCGACTCCGGCGAGGTCGAGCGGATCATCGACGAGGTCCTGGCGGCCAATGCCAAGTCGGTCGAGGAATTCCGCGCCGGCAAGGACAAGGCCTTCAACGCCCTGGTCGGCCAGGTCATGAAGGCCACCAAAGGCAAGGCCAATCCGGCCCAGGTCAACGACCTGCTGCGGGCCAAGCTGACCGGCTGACCGGCCTCAACGTCGGCCGGTCAGCCCATAATGGATGCCGCCTTGTTCGTCCACCCAGCGATAGGCCGCCGCCCAGCAGGTCGCCGCCGTAAGCAAGACGACCAGGGTCAGGCCGCAGGTGGCACAGCGATTCAGTCGCTGCCGTACTGTTGCCGATAACGCACAATGGCTAAGCGTGTATCCGCCCATTCTGGTTTTCCTCCCAGGTATTCCAGCAGGTCGTTCAGGTCGACGATGGCAATGACTGGTAGCCCATGTTGCTGACTGACCTCCTGTACTGCCGACAGGGCGCCCTGGCCGCGTTCCATGCGGTCCAGGGCGATGGCGACGGCGCTGGGCGTCGCGCCCGCGGCCCGAATCATCTCGACCGATTCGCGCACCGAGGTACCGGCCGAGATCACGTCGTCGACGATCAGTACCCGGCCCCGCAACGGGGCGCCGACGATCATGCCGCCCTCGCCGTGGTCCTTGGCCTTTTTCCGGTTATAGCTGTAAGGCACGTTGCGGCCCAGGCCGGTCATGGCGATTGCCACCGTTGCGGCCAGCGGGATGCCTTTGTAAGCGGGACCGAACAGGCCGTCGAAGACGATACCGGAAGCCAGGATGGCTTTGGCGTAAAATTCGCCCAGCGTCTTCAGCGATTCGCCATCGTTGAACAGGCCGGCATTGAAAAAGTACGGCGATAGCCGGCCAGCCTTGGTTTTGAATTCGCCAAACAGCAGCACTTGTCGGCGGATGGCGAAATCGAGGAAGGCCTCCTTGAAACCCTGCATCTCAGCATCCCTATCTATATTTCATTTCGTGCGAATTGTAACGCTGAATCTAAACGGCATCCGCTCCGCCGTGAAAAAGGGCGTGCTCGACTGGCTGGCCAATGCCGAGGCCGACGTGGTCTGCCTTCAGGAGCTGAAGGCACAGACCGCTGACCTGAGCGCTGAGATGCTGAATCCACCCGGCTACTTCGGCTATTTCCACTACGCGGAAAAGAAGGGCTACAGCGGCGTTGGCATCTGGTCGCGCCGTCAGCCTGAGCATATCGTCGAGGGTCTGGGTATCCCCGACATCGACGCCGAGGGCCGCTACATTGAGGCCCGCTTTGGCGACCTGTCCGTAGTCTCCGTTTACCTGCCCTCTGGCTCATCGGGCGAGCACCGGCAAGTCGCCAAGTTCGCCTTCATGGCCCGCTTCTATCCCCACCTTGAAGCCCTCGCCCTCGCCGGCCGGGACGTGGTGCTGTGCGGCGACTGGAACATCGCCCACACCGCCAAGGACATCAAAAACGCCAAGGCCAACCAAAAGCACTCCGGCTTCCTGCCTGAAGAACGGGCCTGGATCGACGCCGTATTCAACAAGATCGGTTGGCTCGATGTCTACCGCCACCTATACCCCGACGCCGAGGGCGAGGGCTACACCTGGTGGAGCAACCGTGGTCAGGCCTGGGCGAAAAACGTCGGCTGGCGTATCGACTACCAGATCGCCAGCCCCGGCATCGCCGCTCGGGCCACGGCCGCCAGCGTTTACAAGGCGGAGCGATTTTCCGACCATGCGCCGTTGAGCGTGGATTATGACGCGGCGCGGTAATAGCCTTGGCAGCACAGTTAAGATTCACTTAAGCTAAGTGGCTAGAATAGACACCATCGCCACACCATAGAGGAAACACCATGACCCGCATCACCCTCCTACTCGCCGCCCTGCTCGCAGTCGTCCCGCAAACCGCGCTGGCCGCAGCGCCCGGCACCTTGCTGGATACCTATCGGACCGCCGCTCTGAAGGAGGATGCGGGTTTCCGCGACTTCTCCGCGCCACGCGGCGAGCAATTCTTCCACGCCAAGCATGGCGACACCAGTTGTGCTACCTGCCACACCGACAATCCCAAGGCGGGCGGCAAACATGCCAAGACCGGCAAGGCCATCGAGCCCTTGGCGCCGGTCGCCAACGCCAAGCGTCTGAGTGACCCGGTCAAGGTGGAGAAATGGTTCAAGCGCAACTGTAAAGATGTCCTGCAACGCGCCTGCACCGCCCGTGAGAAAGGCGATTTCGTTGCCTGGCTGATTTCTGTCAAATAAAGGACCCATAAACATGAAACCCATGCTCAGTTTGCTGCTTGCTCTCAGCCTCGTAAGTACGGCGGCCCTGGCCGAATCCGGCAACCGATATGGTGGCAAGGATCGCGGCAAAACGCTCATCCCCGGCCAGTCAAACAGCCTGTGGAAACAGGAATGCGGTTCCTGCCACTTGGCCTTTGCCCCCGGCCTGTTGCCCGCCGAATCCTGGCGCAAGGTAATGGGCGGCCTGGACAAGCACTTCGGCGCGGATGCCTCGCTGACGCCGGAGGAAAATCGCGAGATCACCGCCTTTCTGGTGAATAACGCCTCCAGCCGCTGGCGCGCGCCCACCGCGCCGCTGCGCATCACCGAGACCGCCTGGTTCAAGCACAAACACCGCGAACTCGCCAGCAGTGTCTGGAAACGCGCTGCCGTCAAGGGCCCGGCCAACTGTGCCGCCTGCCACAGCGGCGCCGACCGGGGCGACTTCAACGAAGACCGCGTGCGCGTTCCACGCTAACAGACTCCTAATCCAAGCCACCACTTGCCGCAGTGGGCGGGCGATGCCCACTGCGGCCACCCGCTCATCGTCGTCGATTCAAGAGACCATTCATGCAACCCACCCTGATCTGGGACCTTCCCCTGCGTCTGTTTCACTGGTTGTTGGCTGCCAGCTTTCTCGGCGCCTGGCTGACCTCCGAATCCGATCAATGGCTGTCGCTGCACAGCTTTTTCGGTTATCTCATGCTCGGCCTGATCGGTTTTCGCCTGGCCTGGGGTCTGGCCGGTAGCCGTTACGCGCGCTTTTCCTCGTTTCTCTATGGTCCGCGCGCCGGTCTGGAGTATCTGCGCCAAGCCATCGCCGGCAGCGCGGAGCGTCATCTTGGCCACAACCCGGCGGGCAGCCAGGCGGCCTTCCTGCTGCTTGGGCTGGGACTGTTGGCGGCCTTCTCCGGGCTGTTCGTGCAGGGCGGCGAGGAACAACATGGCGCGGCCGCAGTAGGCGTGCTGGGCTTCGCGGCCGGCAAGGCGATCAATGAGGTGCACGGGCTGCTCGCCAACCTGATGCTGCTGGTGGTGTTCGGCCACCTGGCCGGGGTGGCCTTGGAGAGTTGGCTGCACAAGGAAAATCTGGTGCGCAGCATGGTCACCGGTCTGAAGGCGGCCGCGCCGGGCACCCCCGCCGTCCGTCCCCACACGCTGATTGGCCTGCTGCTGCTGGTTGCCGTCGCGGCCTTCGGCGCCTGGTGGTTTTTCTATGCCTGGCATGAGCCGGTGGAACGGCTGGGCGGTCATGACGATGCCGCCAACGAGGCGCCACATGTCGCCTTCGTCGGCAAGACTCTACCCGAGAGCGCCAAGTGGCAAGAGGAATGCGGTTCCTGCCACCTGGCCTTCCACCCCAGCCTGCTGCCGGCGCGCTCCTGGCAGGCCTTGCTTGCCGGGCAGAATCGCCACTTCGGCGACGACCTCGGGCTGGATGCCGCCACCGTATCCGATCTGCTTGCCTTTGCCGTGCCCAACGCCGCCGAACAGGGCGCGACCGAAGCCGCCTGGAAGCTCAATCGTTCTGTGCCGGCGGGCAGCACGCCGCTGCGCATCTCGGAAACGCCGTACTGGACCAAGAAGCACCGCGAGATCGCCGATGCCGATTGGCAGAATCCCAAGGTGAAGAGCAAGGCCAACTGCGCCGCCTGTCATCGGGATGCCGAGGCCGGCACCTTTGAGGATGCGGCGATGCAGGTACAGAACTGAGCCCCGGTCACCGCAGGCCAAAGAGGACCGACAGACTCCCGGCGATTACGATTCGGTAAGGTGGCTGGACGTCGTTATGCCCCATATTATTAATCATGTGGCTAAAAAGCGTCAAAAAAGAGATCGACTGGAAATCGCAAGACGTCCGTCATTCCGTGCTTATCGGGTTGTCACACACGCCCACTAAATATAGTGAGCCGTGATTTTGCGGCGTAAAGCTCGGCATAGGTCGGTGCAGTGACATCGCCAGCGATACCGAGCAGAGAGAGGAAGGCGTTGAAAGGGTAGAAGCGGCGGTTGAAGCGAAAAGTGAATTCGTTGAGATAGGCCGGGAGGTGTTGCGGGCTGACACCATGATGGGTTCCACGCAACCAGGTCTTTAGATTGGAGAACACAAGGTGAATGATCGGCAGAAAGGTCTCGGCAACTTGCATGTTGCCCCGCTCCGCGACGGCGGTATGGCAATAGCCGCGTTCGCCCAGTTTCGCGTAACCGCTCCAGTCATCGGTGATGATGATGGCACCGGGTGCAACGGTGCGCTCGATGAATCCGCCCAGCGACTTGGCGCTGCGATCCGGCGCAACGGCAAGGCGAACACGTCCTGCGTAGCGCCCGGTCCTACGCTGATTGCGGATCCCTTGCTGCTTGCGCTGGCGGACTTCAACGGCGCCGGCCACGAGTACCATGTCGTGGACGCCCCTCCCTTTGCCGCGGGTACGTCCACCGATGTAGGTTTCATCGGCCTCGACGTGTTCCTCGTGCTTACCACCAATTCGATCCTGGTTGGGTCGCACCATGCCGACTCGCAGCTTGTGAAGAATCTGGAACGCGGTCTCGTAGGACTTGAGTCCGAGTTGCCGCTGAAACTGAACCGCCGACATGCCGGGCGTTTGACTGGTCACCAAGTATGCTGCCCAGAACCAAACCGAGAGTGGAGTGTGCGTGCGCTCCATGACGGTGCCGGCGGTGAGACTCGTGTCACAGCGACACTTCCGGCAACGGAGCACGCCGGGACGAGTGGCAATACGGTAAGGCTCACCGGACGTGCCACAACGAGGACAGACAAAGCCATTGCACCATCGCGCGCGCTCAAGGTAGGCCGCACATGCCGCCTCGTGCGGAAACAGCCGCTGAAACTCCGGCAGCGAGCGTGGAAACACCAAATCGCCTCGCTCAAGAACGTTGATCGCCACCGCAGCCCTAAGTTGATGCAATTGCTCAACATACTACCTGTAGCGGGTGTGTGTGACAACCCGATAAGCATACAATCACGCAGCGTTGCGCGCGGCGCAGGAGTTGCTACCGGCCGGCGCGACGCTGGACCTGATCGAGCTCACCGGCATCCCGGTATTCAACCAGGACGACGAAGCGGCGCCGCCGGCCGCGGTGGTCGAGTTCAAGCGCCGGATTCGCGCCGCCGCCGCCATCCTGTTTGCCACCCCGGAATACAACTACTCGGTGCCCGGCGGCCTCAAGAACGCCATCGACTGGGCCTCCCGGCCTTATGGCGACAATGCCTGGGCCGGCAAGCCGGCGGCGCTGATGGGCGCCTCCATCGGCAACCTGGGCAGCGCCCGCGCCCAATACCATCTGCGCCAGATACTGGTCGCCTTCGACATGGCTGTGGTCAGCCAGCCGGAGGTGATGATAGGCAATGCCGCGCAACGCTTCGACGCGGCGGGCCGGCTGACCGACGACCCGACCCGGCAGCACATTCAAAAGCTACTGGAAACCTTGGTCAAGTTGGGCAGGAATACCAGGGTCGCCTGAGTTGAACCGCTTCGCCGCCTGGCACCGGCTATTTGCCGTACTGCTGCTCGGCTTCGCCTCCGGCCTGCCGCTGGCCCTGACCGGTCAGGCCATGCAGGCCTGGCTGGCGGTGGACGGGGTGGACATTGCCACCATCGGTTTCCTGGGCCTGGTCGGCGTGCCCTATACCTTCAAGTTCCTCTGGGCGCCGTTGATGGACCGCTTCGAGCCGCCCTGGCTGGGCCGTCGGCGCGGCTGGCTGGTGCTGACGCAACTGGCACTGGCCGCAGCGCTGGCCTGGATGGCCGGGATGTCGGCCAAGGACGGTGCCGGCCTGTTCGCTTCGGTGGCACTCCTGGTGGCCTTCCTGTCGGCGTCGCAGGACGTGGTGATCGACGCCTACCGCACCGATGTGCTCCTCGCCCGCGAGCGCGGCCTGGGCGGCTCACTGTCGGTGTTCGGTTATCGCCTGGCGATGATCTTGTCGGGCGGCATCGCCCTGATCTGGGCCGATCAGTGGCAAAGCTGGCCGCGCGTGTACCTGACCATGGCGGGGATCATGGTCGCGGCGGCGGTCGTGTCGCTTACCATGTTGCCCGGGGTCTCTGACCAGTCGCGGCCGCTCGCCTCCGAGCCGAGACGCGAACTGATAGGCTTTACCGCCATGCTGGCCGGTTTCGCGGTCGGCTGGTTTGCCGCCCGCTTCCTCCTGGCCGACCTCGGCCTCGACCCGGACGACCCCGACAAATGGCTGCGTCTGGCCTTCATCCTGGCCCAACTGGCGGCGGCCCTGCCGCTCGGTTATTGGGCCGCGCGCCGGGCCGGCTTCGAGACCCTGAACCGCTCGCTGGAGAGTTACTTCAGCCAGCCCGGCGCCTGGGCCTTCCTGCTGCTCATCGTCCTTTACAAATTCGGCGACGCCTTCGCTGGCACCCTGACCACGCCCTTCCTCATCAAGGGCATGGCCTTCACCCAGGCCGAGGTCGGCATCGTCAACAAGATCATCGGCATCTGGCTGACCATCGTCGGTGCCCTGCTCGGCGGCGCCCTCATGCTGCGGCTCAACCTGTATCGCTCCCTGCTCTTGTTTGGCGTGCTGCAACTGGTGGCCATTGTCGGCTTCTGGCTGTTGGCGGTGCTCGGCAAGGGCGCCTGGGGCGGCTTCACCCTGCCGCCGTTCGATCTGGGCTTCGTGGCGCTCGACCACCCGACCCGAATCGACAGCCTGCTGGTGGCCGCCATCGCCGCCGAGAACGTCACCAGCGGCATGGGCACGGCAGCCTTCGTGGCCCTGCTCATGGGCCTGTGCAGTCACCGCTACAGCGCCACACACTACGCCCTGCTGTCGGCCTTTTCGGCGGTTGGCCGGATCTATATCAGCCCGCTGGCCGGGGTGCTGGCGGAAAGTATCGGCTGGCCGGCCTTCTTTGTCCTGGCCATGGTGCTGGGCCTGCCCGGTCTGTATATGGTGTGGCGGCTGCGCGCCGTGATCGAGCGCCTGAACGGCGGGCTATGATGAGGGCTCCCCGGTAACCGAAAAGGCCGCGCATCATGCGCATCGCCAGCCTGAGCGCCGCCGAGGCGCTCGCCAGCCTGAATTCGTCCGCCAGCGGCCTTGATGCCGTGGAGGCCGAGCGCCGGCTGGCGGAATTCGGAGCCAACCGGCTGGAAGAGGTGGCGCGGGAACATTGGCTGCTCCGCTTTGCCCGCCAGTTCAGTCACTTCTTCGCCCTCATCCTCTGGCTCGCCGCGGCGCTCGCCGTCATCGCCGAACACTACAACCCCGGTCAGGGCATGGCCCGGCTCGGCGTAGCTATCGTCAGCGTTATCCTGATCAACGGCGTCTTCTCGTTCTGGCAGGAATATCGGGCCGAACGGGCGGTGGCTGCCCTGCGCCGGTTGTTGCCAGGCAAGGTCAACGTGCTGCGCGGCGGCGCGACGGCCGAACTTGGCGCCGAGCGGCTGGTGCCGGGTGACGTCGTACTGCTGGAAGAGGGCGACGGCATACCGGCCGACTGCCGGGTGATCGAGGCCTTCGGCCTGCGTGTCAATACCGCCACGGTGACCGGCGAATCCCGGCCCAAGGCGCGCAACGCCGAGCCGTGTCTTGATGCATCGCCTCTGGAGGCCCGCAACCTGCTCCTGGCCGGCGCCTCGGTGGTGTCCGGGCAGGCGCGCGCGGTGGTGTACGCCAGCGGTATGCGCACCGAGTTCGGTCGTATCGCCCACCTAACCCAGACCGCCGGTGACTCAAGCTGCCCGCTGCAACGCGAGATCGGCCTTCTGTCTCGCCTGGTGGCAGCCCTGGCCGCCGGCCTGGGCATCGTCTTCTTCCTGATTGGCCAGATACTCGGCCTGCCGTTCTGGGAGAACATGCTGTTCGCGGTTGGCATCATTGTCGCCAACGTGCCGGAGGGGCTCTTGCCCACGGTGACCCTGGCGCTGGCCATGGCCACCCAGCGCATGGCCCGGCGCAACGTGCTGGTGCGCCACCTGCCGGCGGTCGAGGCACTCGGCTCGACCACGGTGATCTGCAGCGACAAGACCGGCACCCTGACCCAGAACCGCATGACGGCTCGTCGGCTTTGGCTGGACGGGCGTTTCACCACGCCGGAGGGGCTTGCGGACTACTCGCTGAGCCACCGCGAACTCTGGCTCGACGCCGCCCTCTGCCACAATCTCAGACAGGTCGACGGCGTCTGGCAGGGCGACCCGATGGAGGTCGCGCTCAACGAGCTCGGCCGCCGCCACGTCGACCCCGCCGGCTGCCAGCGCCTGGACGAGATCGCCTTCGACACCGACCGCAAGCGCATGTCGGTCGTCTGTGCCAGCCCGGCCGGCCGGCGGCTCTATTGCAAGGGCGCCCTGGAGACGGTGCTCGACGCCTGCGCCGGCGTGCTGATCGAAGGTCGCGCCGCAGCACTCGACGAATCGCTGCGCCAGCGTCTGCTGGCGGCCCAGGACGAGATGGCCGACGCCGGGTTGCGGGTGCTGGCCTTCGCCTGGCGCCCGCTCGAAGACGATGCGGCCGCTTCCGAAGCGGCACTCATCCTGACTGGGCTCGTCGGCCTGGAGGACCCGCCCCGGCCCGAGGTGCCGGCCGCTATCGCCCGCTGCATCACGGCCGGCATTCGGGTGGTCATGGTCACCGGTGACCATCCCCACACCGCGCTGGCCATCGCCCGCGAGATTGGCCTGGTGCTGGGTGAGCGGCCGCGCGTGATGACCGGCGATGAGTTGCGCCACCTCTCGCCCAGCCAGTTGCAATTGGCCCTGAACACATCGGAAATACTGTTTGCCCGGGTCGCCGCCGAACAGAAGATGGGCATCGTCGAGGCCCTCAGGAAGAAGGGCGAGGTGGTCGCGGTCACCGGCGACGGCGTCAACGACGCCCCGGCCCTGAAGACCGCCGACATCGGCATCGCCATGGGCGTGGCCGGCACCGACGTGGCCCGCGAGGCGGCCGACCTGATACTGCTCGACGACAACTTCGCCAGCATCGTCGCCGGCATCGAGGAAGGCCGCGCGGTGTTCGACAATATCCGCAAGTTCCTCACCTACATACTCACCTCCAACATCCCGGAGATCGTACCCTACCTGGCCTACGTCCTGTTTCGCATCCCGCTGCCCCTGACCGTGATCCAGATTCTGGCGGTCGACCTCGGCACCGACATGCTGCCGGCCCTGGCGCTTGGCGCCGAGCGGCCTGACCCGGCGGTGATGCAACGGCCGCCCCGCGCGCGGGGCGAACGGCTGCTAAACTGGGGACTGGTGGCGCGCGCCTACCTGTTCCTCGGTGCGCTGGAGGCGGCGGCGGCCCTGGCGGCCTTCTTCCTCGTGCTTGGCACGGCCGGCTGGCACTACGGCCAGGTGCTGGGCAGGCTCGACCCGCTCTACCTCGAAGCCACCACCGCCTGCCTGGTCGCCATCGTCGTTGCTCAAGTCGCTAACCTGTTCCTGTGCCGGCACCCGACTCACTCCATTCTGGCCCCCGGATTACGCGGCAATGGCTTGCTCCCTCTGGCGTTGGCGGTCGAATTGGCGGTCACCCTGGCCATCGTCTACACCCCGCCCGGTAACTGGCTGTTCGGCACCGCGCCGGTAGGGATCGAGGTTTGGCTGGCGGCCGGGCCGTTGGCCCTGGTCATGGTGACACTGGAGGAGGCGCGCAAGGCCTGGATGAGGCGGCGCTTGTCCTCGTCCGTCGAGCCACCTCGATAAACTCGGACTTCAGTCCGACAAACCCAAGTTCATGGCAGGCACGCTGTCGGGTTGCACCCCGACCGACAAAAAACCACTGCTCCTTTGGGCTTGAAGGCCGACCTACCAATCCAGCGGATCGACATCCAGAGACCAGCGCAGGCTGCCGTTTTTCTGCTGCCGCAAGGCGGCCACCCAGGGCGTCAGGAAGGCCTGCAAACGGCTGCGGGAGACCGACTGGATCAATAGCTGGGCCCGCTCGCGGTTGGCGACGCGCGGTATCAGTGCCGATACCGGGTCATACAGCAATACCCCCTCGGTCTTTCCCCGGCCCAGTGTGCGGGCCATTTCCAGAAAGGTCATTGCCTCGGCCATCGACCGGGCATCGGCGCGCAAAAGCGCCTGATGGCTGTAGGGCGGAAACTCGGCCGATTTGCGCTCGCGCAAGGTCCGCTCGGCGAAGGCGGGATAGTCGTGCGCTGCCAGGGCCGCGTAGAGCGGGTGATGCGGGTACTCGGTCTGGATCAGTACGCGGCCGGCGCGTTCGGCGCGCCCGGCCCGGCCGCCGACCTGCATGAGCTGGGCGAACAGCCGCTCGGAGGCACGGAAGTCGGCGGACATCAGG
Source organism: Hydrogenophilus sp. (assembly GCA_020692235.1). GTDB lineage: Bacteria > Pseudomonadota > Gammaproteobacteria > Burkholderiales > Thiobacillaceae > Parasulfuritortus. The sequence goes on from JAIMKU010000001.1 coordinate 34,097, forward strand.
GCCTGGTCGGCGCCGATCACCCCGACCAGGGTGAGCATCGGGAAGTCATGGCCTTTGGCGACGATCTGGGTGCCGACCAGTATGTCCACCTCATGGCCGGCGATGGCCTCGCGCATGGTGGCGAAGGCGCCGCGTCGCGCGGTGGTGTCGCGGTCGACGCGCAGTATGCGGGCGGCGGGGAACAGATCGGCCAGGGTATCCTCGACCTTCTGCGTGCCCTGTCCGGCCGGCCGCAGGTCCAGACTGCCACAGGCCGGGCAAGCATCGGGCGGCCGGCTCGCCAGACCGCAGTGGTGGCAGCGCAATTGATAACCGCCGCGATGTCGGTGGATGACCTGATGGGCGGCGCAGCGCGGGCACTCGCTGACCTGGCCGCAGGCGCGGCAATAAAGCACCGGGGCGTAACCGCGGCGGTTGATGAATACCAGGCTCTGTTCGCCGCGCTCCAGGTTTTCCCGCAATGCCTTGCGTAAGGCCTCGGACAGGCCCAGCGCGGCCTTGTCCACGCGCGTGTCGATCAGCCGAACCTCCGGCAGGCTGGCCTGGGCATGGGCGCGCTCGGCCAGACTCAGCAGCCGGTAGCGATTACCTTTGGCATTGGCCCAGGACTCCAAGGCCGGCGTGGCGGAACCCAGGACGACCGGAATGTTCAACTGTCTGGCGCGCCAGACCGCGACATCGCGGGCGTGGTAGCGCAGCCCTTCCATCTGCTTGTAGGAGGCGTCGTGCTCCTCATCGACGACGATGAGGCCCAGTCTGGGCAGCGGCGTGAATACCGCCAGCCGGGTGCCCAGGACGATGTCGGCCCGGCCGGCGAGGCAATCCAGCCAGCCGGCCAGCCGGTCACCATCCGCCAGGCCGCTGTGCAGACTGACCAGTCTCCGATCGGGAAAGCGGCGTTGGAACCGCTCCATCATCTGCGGCGTCAGGTGAATTTCCGGGGCCAGTACCAATGCCTGTTTGCCCTCGGCCAAGGCGCGTTCGATCAGGCGCAAGTAGACCTCGGTTTTACCGCTGCCGGTGACGCCATGGAGCAGCCAGGCGGTGAAGCCGTCGGCCGCGTCGAGCAAGGCTTCGAGCGCGCCCTGCTGGGCCTCGGTCAGTGTCGGCGCGGGTTCGGCCGTAAGCCTGGAGGTCGCACCATAGTCGGCCATGGCCAGCCCCTTGTTCAGCCAGTCGCGCAAGGGCACACGCAAGTCGGACAAACAGTCACTGGCAACCGGGCCGTCGGCCAGCAGCGCGGCCAGGCGGCGCTGCGCCGTGGCCCGTGCCGGAATGATCACGCAATAGGCCTGGCCGGCCGGGGTCAGGACGTAGGCGGCCGGGGCCGGGGGACGAAATTTTGCCCGCTTCAGTGCCGGCGGCAGCAGCGCCAGCAGCACCGGCCCGAGCGGGTGCTGGTAATAGCCCGCCGCGAAGCGCGCCAGTCGGATGACCTCGGGCGGCAGCGCGGCCAGTTGCCGGTCGATCTCGATGACTGCCCGTAACTGTTCATTCGGTATCGTCGACGAGTCGGTCAGCCCGACGATAACGCCTACTTGCTCCCGCTTGCCGAATGGCACCCGGACCCGGCGGCCGACATCCGCAGCCAGGGCACCGGGCGCCAGGTAGTCGAACAGACGGTCCAGCGGGGCATCGAGTGCAACCTGAATGACAGTACGCGAAGTTGATTTCAAGTTATGGGCCAAACTTAAAGTAAATTATCGTTAACGAATGGAACTGCCTACGACTAATAGGGGTTTTAAAGTTCTCCACCAATCCTGTGGATAACTTTGTGGGTAAACTGTCTTGAAACTGTAAAAAAGCCTTGTGGCCAGGCCGCTCCGATGGCCGAGCCTAAAAATTAGGCAACTGACAATCCCTTTACAATCAATAACTTAAAAAAACTACAAGTTATTTTCAGAATTCGCCTTGACAAGCCGCGAAGGCCCATCCGGCGGTGTGTATAAGTCAATACCGATATTGCCGGCGGAATTGACTTTCCGCTTCGATCGGCGCAGGTGGCGCTTGCCGTCCATCGCCCAATGCAGGGTGGCGGCCTGTATTGTTTCGGCCTGCCGCTCCGATATATCGCGCAGGAATAGGACCACCGCCTTACGCTGGCCGTCGGCATCCAGTACATAGCCGGCCAAATTATGAATGCCATCCAGGCTGCCGCTCTTCAGCCAGGCCCGGCCAGCCAGCGGGGTGTCCTTGAGATGATGGCGCTGGGTACCTTCCAGGCCCAGTGCCGGCAGCGATGCGGCGAATTCATAATACAGCGGCCGTTTGCTTGCCCAGACCAGTAATCGCGCCATCGATGCCGCTGAGATGCGCTCGGCGCGTGACAAGCCCGAGCCGTTATCGATGACCAACTCAGGTATGGCGAGGTCCTGCACGGTCAGCCATTCCAGAATGGCACGCTGGCCTTTGTCCCAAGTGGCGGGCGCGCCGAAGCGGCTGGCGCCAAGGTCCAGAAGTAGCTCCTTGGCGATGACGTTGTTACTGAATTTATTGGCCCCGCGCACGATTTCGGAGAGTGCCGGCGAATTGAAATCCAGTAGTGGCGTTGCGCTCGCCGGGGTCTCGTTCAGCCGGATCTGGCCGGTCAGGGTGCCGCCCAGCCCGGCCCACCCGGCCCTGAACACGGCGGCGGCGGTCGCCGACGGTGGCATCAGGTTGAGCCACAGCACACGGTCGCCACATGCCGTCGGGTAGCGTCCGGAAAGCCTCAAGCGATCGCCTTCGCGGCTCGCCGTCAGGCCATCCTGCCAGTCGCCACAGGCCGATTCGTTATCTGGATCGAGCCTGTTTTCCAGCGGCAGATCGGGCGGTTCCAGATATGCGGCGATGCCGTCCCTCGCGACCGCCAGGCGCAATGGCAAAACATTGTAATTGACCATCAGGGCAGCGGGCGCGGCGTTGTAAGGCTTAAGCGGTTTGTCGTCGAAGCTGGCGGGGTCCTCGGCGGCGATGGCAAAAAGGCTGTTGTCTAAAATGACATCGCCATCGATCTTGTCTATGCCGCGCGCCCGTATCTCCCGCAGCAGGGTGTGGAAATGCTCAAGGGTCAACGCCGGATCGCCGCCGCCCCGAATGACCAGATTGCCGGTCAAAACGCCATCGGCGAGCGTCCCGTCGATCAGTACCTGAGTTTTGAAGGTATGCGCCGGGCCTAGGGTATCCAATGCCGCCAGGGTGGTGACTGCCTTCATGACCGAGGCGGGGTTGAATGGGGTATCGGCGTTGAGGCTGGCCATCACCTTATTGCGATCCAGCGCTTGCACGACCAGGCCAACGTGGTCGCCCGGTATTTGCGCCTGTCTGAGAGCGGCCCTGATTTTGCCGGGCAGCGGGCCGGCTTGCGCCGTCCAGGTCGCAAACAGGATGAAGGCGACTGCGGCGGTCAGGAATGATTTTGGCATGGCGGTACAGGGCATGATGTCGCGGACACCCTACCCTAACCGACCCCGTCGGGACAACCCGATGCGCTAACATTCGGCCATGAAAGGCACCTCACTGACCGTTGACATAGGCGTCTCGCGCCTGCTGACCGGCATGATCGTCGCGGCCCATCTAATGGCCGCCGCCGCATTGCTATTGGCTGATTTGCCCTGGACGTACCGGGTGTCTTTATTCATTGCCATCGCGGTCGGTCTGGGTTTTGCCGTCCGCGCGCCGCGCGCGCTAAGGCTACGCGGCCGAGCGGATGGCGGCCTGGATATTTGGCTGGCCGGCGATTGGCAAGCCGTCCGGCTTTTGCCGGACACCCTGGTTTTGTCCCGCTGCATGGTATTGCGCTACCAAAGGCCCGGACGGCGCTGGGCCGAAACCCGCGTCATCCTGCCGGATAGCCTGGCCGAGAACGATTTCAGGCGGCTCAGGGTCTGGTTACGATTTCAGGCGTCGGGGTGTGTTAAACCCACGCCTCAATGAGAAAGGCCCCGACTGGCGGGGCCTTTTCGAGCTGGTTGCGGCGGCCGGGTCGGGCCCCGGCCGCACGCAGTTTTCCAAGCGATTACTTCACTACTTCCTTTAGCTGATCCAGTATCGCCGGGTTCTCCAGCGTCGACACGTCCTGGGTGATCTCGTCGCCCTTGGCCAGCGCCCGCAGCAGGCGGCGCATGATCTTGCCGGAACGGGTCTTGGGCAGGTTGTCGCCGAAGCGGATTTCGTCCGGTTTGGCGATCGGGCCGATCTCCTTGGCGACCCAGTCGCGTAGTTGCTTGACGATCTCTGCCGCCTCGTCGCCGGTCGGCCGCTGGCGCTTGAGTACCACATAGGCGACGATGGCCTCGCCCTTGACCTCGTGCGGGCGGCCCACCACGGCGGCCTCGGCGACCAGCGGGTTGGCGACCAGCGCGGACTCGACTTCCATGGTGCCGAGCCGGTGGCCGGACACATTCAGCACGTCGTCGATGCGGCCCATGATGGTGAAATAGCCGGTCTGCGGGTCGCGCACCGAGCCGTCGCCGGCCAGGTACAGCTTGCCGCCCAGTTTGTCCGGGTAGTAATTCTTGCGGTAACGATCGGGGTCGCCCCAGATGGTGCGGATCATCGATGGCCAGGGTTTCTTGATGACCAGCAGGCCGCCTTTGCCCCATTCCACGTCATGGCCGGTTTCGTCGACGACGGCGGCCATGATGCCGGGCAGCGGCAGGGTGCAGGAGCCGGGTACGGTTGGGGTGGCGCCGGGCAGCGGGGTAATCATGTGGCCGCCGGTCTCGGTCTGCCACCAGGTATCGACGATGGGGCAGCGACCGCCGCCGATCTGTTCGTGGTACCACATCCAGGCCTCGGGGTTGATCGGCTCGCCGACGGTGCCGAGCAGGCGCAGCGAAGACAGGTCGTATTTGCTTGGGTGTTGCTCCGGATGGGCGCCGGCCAGCTTGATTAGCGCCCGGATCGCCGTCGGCGCGGTGTAGAACACGCTGATCTTGTGTTCCTGGATCATGTGCCAGAAACGGCCGGCGTCCGGGTAGGTGGGCACGCCTTCGAACACGATCTCGGTGGCGCCGCAGGCCAGCGGACCGTAGGCGCCGTAGGTGTGGCCGGTGATCCAGCCGATGTCGGCGGTGCACCAGAAGACGTCGGTCGGTTTGATGTCGAAGGTCCACTTCATGGTGACCACGGCGTGCAGCAGGAAGCCGCCGGTGGAGTGTTGCACGCCCTTGGGCTTGCCGGTCGAGCCGGAGGTGTAAAGCAGAAACAGCGGATGCTCGGCGCCGACCCACTCGGGTTCGCACTGCTCGGATTGTCCGGCGGTCACGTCGTTCCACCACAGGTCGCGACCGGCTGTCCAGTTGGTGGTCTCGCCGGTGCGCCGGTAAACGACGACGTTTCTGATGGTGTCGCAACCGCCCAGGGTCAAGGCCTCGTCCACCGCCGGTTTGAGCGGGATGTCCTTGCCGCCGCGACGCTGGCCGTCAGCGGTGATAACCATGACCGCGCCGGCGTCCTCGATGCGGTCGCGTAGCGAGAGCGCGGAAAAGCCCCCGAACACCACCGAATGGACCGCGCCGATGCGGGCGCAGGCCTGCATGGCGACGATGCCTTCGATCGACATGGGCAGGTAGATGACCACCCGGTCGCCATTCTTGACGCCCAGTTTCTTCAAGCCATTGGCGAACTGGCCGACCCGCACCAGCAGTTCCTTGTAGGTGACCTTGGTCACCTGGCCGTCGTCGGCTTCGAAGATGATGGCGGCCTTGTCGCCGAGGCCGGCCTCGATGTTCTTGTCCAGGCAGTTGTAGCTGACGTTCAGCTTGCCGTCGGCAAACCACTTGTAGAAGGGTGCGTCGCTCTCGTCCAGTACCTTGCTGAAGGGCTGCTTCCAGATCACGTTCTGGCGTGCCAGATCGGCCCAAAAACCCTCATAATCGGCCTCGGCCTTTGCGCACAGCGCTTTATAGGCGTCCATCCCTGAGACGGCGGCTTGGGCCTTGAACGCCTCCGATGGCGGGAAGATGCGAGTTTCGTGCATAACTGATTCGATTGTGGACATCGTGTAAAGCCTCCTAGACAGCAATAGCGAAAAACCCTGTTGCCTACCCCTCGCAAAGCCTCAAGCAACCGCCGGGGGAAAGAAATTAGGACAATATAGTATCATTTTCAAATTTCCTGACACCATCCTGACACCATGACCGCATTCCAACCCACCAGTCATATCGCCAAGGCCGCCGATTATAGCCATTATCTGGCTGCCCGCCTGGTCGCCCGGCCCGAGTTGGGCGACTGGTTGGCCGAGGCCGCGCAAGCCCCTTTCCCGCGCCAGGCGATGCAGGTATTCCTAATGGCGACGCCGATTCCGGACGAGGCGGCGCTGAAACGTCTGCTGCGGGACCTGCGCCAGCGAGTCATGACCCTGCTCATCGTCCGCGACCTCAATGGCCTGGCCGACCTGTCCGAGGTGACCGGCGCCTGCACCGACCTGGCCGAGCTTGCCCTCGCGCTTGCTTGTGATTGGCATCACCGCGATCTGGCGACCATCCACGGCGAACCGCTCGACAGCCAGGGGCAGCCGCAAAAGCTGATCGTGGTCGGCATGGGCAAGCTGGGCGGCCGCGAACTCAACGTCTCATCCGACATCGACCCCATCTTTGTCTATCCGGAGGATGGCGAGACCAGCGGGCCGCGCAAGCTGGCCAACCACGAATTCTTCGTCCGTCTGGGCAAACGGCTGATTAATGCGATCGGCGAGATCACGGCGGACGGTTTCGTGTTCCGGGTCGACATGCGCCTCAGACCCTATGGCGACGACGGCCCGCTGGTCTCCAGCTTCGCCATGCTGGAGGACTACTTTTATACCCAGGCCCGCGAATGGGAGCGCTACGCCTGGATCAAGGGCCGGCCGCTGACCGGTGAGCGCCATGACGAACTGGAGGCATTGCGCCGGCCCTTCGTGTTCCGCAAATACCTCGACTTCGGCGCCTTCGGCGCCATGCGCGACTTGCACAGCCAGATTCGTCGTGAGGTGGCGCGCAAGGACATGGCCGATAACATCAAGCTGGGCGCCGGTGGCATCCGCGAGATCGAGTTCATCGCTCAGGTCTTTCAGTTGATCCGTGGCGGCAAGACGCCTTCGCTGCAAGCGCGACCCACCCGCACCATACTGCACCAACTGGCGGCCATGGACCTGCTGCCGGAAGCCGTGGCCGACGAGCTGGAAACCGCCTATATCCTGCTGCGTAACCTGGAGCACCGCCTGCAATACCGGAACGATAGCCAGACCCAGCAATTGCCGCGCGATGCGGCGGAACGCCAGCGGCTTGCCCTGACCATGGGCCATGCCGACTGGGACGGCTTTGCGGCCGATCTCGACCTGGTCCGGCGCAAGGTGGCCGATCAGTTCGAGCAGGTCTTCGGCGCGCCCCAGGAAGACCAGTCGGAACACCCACTGGCGGGGTTGTGCGACCTGACCCCGGAGGCGGCGCGGGAACGGCTGGAACAGCTTGGCTATGTCGACGGCGGCGCCATGCTGGAGCGCCTGAGCGCACTGCGTGGCTGCAGTCGCTATGCCGGGTTACCGGCGATCAACAAGACCGCCCTGGACGGTCTGCTGCCGCCCTTGATCGAGGTTGCCGCCCGACAAGCCAACCCGGACGATACCCTGGTTCGCATACTGGCCCTGCTGGAGGCGATCAGCCGCCGCGCCCCTTACCTGCTCCTGCTGCGCGAATATCCGCAAACCCTGGCCCAGGTCGCCCGCATCGTCGGCGCCAGCCCGTGGGCAGCCCAGTATCTGACCAATCAGCCGCATCTGCTCGATGAACTGCTCGACCCGCGCACCCTGATGACGGCCCCGGACTGGGCGCTTAAACAGGGCGATCTGAAGGCCTGTTTGGCCGCCTTCAACGGCGACCGGGAACGTCAGATGGACGAGATGCGCCATTTCAAGCAGAGCGAGACCTTCCGCCTGCTGGCCCAGGACCAGGCCGGGATGTGGACGGTGGAAAGGCTATCCGACAACCTCGCCGCGCTGGCCGATCTGCTGCTCGACCAGACCCTGGAAATGGTCTGGGCCGATCTGCCGAAGAAGCACAGGGAACGGCCGGCCTTCGCGGTGATCGCTTATGGCAAGCTGGGCGGCAAGGAGTTGAGTTACGCCTCCGATCTCGACATTGTTTTTCTATATGACGATCCGCACCCCGATGCCCAGGATATTTATGGCCGTCTGGGCAAGCGCATGAACACCTGGATGAGCACCCCGACCGCCGCCGGTATCCTCTACGAGACCGATCTGAGGCTGCGCCCGGATGGTGCCTCCGGGTTGCTGGTCAGTAGTATCGAGGCGTTCGATGACTACCAGCGCCACCATGCCTGGACCTGGGAACACCAGGCCCTGACCCGCGCCCGTTTCGCCTGCGGCGACGTCGCCGTGGGTCGGCGCTTCGAGGTCATCCGCGAGGCCGTCCTGCGCCTGCCGCGCGACCGGAGCAAACTGCGCGCCGAGGTGCTGGAGATGCGGCAAAAGATGCACGACGGCCACCCCAATAGCAGCGGTCTGTTCGATCTGAAACACGATTGCGGCGGTCTGGTCGATGTCGAATTCGCGGTCCAGTGTCTGGTCCTGGCCTCCAGCTCGGAGCACCCGGAGTTGACCGCCAATCGCGGCAATATCGCCCTGCTCGGCATGGCTGGCGGGCTCGGCCTGATCCCGACCGGCATCGCCGATGTCGCCGCCGATGCCTACCGGGAACTGCGCCGCCGCCAGCATGAGGTCAAGTTGCAAGGTGCCGAACACGCCCGCCTGCCGGCCGGGGAGATGGCCAGCGAAATCGCCGCCGTCCGGTCGCTCTGGCAAGCGGTGTTCGGCTAGTCCCGGGTTGCGCTAGAATTAACGCTCCGATTTTTGACCGATTTTGAGGAGTTTGGACCATGTCCATGGCTGACCGCGATGGTGTTATCTGGTATGACGGCAAACTGGTGCCCTGGCGCGAAGCCACCACCCACGTGCTCACCCACACACTGCATTACGGCATGGGTGTATTCGAAGGCGTGCGCGCCTACAAGACCGACCGGGGCACGGCCATCTTCCGGCTGGAGGAACACACCAACCGGCTGTTCAACTCTGCCCATATCTTCGGCATGAAGATGCCCTTTGACCGCGACGCCATTACCCCGGCCCAGTTGGAGGCGGTGCGCCAGAATAAGCTGGAATCGGGCTATATCCGGCCGCTGGTCTTCTATGGTTCGGAGGCCATGGGCATCTCGGCCAAGACCTTATCTGTACATGTGATCGTCGCCGCCTGGTTGTGGGGCGCCTACCTGGGCAAGGAGGGTATGGAGAAAGGCATCCGGGTCAAGACCTCGTCCTTCACTCGGCATCATGTCAACATCACCATGTGTCGCGCCAAGGCCAGTTCCAGTTACACCAATTCCATCCTGGCCCACCAGGAGGCCGACAATTGCGGTTACGACGAGGCCTTGTTGCTGGACGTGGACGGCTTCGTCTCCGAAGGCTCGGGCGAGAACGTATTCATCGTCAAGAAAGGCAAGCTGTACACCCCCGACCTTACCTCCTGCCTGGAGGGCATCACCCGCGACACCATCCTGCAACTGGCGGCCGAGTTGGGCATTCCGGTCATCGAGAAGCGGATCACCCGCGATGAAGTGTATTGCGCCGACGAGGCCTTCTTCACCGGCACCGCCGCCGAGGTCACCCCCATCCGCGAACTGGACAACCGGACCATCGGTAGCGGCCGCCGCGGGCCGATCACGGAAAAGCTGCAAGCGTTGTTCTTTGATTGTGTCCAGGGTCGTGTGGCCAATCGCGCCGGCTGGCTCAGCCATATCTGACAGGGATAGTCATGAGCGAAGTGAATCTGCAAACAGCGGTCGTCGAGGTCTCCGAGGCCGACCTGCCGCTGCACTGTCCGATGCCCGGACAAAGCGCCTGGGACAGTCACCCTCGGGTGTTCCTGCCGGTCGAGGTTAAAGGCGAGGCGTTGTGCCCTTACTGCGGCACGCACTACAAGTTGAAGGGCGGCGCCAGCCAGCGACATCACTGACTGGTCCTTGCTCAGGCCAGAAAGCCGCAGGCATGAGGAAGCGTCGGCTTTGCCCTGATGTGTTGCCGTCGCGGCTGCCGTGACGGCAACACATCAGGCGGTGCGCGAGTAGCGCGGCTGGTCGGTGCTTTGCTGTTTGAGGTAGTTGTCGAAACACATGGCGATGTTGCGCAGGAACAAACGGCCTAGCTCCGTTACCTCGACGTATTTGGCCTCCAGCCGGACCAGTCCGTCGGCGGCGAGCGGTTCCAGATCCTTTAGTGCATCGGCGAAATAGGTATCGAAATCGACGCCCCAGTTCGCCGAGAAGCTGGCCTTGTCCAGCTCCAGGTCGCACATGACGGTGGCGATGGCGTCGCGCCGAATCTGGTTGTCGCGGGTCAGACGCAGGCCACGCTCGACCGGCAGGTGGCCTTGGGCAACCATATCCTGATACTTCTTTACATTCTTTTCGTTCTGGACATAGGTATCCGGCGTCTGGCTGATGCTGGAGGCGCCGAAGGCGTAGATGTCGCACTCCTTGTGCGTGGTATAGCCCTGAAAGTTGCGCCACAGACTCTTGCTGTTCTGGGCCTTGACGATTTCGTCGTTCGGTTTGGCGAAATGGTCCAGGCCGATGTTCACATAGCCGGCCGCACTCAGTCGATCATGGATCAACTGTTGTAGATCCAGACGGGTGGCGAAATCGGGCAGATCCTTTTCCAGTATCAGTTTCTGGTGCTTCTTCATCCACGGCACGTGGGCATAGGAGAATATTGCCAGCCGGTCGGGCGACCAGGCGACCACCTTGTCCAGGGTGCGGGCGAAGCTATCCAGAGTCTGGTGCGGCAAGCCGACGATCAGGTCCATGTTGATGCTGGAAAAGCCCAGCTCACGCGCCCAGCCGTAGACCTCCTTGATCATGCCCTCCGGCTGGACCCGGTTGACCGCCTTTTGTACCCGGTCGTCGAGGTCCTGTACGCCGATGGACAGCCGGTTGAAGCCGGTCTCTCTGAGCGCGACCAAGTGTTCGCGGGTTAGCTCGCGGGGATCGGCCTCGCAGCCCATCTCGGCATCGTCGGCGATGCTGAAGCGATTGCGTATCAGAGCCATCAGGCGGCGAATGTCCTGCGGTCGCAGATAGGTCGGTGTGCCGCCGCCCCAATGCAATTGCTTCACCGGCCGGCTCGGCAGGGTCAGTTCGGCCACCTGGGCCATCTCCATGTCGAGGTAGTCGAGGTACTGATAGGCCTTCTTGTAATCACCCGTGGCCACCATGTTGCAGCCGCAGTAGTAACACAGCGTGTCGCAGAAAGGGATATGGAAATAAAGCGACAGACCGCGGTCCGGCTTCTGGGAGGCCGCCAGCTCCGCCCGCCAGTCGGCCTCGGTGAATTCGGTATTGAAATAGGGCGCGGTCGGATAGGACGTGTAGCGGGGGCCAGGTTTGCTGTATTTTTCCAGCAGGTCGGTGAGTGCGGACATGAAATTAGATTTCCAATCGGTAATTGGCCGGATTGTAGGCAGTTAGCGCTCGCCAAGGCAAGGCGAATGCGTGACGATGGCCGGGTCATTACCGGCGGATGCCATGGCTGGCGCCATTCATGGGCCTACTATATCGAAAGTACAATTTTTTCTGGACATTTGCCTTTCGCATGGCATAATGAAATCTACCTCCCTGACCGCCGCAACGGCGGTTTTTGATACGGCACCGGTTTACCGGTGCCGTTTTTTTTACTCGGAGCCTGTCGGACTTGAAGAATCGAAGCGAAAAATCGTCCGAACGAGGACAGATTTCGACGATTTCGCTGGGCAATAGCCGTTCTATTGCCCAAGAAAGCGGCGGAATATGGACCGCTCCGACGGTTTTGCAGCCGATTTCCTTTAACTCCGATAGGCTCCTAGGCGCTCAAGTGGCGCTGGCCGGGCAAATCTCGGATAATCGCCCGATCGATTCATGGGAGGTTACAGATGTCCCGCGTCCCCGCAGAAATATTCAAGGCCTATGACATTCGCGGCATCGTCGGTCGGACCCTGACCCCGGATATCGTCGAAAAGATCGGCCAGGCGCTGGGTTCCGAGGCCAAGGCCCGTGGCCGGACTGAAATCGCCATTGGCCGCGACGGTCGACTGTCGGGCCAGTCGCTTGCCGCCGCCCTGGCGCGCGGCATCCAGGCGGCCGGCGTGGACGTCGTCGATGTCGGCCTGGTGACCACGCCGATGACCTATTTCGCCGCCTACCATTTAGGCACCCATTGCGCGGTCATGGTCACCGGTTCGCACAACCCGCCCGACTACAACGGACTCAAGATGGTGCTGGCCGACGAGACCCTGTCCGGCGAGGCCATCCAGGCCTTGCGTCAGCGTATCGAGACCGGCGAGATGGCCAAGGGCGCCGGCGCCTACCGGCACAACGACATCGCCCCGGCCTACCTCGCCCGCATCGTCGGCGACGTTAAACTGGCCCGGCCGCTCAAGATCGCGGTCGACGCCGGCAACGGTGTGGCCGGCGCCTACGCCCCCGCACTCTACCGGGCGCTGGGCTGCGAGGTGGAGGAGTTGTTCTGCGCGGTCGACGGTCATTTCCCCAATCACCACCCGGACCCCTCCGTACCGGCCAACCTGGCTGACCTGATTGCCCGGCTGAAACAGGGTGACGCCGAGATTGGCCTGGCCTTCGACGGTGACGGTGACCGCCTGGGCGTGGTCACCAAGGACGGCGCCATCATCTACCCGGACCGGCAGTTGATGATATTTGCCGCCGACGTACTGAGTCGCAACCCCGGCGCGACGGTGATCTTCGACGTCAAATCAACCCGTAATCTATATCGGTGGATTCGCGACCACGGCGGCGAACCCATGCTCTGGAAGACCGGCCATTCGCTGGTCAAGGCGCGGATGCAGGAGACCGGCGCGCTGTTGGCTGGCGAGATGAGCGGCCATGTCTTCTTCAAGGAACGCTGGTACGGCTTCGACGATGGCCTCTATGCCGGCGCGCGGTTGCTGGAATACCTGGCCAAACAGCCCGACCTCGACGCTACCCTGCATAACCTGCCGGACAGCGTAAACACGCCCGAACTGCACATCGAGATGGCCGAGGGCGAGCCGCGCCGACTGATCGATCGGTTGCGCGACAGCGCCCGTTTCGAGGGGGCGCGGGAAGTCATCACCCTGGACGGCTTGCGGGTCGAATATGATGATGGCTTCGGCCTGATGCGGCCATCCAACACCACGCCGGTGATGGTGCTGCGCTTCGAGGCCGACAGTGCGGCGGCGTTGTCCCGCATCCAGGACGACTTCCGCCGGGTCTTGCTGGCCGCCGCGCCCGCCGCCGAGCTGCCGTTTTAGCCCCAGGTTATTCATGAACGAGGCCTAACCATGGAATTCTGGGTCCACAGCGCAAATCAGTGGCACGCCGTCCAGCCGGACGGGCTGGCGACCGCCATCGCCTTGCCGGACAGCTTCATCTGGCTGGAACTGAGCGGCAACGACCCGTCGTTCCTGAACAAGCTCGGCAAGCTGCTGAACCTGCATGAGTTGGCCTTGGAAGACGCCATCTCCGCCGGTCAGCGACACAAGATCGAGGAATATGCCGACGGCGGCCTGTTCCTGGTGATGCGCACGGCCATGGAATGGAACGACGATGTCGAATATGGCGAGGCCCATGTCTTTCTGGACCGCCGCTATATCATCATCATCCGCCATGGCCCCGGCCCCGGCTATGGTCATGCGCTGGAGCGATTCAAGGGTAACCGCTTCACGCCATCGCCGGGTGCCGCGCTTTATGTCGTCCTGGATCAGGTTGTCGATGCCTACCGGCCGGTAACGGAAAACCTGGAACAACGCTACGACAGCTATGAATCGGCCCTGCTGGAAACGGCGGTCGCCGAGCAGAATCTGTCCAGGCTATACAGCCTGAAACGGCAGACCCTGCTGCTCAGTCAGGCCCTGGAACCCATGGCCGACATGGTGCAGGACATCTTCAGGATGCACCCGGATATTGTCGAAAAAGGCCTCAAGGCCTACTACCGTGACGTCCAGGATCACCTGACCAGGCTCAACCGGGACATCTACCAGATACGGGAAATGCTGACCGACGCCATGCACGTCAGCCTGGCCTCGTTGGCGCTCAAGCAAAACGCCTCGGTACAGAAATTGGCCGGCTGGGGCGCGATCCTGGCGGTCCCCACGCTGGTATTCAGCCTCTACGGCATGAACTTCAAGGTCATGCCGGAACTGGCCTGGCCCTGGGGCTATCCCCTGGCCCTGGCCCTGACCGGCATCGCCTGCCTTGGGCTCTACCGCCACCTCAGGAAACGGGGTTGGATTTGAGGCGACTGGCCGCGCCCCGTATCATCTCGACTTTACCAATCAAGGATTCGCCATGAACCCACTCGTCGGCATCGTCATGGGCAGCGTCAGCGACTGGGAAACCATGCGCCAGGCTGCCGACATGCTCAAGGAATTGGGCATCCCCTTCGAGAAGCGGGTGGCTTCCGCCCACCGCACCCCGGATTTGCTGTTCCAGTACGCCGATAGCGCCGCCGGCCGCGGCCTCAAGTGCATCATCGCCGGGGCCGGCGGGGCCGCCCATCTGCCCGGCATCGTTGCCGCCAAGACCTACCTGCCGGTACTCGGCGTGCCGGTTCAGTCGCGCGCCCTGAAGGGCATCGACTCGTTGCTGTCCATGGTGCAGATGCCCAAGGGCATTCCGGTCGCCACCTTCGCCATCGGCGAGGCCGGGGCCGCCAACGCCGCCCTGTTCGCCGCCGCCATGCTGGCCAACGATTCCCCGGCCATTCGCGAACGACTGCTCGCCTTCCGTAAAAGGCAGACCGACAGCGTCCTGGCCATGTCCCTGCCGGACGACTGATCCCGTCCCGCTGCCCGCGTCCCCATAGGGCGGCCCATGGCCGAGGCTACTAGGGGCCGGGCACGGTGATCTTTTCCAGCCGCAACACCATCGTCTTACCCTTTTGATCGGCGGTCCGGATGCGCACTGGCAAGCCCGATCTGGCCAGATCGAGCCAGACGTCCAAGGTCCCCTCGCCGGTCCGCGTGCCTTGCAAATGCAGGGCATCCGCCTGGCCGCCCGGGACATTGATGGTTTCCCGGCCGAGCGCATGAAAGGCGTAGTCGCGGAAATTGCGGCCATTGGTGACCCATAACACGAAATCCGGTTCGCTCTCGCGCACCGTCAGCGCCAACTGGAACGGGAAACTCAACAGGTCTTGCGCCTGCGCCTGCAATGACTGGCTGGCTTGGCCGCCGCTCAATAGCAACTGGTTTCGGGGCCAGTCGAAGCGGGCGGCATCCTGTTTCCGACTACTGCGTTCCAGCCAGTATTGTTCGGGTTGCAAGCCGCCGGCGTCGAGCCTGCCCTGGCTGACCTGGACGATACGGCCGCTGACGAACAGCGCGGTCAGACCGGTGGCTTGAACCGTGCTGACCATGGAGTATCGCCCCTGTCCGGCGTGCCAATGGTAAGCGGCGCGGCCGGCGACAAAACCGTTGTCGCCGGCGCCTATCTGCACCGCATAGTCGATGACCAGATCGGCCGGCAGATCGCGCAGGGCCGGGCGGACCGGCGGCAACGGTGCAGCCGCCGTGGTCGGGGCAGAAGGTGGGCGGATGACCGGCGGCGCGGCTGGAAGTGGCAATGCGACCGGCCCGGGTTCCGGTTCTGGTGTCGGTTCGACTACCGGAGGCGGCTCTGCCGGGGCTGGGCTGACCGGCCTGGGCTGGGGAATGGGTCGGCGCGCCGGGACGGCCGCTTTGGGTTTGGCTGGCGGCGCCCTGGCGACGGGTGGCGTTAAACGCGCCTCAATCGGAAAGTCGAGCCGTTCAGTGGGCAGCGACCATAAATCGCCTAGTGAGCCCACCATGAGGAAGTGCAGCAGCAGCGAGATCGCCAGCGCCCAGAGCAGCGTCCGATTGACGGCGGCGACCCGGCCCATGGCCTGTCACCGTGCGTCGGGCGGCGGTGAGATCAAGGCAGTGACTTGCCGGGCCACGCCGGCCACGGCCACGCTGCCATCCGCGCGCAGGGTCAGGCGGCCCTCGGCAAACCAGCGCACCGCCTGGACATAGACGCGGTGTTCCTGTTCCAGTACCCGGGCGGCCAGGCTGGCTTCGTCATCGTCGGCCAGTACCGGTATGGCGGCCTGGATGATGATCGGTCCGACATCCACCTCGGGGGTGACGAAATGCACCGTGCAGCCATGCACCCGAACGCCGGCGGCGAGCACTCGGGCATGGGTATCGAGGCCGGGAAAGGCAGGCAGCAGGGCGGGATGGATGTTAATCATGCGGCCCTGGTAGCGGCGCACGAAGTCGGCCGTCAGGACTCGCATAAAGCCGGCTAGGATGATCAGATCGGGTGCGTGGCGGTCGATCTCGGCGGCCAGCGCGGCGTCAAACGCCTTGCGGTCGGCGTGGCCGCGATGATCCACCACGGCCGTCGCCACACCCAGCGAACGGGCGGTTTCCAGGCCCCTGGCATCGGGCCGGTTGCTGATGACGACGGCGAACTCGACCGGTATATCGGCCTTCAGCAACGCCTCCATGTTGGAGCCGCGGCCGGAGATGAGTATGACGGCCTTCATCGACGGACAATGGTCTGGTGTTCATTGCCCTGGCGGGCGGCGATTTCGCCCAGCCGATACACCGTCTCGCCCCGCTCGGTCAGGAAGTGGGCGGCGGCATCGGCGGCGGCGCGGTCGATCACTACCGCCATGCCGATGCCGCAGTTGAAGGTACGGTACATTTCGTGTTCAGTCACATTGCCCTTGGCCATCAGCCACTCGAACACCGGCGGCAGGGTCCAGGCGGACTGGTCGAGCACGGCCACGGTATTGTCCGGTAGCACCCGTGGTATGTTTTCCAGCAGGCCACCGCCGGTAATGTGAGCCATGCCCTTGACCGTAATTTCTTTTATCAGGGCCAGCAGCGGCTTGACATAAATCCGGGTCGGCTCCAGCAGGGCATGACCGAGCGAGCGGCCGTTGAAATCGCCGGCCAGGTCGGCGCCGCTGACCTCGACGATCTTGCGAATCAAGGAATAGCCGTTGGAATGCGGGCCGCTGGAGGCCAGACCCAGTATGACGTCACCGGGCCGGATGGTGGCGCCCGAGATCAGCTTGGACTTTTCGGCCACGCCGACCGCGAACCCGGCCAGGTCATACTCACCGACCGGGTACATGCCAGGCATCTCGGCCGTCTCGCCGCCGATCAAGGCGCATCCGGCCAGCTCGCAGCCGTGGGCAATGCCCGCGACGACCTGCTCGCCGGTGTCGACGTCGAGCTTGCCGCAGGCGAAGTAGTCGAGGAAGAACAGCGGCTCGGCGCCCTGCACCAGGATGTCGTTGACGCTCATGGCGACCAGGTCCTGACCGATGGTGTCGTGCTTGTTCAGCTCGAACGCCAGTTTCAGCTTGGTGCCGACGCCGTCGGTGCCGGAGACCAGCACCGGCTCCCGGTAGTCCTTGGGCAACTCCATCAGGGCGCCGAAACCGCCGATGCCACCCAGCACTTCCGGTCTCATGGTGCGGCGGGCAAAGGGCTTGATGCGTTCGACCAGGGCATCGCCGGCGTCGATGTCGACGCCCGCATCTCGGTAGGAAAGTCCGGTTTTACTGTTCACGGCGGTAGGCGGGAAATGGCAGGAAGGGTGATATTCTAGCCCAATGGACCTCAATCCTGCCTCCAACCGCGCATTGCTCTATCTGCTGCTTGCCGCCGGCGGCCTCTGGCTGCTCTACCTGCTGGCGCCGATGCTGACGCCCTTTCTGGTCGCCGCGACCCTGGCCTATCTGTTCGACCCGCTGGTGGACTGGCTGGAACGGCACAAATTATCGCGCACACTGGGCACGGTGCTGGTAATGCTCGGTCTGCTGCTCCTGATGGCGGTGCTGGCGCTGATACTGACCCCCTTGTTCCAGGCCCAAACCCGTTTATTGATGGCTCAGCTTCCCCGGCTGCTGGACTGGGGCCAGCTCACCCTGTTGCCCTGGCTGCATTCGTCCCTGGGCATGGACCTGGCGAGCAGCCAGACCGAGATCGTGACCTGGCTCAAGGGCCATGTCGGCGAATTGACCAAGCTGACCGCCTATCTGCCGGCGGTGGGCAATCAGGGACTGGCCCTGCTGGGTATCGTCGCCAACCTGCTGCTGATCCCGGTAGTGACCTTTTATATGTTGCGTGACTGGGACCGGATGATGGCCGCGCTGGGCGAGATAATCCCGGCCAGGGTACGGCCCTCGCTCACCGGGATCGCCCGGGAAATCGACGAGGTACTGGCGGAATTCGTGCGCGGCCAGGTATCCGTCATCCTCATCATGACGCTGTTTTACAGCCTGGGGCTCTGGCTGGCCGGCCTGGATTACGCCCTGGCGGTCGGTATGGTCGCCGGCATCCTGGTCTTTGTGCCGTATCTCGGCGTCACCGTGGGCGTGTTGCTGGGCACCCTGGCCAGCCTGGGCCAGCACGGCGAGCTGGTTGCGCTGTTGCCGGTCTGGGGCGTGTTCGCCGTCGGCCAATTGCTGGAAGGCATGGTTATCACCCCCCGGCTGGTCGGCGAACGGGTCGGCTTGCACCCGGTGGCGGTCATATTCGCCCTGATGGCCTTCGGTCAGCTGTTCGGCTTCTTTGGCGTCTTGCTGGCCATTCCGGCATCGGCGGCGCTGCTGGTCGCCCTGCGCCACCTCAAGGCGCATCTGGATTCAGGACAGTGACGACGTGACAAGGGGTACTGGTAACGTTGTCACTCCGTCACTGTCCTATTCATCCATCCGTCGGAACTCGCCTTCGATCACGTCATCGTTGGCCGCCGCGCCGGGGCCGCGCGGGGTACGCGGCGGCGGTGGCCGGAACCCGGCCCAGAGCAGCAGAAGCAGTGCCAGCACATCACTGATCGCGCCAGGAAAGATCAACAATAGACCCGCAAGAAAGCGCAGCCCGCTGGCCTTGAGTGTTTCGAAAGGATTGCCGCCGGCCAGCATGTTTGCGGCCAGGCCGGGCATGAAGGCGACTCGCTCAAGCGAAATCAATGTCGACCCGGCAACGGCGGCAAGGAATAGCCAGAGCAGGGTCCAGGCGCCAATCTCGCCCCAGATCGAAATAATCCCGATCAGTTCCAGCACCGGGAAGGCCAAAGCTATAATCGGCCAGATACCGGCCAGCGAACTATTCATGCAAACGCCCTCGACGTTACTCATATTTACCACTTTACCCGATCGGGAGGCCGCCCGGACACTGGCCCGCCAGTTGCTGGAGGCGCGCCTGGCCGGATGCGTGAACGTCCTGTCGCCGTGCCAGTCATTCTATCGTTGGCAGGGCGCGGTGAACGAAGATGGGGAGATTCCGGTCATTATCAAGACCACCGCCGAGCGCTATGACCAGGTCGAGCGCTTTGTCCGGGACCGCCACCCTTACGAGCTGCCCGAACTGGTAGCGATCGACATAACGCGCGGCCTGCCCGAGTATCTGGCTTGGCTGGCCACCGAAACGCAGGAGACCGCATGATCCGTTTTTTACTAATTGCTCTGTTTTTTCTTGCCTCCCCCACACTGAGGGCCGCCGACGGCGAGCTGCTGGAACCGGAGCAGGCCTTCCGCTATTCCGCCCGGATGGTTGACGCCAAGACCATAGAGGCGCAATTCAAGGTCGTCGATGGCTATTACCTGTATCGCGGCAAGATCAAGTTCAGCGCCGATTCGGCCAAG
>JAIMKU010000001.1:53849-70785 GCA_020692235.1 Hydrogenophilus sp.
ATCTACACCACCGATTTCAAGGTCCGCATCCCGGTCGAGGCCGCCAAGCCAGGCCAGCGCTTCACCCTGACGGCTGGTTATCAAGGCTGCGCCGGGCAGTTCGGGATTTGTTTCCCACCCATGGAGACCCCACTCCAGATCGTCGTACCGACCGCCGCGTCGGCCATGACCGCGAAACTGCCGCCCCAGGGCGGACCCGAAACACAAACGGCGCTCGAACCGATCCAGCCGGCCCCGGTGGTCGCCACTGCCGTCGCCTCGCACCAAGTCACCCCCCCGGATAAACCGGATGGCGTCGATCGCTCGGATAGCGGCAAGATCGCCGGCCTGCTCAAAGGCGGTAACTTCTGGCTGATCCTGTCCGGGTTCTTCGGTGCCGGCCTGCTGCTGGCGCTGACGCCTTGCGTTTTCCCGATGATCCCCATCCTGTCCGTCATCATCGTCGGCCAGGGACACCGGGTCACCAAGCGCCACGGCTTCATCCTTTCGCTGGCCTACGTTCTGGGCATGGCCGTCGCTTACGCCCTGGCCGGCGTGGCCGCTGGCCTGTCCGGCAAGCTCATCTCCAACGCACTACAAAACCCCTGGACCCTGGGCGCCGGCGCGGCCATCTTCGTCGCCCTGGCCTTGTCCATGTTTGGCTTCTACGAACTGCAACTGCCCAGCGTTCTGCAAAGCCGTTTTACCGAGGCCAGCAACCGCCAGAAAAGCGGCACCTTGACCGGGGTGTTCGCCATGGGCGCCTTGTCCGCCCTGATCGTCGGCCCCTGCGTCGCCGCGCCACTGGCCGGCGCCCTGCTCTACATCGGCCAGAGCGGCGACGTGGTGCTGGGCGGCATCGCCTTGTTCGTCCTGGCCTTGGGCATGGGCGTACCGCTCCTCCTGGTCGGTCTGTCGGCCGGTACCTTGCTGCCGCGCGCCGGCGTTTGGATGGAAGCGGTGAAAAAGTTCTTCGGCGTGCTGCTGCTGGCGGTGGCCGTCTGGCTGGTTTCGCCGCTGATCCCCGACCTGGCCAGAATGCTGGCCTGGGCCGCCCTGCTGATTGTCTCAGGGGTCTACCTGCGGGCAATGGACCCGCTGGACGCTGAGGCCGGCGGCTGGTCCCGGTTCTGGAAAGGCATCGGCATCATCACCTTGATCGCCGGCGTCTCGCTGCTGCTGGGCGCCCTGGGCGGCGGTCGCGACCCGTTGCAGCCGCTGTCCATCTTCAAGGGCAGCTCGGCGGCGACAGCGCCGGCCGAAACCGGGCTGAACTTCCAGCGGGTCGGCACCGTGGCCGAACTGGATGCCGCCGTGCGGGCCGCCGCCGGCCGGCCGGTCATGCTCGACTTTTATGCCGACTGGTGCGTGTCGTGCAAAGAGATGGAGCGCAATACCTTCGCCGATCCGCGAGTCCAGGCCCGGCTCAAAGGCGTGACCCTGCTCCAGGTCGATGTCACCGGCAACACGGCCGACGACGCCGCCTTGCTCAAACGTTTTACCCTGTTCGGTCCACCTGGCATCGTGTTCTTTGACCGGACCGGCCGACAGCAGGCCTACCAGGTGGTGGGCTACGAACCAGCGGAGAAGTTTCTCGATAGTTTGAACAAGGCGTTGCCCTGAGACAACGCAATCATGAGCCTTCGTCGTTCCCGCGCAAGGATGGCATTTGCCTATGCCTCAGTCGGCGCCGGCAACCCCGTCCGATCAAGATTAAAGCGGATGCCCGCCACGCGGGCATGACAGCATGACAGAGCCCGTCAAACCGTCGCGCTCGTTGCTTAACGCCGCTGGCAAGGCCATCGGCGACTACGCCATGATCGGCGAAGGCGATCGCGTCCTGCTTGGCCTTTCGGGCGGCAAGGACAGTTTGTCGCTGCTCCAGGTGTTGCTCTATCTGCAACGGAAGGCGCCGGTAAAATTCGAGTTGGCCGCCTGCACCGTGGACCCCGGCTCGCCGGAGTTCGACCCGTCGCCGCTCAAGCCCTACCTGGCCGCTCTGGGCGTACCCTATTTCTATGAGCATCAGGCCATCGTCGCGGAGGCCGAGACCAGGATGCGTGGCGATTCGTTCTGCGCCTATTGTTCGCGAATGCGGCGCGGCCGCCTGTACCGGACGGCACGCCAGCATGGCTACGGCGTGCTGGCGCTGGCGCAACACCTGGACGACCTGGCCGAGACCTTCATGATGTCGGCCTTTTTTGGCGGCCGGCTGCGCACCATGCGGGCTCATTATCGAATCGACGCCGGCGACCTCAGGGTGATCCGGCCGCTGGTCTATGCCCGCGAGCGCCAGACCCGTGACTTTGCCGCGAATGCCCACCTACCGGTCATCGACGAGAATTGCCCGGCCTGTTTCGCCAAGCCGATGCAGCGCTACCAGATGAAGCTCATGCTGGCCGAACAGGAACGGCGGCATCCAAACCTGTTCGCCAACCTGCTTACCGCCATGCGGCCGCTGATGGGGGAGGCGGTGAGCAAGAGTGTGACGAGCGCGCCGTAATGGTTGTCACCTTTTCAGTACACCATTGCTATCCGTCTGATTCTCCATCATAATCCGCGCCCTTTCCCCGGTACGCAGCGTTGCGGCCCGGTTTTTCCGTCCTTGCCCCACCGGTCGCGCGGGGGGCTACGAACCAAAAGGAGCTTTAATGCGACATTACGAGATTGTTTTAATCGTCCACCCGGACCAGAGCGAACAAGTGCCGGCCATGATCGATCGCTATCGCGCCCTGATCGCCGGCAACGGCGGCCAGGTTCATCGCCTGGAGGACTGGGGCCGGCGTCAATTGGCCTACACCATTCAGAAGGTGCACAAGGCCCACTACGTGCTGTTGAACATCGAGTGCAACCAGGCCACCCTGGATGAACTGGAGCACGGCTTCCGTTTCAACGATGCCATCCTGCGCCACCTGACCATCAAGCGCGACGAGGCCGTCACCGCGCCTTCCCCGATGCTGAAGGAAGAGAAATCGCGCAATCTGCTGGCCCCGTCGAGCGAAGCGGCGCCGTCTGAAGCCGCGCCGGTCGAAGCCGCTGCGGCCTGATTTGGCGCATAACCGGGTCGAGATCGACGGCCGCGTCGTAAAGCACGACGGTCTGCGCCACACCCCCGGCGGCCTGCCCAGCCTGCAACTGAGATTGGCGCACGCTTCCGAGCAAACCGAAGCGGGCCGACAACGGCCGGTGGAATGCGAACTGGAGGCCCTGGCCTTTGGCAAGCCCGCCCAGGAATTGGCCGGAGTCCCGGAGGGAGCGCAAGTCAGGCTGATCGGCTTTCTGGAGCGCAAAGGCGCCCGCGATCGGTGGCCCATAGTGCATGTAACCGAATATGAATTGATTTAAGGAGCATCAAATGGCTTTCTTTCGTCGCAAACCGATGAACAAGAACCGCAAGCCGGCAAGCAAGGCCCTGTTCAGGCGCAAAAAGTTCTGCCGCTTCACCGCTGAAAAGGTCAAGGAAATCGACTACAAGGACCTCGACGTCCTGAAGGATTTCATCAGTGAGAATGGCAAGATCATTCCCAGCCGGATCACTGGCACCAAGGCCCACTATCAGCGCCAGCTCAACGTTGCCATCAAGCGTGCCCGCTTCCTGGCCCTGTTGCACTACACCGACCTGCACGAATAAGGAGACGACCATGGAAATCATTCTGATGGATAAGGTCGCCAACCTGGGTAGCCTGGGCGACATCGTCAAGGTCAAAGACGGCTACGCCCGCAATTACCTGATTCCCCAGGGCATGGCCAAGCGCGCCACCCCGGCCAATCGGATCGCATTCGAAGAGAAAAAGGCCGAACTGGAACATATCGCCGGCGAGCGGCTGGTTGCCGCTCAGGCCCGCGCCGAGAAACTGGAAGGTTTTGCCCTGACCCTGGCGCAAAAGGCCGGCGTCGATGGCCGCCTGTTTGGTTCCGTCGGCAACGTCAATATTGCCGATGCGCTCAACGCCCAGGGCTTCGATGTCAGCAAGTCCGAAATACGTCTGCCCGAAGGCCCGTTCAAGATGGTGGGCGAGTATGAAGTCGCCATCGGTCTGCACACCGACGTCGTCGCCAACATCAAGATTACGGTGGTCGGCGAGCAGTAACGACAATTTGTCACGCCCGGCGCAGGCTGGGTTCCCGTTCCCCGACCGGAGTATTCGGGGATGGCGTTTTTGCGCGGGAACGATGACAAAGCAGACAAGGGCCGCTACGCGGCCTTTGTCATTTGGCGAGGCTGTTAGAATGACGCCCCTATGACCAACCGTTACGATTCCGAACTCGCCGCCATCAAGCTGCCGCCCCATTCGGTAGAAGCGGAGCAGTCTGTGCTCGGTGGTTTGATGCTGGAAAACACGGCCTGGGACCGGGTCGCCGATCTCATCAACGAGCAGGATTTCTATCGCGCCGACCATCGGGCCATCTGGCGTCAGATCAATGGTCTGATCGGCGAGAACAAACCGGCCGACGTCATCACCGTGGCCGAGGCCCTGGATTCCCGCAACCTGCTGGAAGACATCGGCGGCTTGGCCTATCTGGCCTTGTTGGCGCAGAACACCCCATCCGCCGCCAATATCCGGCGCTACGCCGAAATCGTCCGGGAGCGGGCCGTGCTGCGCTACCTGGCCGAGGTGGGCGCGGAAATCGTCGAATCCGCCTACAACCCCGAGGGCCGTAGCGCCGGCGATATCCTGGACGCCGCCGAGGCCAAGGTATTCGAGATCAAGGAGGCCGGCGCCAAGAGCAGTCAGGGCTTCCAGCCGCTGCAACCGTTGCTGATGGAGGTCGTCAACCGCATCGACGAACTCTACAATCGCGAAAACCCCAGCGACATTACCGGCATCGCCACCGGCTTCGCCGATCTGGACAGCAAGACCTCCGGCCTGCAACCCGGCGACCTGATCGTCGTCGCCGGCAGGCCAAGCATGGGCAAGACCGCGCTCAGCCTCAACATCGCCGAAAACGTTGCACTCGATGCCAACCTCCCGGTCGCGGTATTCAGCATGGAAATGGGGGCCGCCCAACTGGTCATGCGGATGCTCGGCTCGATCGGTCGGCTCGATCAGCACAAGATGCGCACCGGCCGTATCGCCGAGGATGACTGGCACAAGCTGACCACGGCACTTGGGCGGCTCAGCGAAGTCCCCATGTTCATCGACGAGACGCCCGGCCTGACCGCCATGGAGGTGCGCGCCCGCGCTCGCCGCCTGGCCCGACAGAATGACGGCAAGCTCGGCCTCATCATGATCGACTATATTCAGCTCATGTCCGGCAATGGCAAGGGTGAAAACCGGGCCACTGAAATATCGGACATCTCCCGTTCCCTGAAAAGCCTGGCCAAGGAGTTGCATGTCCCGGTCATCGCCCTGTCGCAGCTCAACCGTTCGCTGGAACAGCGCCCCAACAAGCGGCCGGTGATGTCGGACCTGCGCGAATGTGTCACGGGTGACACATTGGTCATGCTGGCAGATGGAGGCCGAATTCCGATCCGTGATCTGGTCGGACAAACGCCACAGGTCATTTCGGTGCAACCGAATGGGCAAATCGAAACGGCGGCGACCGACCTCGTTTGGTCGGTCGGCAAAAAGGAAACCGTCCGCATCAGCTTGGCCAGCGGGCGCACTATCCGTTGCTCCAGGGAACATCGCCTACGCGCCCTATGGGATTGGAAACATGCCAACGAATTACAACCGGGCGATCGGATTGCCCTAGCCCGCTGTTTACCTGAACCCACGCAAACCCGCCCTTGGCCTGAACACGAAATCATCCTGCTGGCACATCTGGTCGGTGATGGCAGTTATGTAAAACACCAGCCACTGCGTTACACCACTGCCAGCGAAGAGAACAGCCTTGCTGTTAGCGAAGCGGCCGAGGCGCTTGGCTCGGTGGTCAACCGTCATGCAGGACGGGGAAACTGGCATCAGCTTGTCATTAGCGCCAATGGCAACCGCTGGCATCCGCAAGGTGTTGGCAAATGGCTGAAGGACTTGGGCATCTTCGGGCAGCGCTCACATGACAAGCATTTGCCCATGGGTATATTTCAGCTACCTAATGCACAACTTGCCCTGTTCCTGCGCCATTTATGGGCAACAGACGGCTGCATCCATGTAGGTAAAAACAAACCCCGCATCTATTTTTGTACTGCCAGCGAAGCACTTATCCGTGACGTTGCTGCCCTCCTGCTCCGTTTCGGGATCGTCGCCCGTATCAAATACGTCACCACGGCAGCCAGTGAAGGTGGTTGGTTCACGGCAGATGTTTCCGGAGCAGAACAGCAACGGATTTTCCTCCGCGACATTGGCGCCTTTGGTCCACGGGTGGAAAGCGCTGGTAAGCTCATGACGATATTGGGGAACGCCTCTGGCAATACCAATGTTGACACCTTGCCGGAAGCGATTTTCGATTACATCCGCGAACAAATGCAGTTTAACGGCATCAGCCATCGCCGCATGGCAAGCTTGCGGGGAACGGCTTATGGCGGAAACGCCCACTTCAATTTCGCCCCATCCCGCGAAACCCTGCTCAGCTATGCGGACATTCTGGATGACGACCGCCTGCGCACCCTTGGCCGTGATGATCTGTTTTGGGACAGGGTGGTAGCCGTCGAACCAGCGGGAGAGGAAGAGGTGTTTGACCTGACCGTACCCGGCAATGCCTGCTGGCTGGCCGACGGCATCGTCAGCCATAACTCGGGCGCGATTGAACAGGACGCCGATGTCATCCTGTTCATCTACCGCGACGAGGTCTACAACCCCGACAGCCCGGACAAGGGCAGCGCCGAGATCATCATCGGCAAGCAGCGTAACGGCCCCATCGGCACCGTGCGGCTGACCTTCCTGGGCGAGTACACCAAGTTCGAGAGCTGGGCCCCCGGGGGCATGAGCCGCTGACCATGCGCCCGCTTGTCGCCCGCATCGATAGCGTTGCGCTGGGCCATAACCTCATGGTGGCGAAACGATTGGCCGGCCGTGCCCGGGTGCTGGCGGTAATCAAGGCCAATGCCTATGGTCACGGCCTGCTGCGCGCCGCCCGGGCCCTGCGCGCGGCCGACGGTTTCGCCGTGCTGACCCTGGACGAAGCCATCCTGCTACGGGCTCAGGGTTACAGTCACCCCATCGTCCTGCTGGAGGGCTTTTTCCACCCCAACGAGATCCCTGAGATCGCCCGGCGCCGGTTGCAGCCGGTCATCCACCGCAGTGATCAGGTCGATGCCCTGGCCCGCGCCAAGGTCGAGCGCAAGATCGATGTGTTCCTGAAACTGGACAGCGGTATGCACCGGCTGGGCCTCCAAGCCAAGGCCATGCTCGACGCCCTGGCCCGGCTCAAGACGCTGCCTCATATCGGCAACATCACCTTGATGAGCCACTTCGCCCGCGCCGATGAGGGCGGCGAATACATTCAGCCGCAACTGGATATATTCCGCCGGGCAACTGCGGGTCTGAGCCAGCCGATCAGCCTGGCCAACTCGGCCACCCTGATACGCCACCCCGAAACGCTATTCGACTGGGTTCGGCCCGGCATCATGCTCTACGGCGCTTCGCCCTTTGCCGGCGAGTCCGGCGAGGCGCTCGGCCTGTTGCCGGCCATGACCCTGGAGAGCGAGATCATCGCCATCCAGCCAGTAGGCAAAGGCGAAGGCATCGGCTACGGTCATCTATTTACCGCCCCCCGCGACATGCAGGTCGGCGTCGTCGCCTGCGGTTATGCCGACGGCTATCCGCGTCACGCGACGACCGGCACGCCGGTCCGGGTCGAGGGTCGCCTCACCCGCACCCTGGGCCGGGTCTCCATGGACATGCTCCATGTCGACCTTACCGACATCGGCCACGCCCATGTCGGCAGCCCGGTCACCCTGTGGGGCACCGGCTGCCCGGTAGAAACCGTCGCCGCTGCGGCCGGTACGATCTCCTATGAACTGCTGACCGCTTTGGCACCCCGCGTCAGAATCGAAGAAAACTGATCCCCATGTCCGACATACTGAAAAAAATCCTTGCCGTTAAGGCCGCCGAAGTCGCCGCCGCCAAGCGGGCCGTCCCTCTTGCCACAGTCATCGAAGCCGCCGCGGCCGCCGCGCCGGTACGCGATTTCGTGGCTGCCATCCGGGCCAGGATCGCCGCCGGCCGACCTGCGGTCATCGCCGAAATAAAGAAGGCCAGCCCCAGCAAGGGTGTCATCCGGCCCGACTTCCATCCGGCAAAGATCGCCGTCAGCTATGAACAAGGTGGCGCGGCCTGCCTGTCGGTCCTGACCGACCAGCCGTTCTTCCAGGGCGAACCGGATTATTTGAAGGCCGCCCGCGCCGCCTGTCGCCTGCCGGTCCTGCGCAAGGACTTCATGATCGACCCCTACCAGGTCTACGAAGCGCGGGCCATGGGTGCCGACTGCATACTGCTCATCGTCGCCGCGCTCGGACTAGAAGAGATGAGGGCGTTGGAGTCGCTCGCCATGGGCTTGGGCATGGCGGTGCTGGTTGAATCCCACGACGGCGTCGAACTGGCACAGGCCCTGCAACTAAAAACCCCGCTCATCGGCATCAACAACCGCAACCTGCGCACCTTCGAGACCCGTCTGACAACCACCATCGACCTGCTGCCGAGCATCCCTGACGGCCGCATCGTGGTCACCGAAAGTGGCATCCTCGCCCCGGAACACGTCGCACTCATGCGCCAGCACCACGTCGACACCTTCCTGATCGGCGAGGCATTCATGCGGGCTGACGACCCCGGCGCCGAGCTTGGCCGGTTGATGGCCGATGGACTAAATTAGGATTGGCTTATGTAAACCGAGAAGGCCCAAGAAATAGTGTTGCATAATTACAACACTAGCCAAGCGGCCCACCCCCCTAAAGTGAAATATGACTTTGGTTTGACGCAGGAAAATTGCGACAATCGCCCTAACTTCTCGCGCGAGAGGTTGTTTCCGCCCACTCGTTGCCTGGCGCCCAAGTTGGTTTGCTGCCAAGTTGGTATGCCGGCGGCGAGGCGGGGGGTTGACCGGTACGGTCGCCAATACTGGTCGCCAGTACTGGTCGCCAATACTGGTCGCCAGTACTGGTCGCCAATACTGGTCGCCAATACTGGTTGGTAGTCCCTCCGCGAACAAGCTAGTTATTTAGAGTTTTATTTAGAGTTTCCTAAACCTGTAAAGGAGTGAAAACATGAAGAAGTCCCTAATCGCCCTGGCCATTGCCGGTACCTTTGCCGCCCCCGCCTTCGCTGCCTCCGCCAACGTTGATTTCTATGGCAAGTTCCGTATTTCACTGAATAACGTGAACAACAACCAAGGTTGGTCGCTGACCGATCAAGTCTCCCGCGTCGGCTTCAAGGGCGCAGAAGATCTGGGCGGTGGTCTGAAGGCCATCTACCAGTACGAAACCGCTTTCAACATCGGCACCGGCGCCCCCACCGCCGATAGCAGCACAAGCTGCACTAGCACGTTGTTTGGCGGTATTGTTACTACCGAATGCACCCCCAGCAGTATTGCTGGCGGTGGTCTGGGCGCTCAGCGTAACACCTTCGTGGGTCTGGCCGGCGACTTCGGTACCGTACTGGCCGGCCGTCACGACACCCCATACAAGCTGGCCGGTTCTGCCGACCTGTTCGTTGATACCCTGGCTGATGCGCAAAACACTAGCGCAGCCGGCGGGATCATCGGTGCTGGTAATGCTGGTAGTGCTGGTTTCGACCTGCGTGGCAACAACGCCATTGCCTATGTCGCCCCCAGCTTCTCCGGCCTGACCCTTATCGGCGCCATTGTGCCGGGTAACGGCGGCTCCAATTTCCCGCAAAGGCACAACCTGACCGACGCCTACTCCTTGGCGGCTCTATACGGCAACGGCCCGCTGACCGCCAATCTGGCCTATGAAGACCACAATAAGCTGCTTGACGAGAATGCCTGGAAGTTGAATGTCGGCTACACCATGGGCGACCTGAAGCTGGGCGGCACCTATGAAGGCATGAGCAATTTGAATGCAACCCCCGGTGCCAAGAGCAAGAACTTCCTGGTTTCCGCTGCTTATGGCATGGGCCCCATCACCTTGGCCGCTCAGTTTGGCAAGCGTAATCAGAACGCCACCGCCGGCAACGACGACCTGACCGACACCACCGTCGGTGTGGTCTACGGCCTGTCCAAGCGTACCAGCACCTATCTGGGATATGCTCACTACAAGCCGGCTACTGGCAGCAGCACCAACGGCCTGACCATGGGCATGAACCACGACTTCTAATCTGACTTAAACCTCAGATACGTTGTGTAAAGGGTGCGGGTAACCGCACCCTTTTTTATTGGCTCCTAGGCAGGGTGCATGCTGACTGCTGCATAAAACGCATAAGTGACGGTTCTTGATCCATCGCACTCGGCTGTCGTTAATGCCTGCGCCGGCAGCGGCAAGACCTGGCTGCTGGTTTCCCGCATGGTCCGGCTGTTGCTGGCCGGGGTGCCGCCGGCCGAGTTGTTGGCCATCACCTTTACCCGCAAGGCGGCCGCAGAGATGCGTTCGCGCTTGTTCGAGTGGCTGGAGCGGCTGGCGACCGATAGCGACGCCGGGGTGATCGATTTCCTGATTGAGCGAGGTCTCGACCAGACTGCGGCGCGCGCCGTCCTGCCGCGTGCCAGGGGGCTGTTCGAGGCGGTGTTGCACGGTGTGCCCGGCCCGACGATCACCACCTTCCACGGCTGGTTTTTCAACCTGCTGGAGCGGGCACCGCTCAGCCGTCGGGCGCCGGCCAATCTGATCGAGGACGTGGCGCTGCTCAAGCATGAGGCATGGCAGACCTGGAGCGAATCGCTGCGGGCCCCGGACAAGGCGCGGCAGGCCGCCGCGCTGGCCGAGTTGATGGTGGAATTGCCCCTGGATAGCGTGCGTGCATTGTTGTTCGCGTTGCTGGAAAAGCGGGCGGAGTGGTGGGCTTGGGCCGAGGGCCGGGCGGACCCGGTGGCCGAGGCCATGGCTGATTTTCAGGGCCTTGCCGGGCTGGATGAAGACAGCGATGTGGCAGCGGGGCTGTGGACCGAGCCGGGGTTTCGCCATGCCCTGACTGAATTCTTGCCGTTGCTGGCGGACAACGCCACCGGTGTCAAGGCCGATGCGGAACGGGCGGAGCGACTCGCCCGGCTGCTGGAACACAGTGGGCCAATGCCTTTGCGCGATCTCGAATCGGTATTCCTCACGGCTAAAGGCGAAACGCTGGTGCGCAACGCCGGCCCGGCCCTGGATAAGCGTCTCGGCGCGGCGCGGGCGGTGCGGTTCAGCGAACTTCATAGCGCCTTGGCGGCGCGCTTGATCGAGGCCAGACGGGCGCAAGAAGATCAGTCAGCCCTGCGCCTGAACCGGCTGGCGTTGATCGCCGGGACCGATCTGATCGCTCATTACCAGGCCATCAAGCGGCAACGCGACGGCCTGGATTTTACCGATGCCGAGTGGCTGGCACTGCGCTTGCTGTCCGACCCGGAGGAATCCGCCGCCCTGCTGGCCAAGCTGGACGCCCGCTGGAAGCACCTGCTGCTGGACGAATTCCAGGACGCCAATCCGCTGCAATGGCGCATCCTTACTGCCTGGCTGTCGGCCTATGGCGCCGATCCGGAGCGGCCGACGGTGTTTATGGTCGGCGACCCGAAACAATCCATCTACCGCTTTCGCCGCGCTGAGCCGCGTGTCTTCGAGATGGCGGGCAATTGGCTGGCGCAGAACTTTGCCGCCCGTCTCCACCTGAAAAATGAGACCTGGCGTTGCGCGCCGCGCGTAGTGGCCTGGGTGAACGCGGTGTTCGGCGGTTTGGGCGAAGGCTATCCGGGGTTCGAGCCGCATCGCCCGTATAAGGCTAAATTGGCGGGCCGGTGCGAACTGATGGTTTCGCCTGCGCGCTCGCTCAGCCCCGATGTGGCGGACTGCGGGCTGCGCGATCCGTTAACCGAAGCGCCGCCGTCCCGCCCGGACAAGCGCGCGGAGGAGGCCAACAGTGTCGCCCGGCGCATCCTGGAGATGGTTGGCCATCTGGAGGTCGCCGAGGATGGCGGCCGGGTGGCGCGCTTCGGCGACATCCTGGTCCTGGCGGCCAGCCGGACCGGGCTTGAGGCCTTCGAAGAGGCCTTCAAGAGCGCCGGGATACCCTACCTCGGCAGTCGGCGGGGCGGCCTGCTGGATGCGCTGGAAGTGGCCGATCTGTTGGCGTTACTCGATTTTCTGGCGATGCCGCACGACAACCTCAAGCTGGCCCAGGCGCTCAAAAGCCCATTGTTCGGATTTACCGATGCCGACCTGGTCGCACTCCGCGACGCCGGCACTGGTCCGTGGTTCGAACGATTACGGAATTGGTTGGCGAATGGCGGCGCCCCCGACTATGCCCGGCGCGCCCTGACCCTGCTGGATGACTGGCGGGCGCTGGTCGGCCATCTGCCGCCGCATGATCTGCTGGACCGGATTTTTCATCAGTGCGAGGTCGAAGCGCGTTATGCGAGGTCCGTACCCGAACGGCTGCGGCCCTCGGTCCAGGCCAACCTGCGCGGCTTGTTGGAACACAGCCTGACCCTTGACAGCGGCCGCTTCCCCAGTTTGCCCCGGTTCCTGGATGAGTTGCAGGCCTTGCGCCGTCATGCGGGTGACGAGGCCCCGGACGAGCCGCCGGCCGCGACCGGCGATGCGGTGCAGATGCTGACCATCCATGCCGCCAAAGGGCTGGAAGCGCCGGTGGTGTTCCTTATCAAGACCGACGAGGAACGGCGCGGCCGGGATCATTACGGTGCCTTGCTGGATTGGCCGCCGGGCGCCGAACGGCCCAGTCATTTCTCGGTATATGGACCGGCGCAATGGCATGGCCATGCGCGCCAGGCCTTGTTCGACCAGGAGCGCGATCAGGACGCGAGAGAAGGTTTGAATCTGCTCTACGTGGCCATGACCCGGGCGAAACAGGCGCTGATCGTCAGCGGTCTGGACGGGGCGAAGGAAGGTAGCTGGCTGGCGCGGTTACAAACCGGCCTGGCGAGGGCCGGGTTCGGCGGTTTGCCGGAGATGGCGTTTGTTGATGCCGTCAGTCCCGCACGGGCAGAAATCCAGGCCTCTAACCGGGCTCACGCCGGCGCCGGAGCGACAACTCAAACCGGTGGCATCGGCCGCCGCCGCCCGCCATCGAGCCCGGAAATCGTCCTCGGCATTCAGGCCCATCGTTACCTGGAGCTGGTGACGGCAGGGGTGTCGGACGCGGCGATCCAGGGCGACCTCGGCCTCGACCCGGCGACCTTCGCCAGGGTGCGCGCCATGGCCCGTGCCATCCTGGATAACCCCGATACCCGCCGCTTCTTCGAGTCCGGCCGGGGCTACAACGAACTGGAATACGTCGGCGCCGACGGCCAGTCCCGGCGCATTGACCGCCTGGTGGAATACGACGACGAGGTCTGGGTGCTCGACTACAAGACCGGCGGCGCGGCCGCTGCCTATCTGGAACAATTGGCCGATTACCGGCGGGCGGCGGCCGCGCTGTATCCAGGTAAGCGGGTGCGTAGCGCCTTGCTGTTCGGCGACGGCCGCTGGCAAGAAGTAGAATAGCGGCCGTTCGAATTCGAGGACTTCCGCCATGTCGGTCAATCTAGCCGCCCCCGACCCCGCTTCATTGTTACCCATACCTGGCGTCGAACTGGGCATCGCCGCCGCCGGCATCAAGACGCCTGGCCGTAAGGACCTGCTGGTCATGCGTCTGGCCCAGGACAGCGCGGCGGTCGGGGTGTTCACCCAGAACCGTTTTTGCGCCGCGCCGGTCCTTGTCTGCAAGGAACACCTGGATGGCGGCCGAGACGATGACACAGTGGCTATCCGCGCCTTGCTGGTGAATACCGGCAACGCCAATGCCGGCACCGGCGCCGACGGCCTCGCCCGGGCGCGCGAGACCTGCGCTGCCCTGGCCGCTCATCTGGGCTTCAAGCCCCGGCAGATACTGCCCTTCTCCACCGGAGTGATACTGGAGCCGCTGCCGCTTGACAAGATCGTGGCCGGCCTGCCGTCCGCCATCGCCGACCTGAAACCCGCCAACTGGGCGGCGGCGGCGGAAGCCATCATGACCACCGACACCGTGGCCAAGGCCGCCTCGCGCAAGTTAGCCCTGAATGGCCAGGAGTTCGCGGTGACCGGCATCGCCAAGGGCTCGGGCATGATCCACCCCAACATGGCCACCATGCTGAGTTTCGTCGCCACCGATGCGCCAGTGGCGCGCGAGGCGCTGGCGGCGATATTGAGATATGCGGTAAACCGGTCGTTCAACTGCATCACTGTCGATGGCGACACCTCGACCAACGATTCCTGCATCCTGATCGCCACGGGCGTCACTCACGCCCCGGCGATCATGGACGATGGCGATTCGCGTTTTACCAGCCTGCGCGATGCGGTCACCGAGGTGATGATTCAACTCGCCCAGGCCATTGTCCGCGATGGCGAAGGCGCGACCAAGTTCATCGCCGTGCGGGTTGAGGGGGGGCGTGACGAGGCCGAGTGCAAACAGATCGCCTATGCGGTAGCCCATTCACCGCTGGTCAAGACCGCCTTCTTCGCCTCCGACCCCAACCTCGGCCGCATCCTCGCGGCGGTAGGCTATGCCGGCGTCACCGACCTGGACGTCGACCGGGTCAGGCTATGGCTCGGCGGCGTGCTGGTCGCCGAGAACGGCGGCCGTTCGCCTGGCTACCGGGAGGCCGACGGCCAGCGGGTCATGGCCGCGCCGGAGATTGAGGTGCGTATCGACCTGGGGCGGGGCGATGCCGTCGCCACGGTGTGGACCTGCGACTTTTCCTATGACTACGTCAAGATCAATGCGGAGTACCGAACTTGAACGAAGACGAGATCGCCTACCAGGTCAGCCCAGAGCTGGCCATCCTGCTGTCGCGCGCCAATGAGTTTCTGGCCCGGCTGGAGCCTTGGCTGCCGCCGCCCCCGCCCCGCGTCGTCTGGAAGACGACCCTGGCCTGCCGCTGGCGGCGTGGGCCGGTGCGGGGCTGGCTGCAACCCATCGAGCAACTCAACTGTCCGCCCTGGGCCGCGCTGCTAGGCATCGACGCCCAGAAGAAGGCGGTCGAACGCAATCTGCGCCAGTTCGTCGCCGGGCTGCCGGCCAACCATGTATTGCTCACCGGCAGCCGTGGTTGCGGCAAGTCCTCGCTGATCAAGGCGCTGTTGCCCCGGCTGGCCAAGCGCGGTCTGCGCATGATCGAGGTGGACAAGGATGACCTGGTCCACCTGCCCGACATCGTCGCCGGCATCGACGGCCAGCCTTACCGCTTTGTCGTCTTTACCGACGATCTATCGTTCGAGGCCGGCGAGGCGGCTTACAAGCCGCTCAAGGCGGCGCTGGACGGCTCCCTGGCCGGTCTGTCGGCCAACGTGTTGATCTGCGCCACCTCCAACCGCCGTCACCTGATGCCGGAATACATGGCGGAAAACCTGGTGACCGAGTATCTCGGCAACGAGGTTCATCCCGGCGAGAGCACCGAGGAAAAGGTCTCGCTGTCTGACCGCTTCGGGCTTTGGCTGTCGTTCTATCCCTTCGACCAAGACCAGTACCTGGCCATTGCAGAGGGCTGGGTGATGGAGCTGGGTGGCGCCTGGGCCGAGAGCGCCCGGCTGGAGGCGCTGCAATGGGCGACCTCGCGCGGCGGCCGCTCCGGGCGCATCGCCCGCCAGTTTGCCACTGACTGGGTGGGCAGGCAGGGGTTGAAGCGTTGAGCCAGCGCATCGAAGTCGCGGCCGCGGTGATTGAGCGGCCCGACGGCGCTTTTCTCCTGGCCAGCAGGCCACCGGGTAAGGTCTATGCCGGCTGGTGGGAATTTCCGGGCGGCAAGGTGGAGCCGGGCGAGTCGGCCCGTCATGCCCTCGACCGGGAATTGCAGGAAGAGCTGGGCATCACGGTGAAGTGTGCCTATCCCTGGCTCAACCGGGCCTTCGACTATGAACACGCACGGGTGATGCTGCGCTTCTTCCGGGTCGTCGAGTGGAGCGGCGAGCCGCAGCCGCGCGAGGGCCAGGGCGGGCTGGCCTGGAGTCACGCGGCCCGGCCCGAGGTCGACCCGATCCTGCCCGCCAACGGACCGATCCTGCGCGCCCTTGAACTACCGCTGGTTTATGGCATCTCGGCGGCCGGAGATATGGGTGTCGAGACCTTTATGGCGCGGCTGGATACGGCCCTGGACCATGGCCTGCGCCTGGTGCAGTTGCGGGAAAACCGGTTGCCCGCGGAGGAACTGGCGGCCCTGGCGCAGCGGGTGGCGACGTTGTGCGGGCGCTATGGCGCAAGTCTGATAATCAACGGCGACGCCGATCTGGCCGCTCGCCTGGGCGCGGGAGTGCATTTGACCGCGAGGCAATTGCGGGCCGCCGGGCGACGGCCCGATCTGGCCTGGGTCGGCGCCTCCTGTCATGATGCCGCCGAGCTGGACCGGGCGGTGGCCATCGGTGCCGACTTCGTGGTTCTGGGGCCGGTGCGGCCGACGCCGTCCCATCCGGGCGCGGCGCACCTGGGCTGGGGCGCCTTCGCCAAGTTGATCGAGGCTTACCCCTTGCCGGTCTATGCCCTAGGCGGCCTGTCTGGCGCGGATTTGGCGGCGGCCCGACAGGCCGGCGCGCATGGCATCGCAATGAGGAGCGGGGCATGGATAAACTGAGACTGCCGCGCTGGCTGTTTCCGGCCCTGGTGATCGTGCTGCTGGCCGGTGTAGTGGTGATGAACCGCTATCTACGGCCGGCGCAACCGCCGCAGTCGGTTGCCTGTCCGAATTTTCAGCATGGCTGCGGCTCGCGCCTGGATGGCCGCGAGCTGACGTTTGGCGTGCAGGGGGAACTTAAGGTACTGGTACCCTTCGAAGTCTGGGTCAAGGCAGCAAAGGCCCGGGCGGTTCAGGCCAGTTTCGCCATGAAGGACATGGACATGGGCTTCAATCTGTACACCCTGCGGCCCGACCCACAAGACATTTTCCGGGCACGGGTGACCCTGCCGAT
>JAIMKU010000001.1:70791-71396 GCA_020692235.1 Hydrogenophilus sp.
GTCCGGGCGCTGGGACTGGATCATGATCCTGGACATTGACGGCCAGAAGTTGACGGTGCCATTTGTAACGCAGTAGTAACCAAGGGGCGGGGCCTTGTGCTTATAATCGGCTTTATCGATGGTCGCTAAAGGCCTTCTGGAGACATGACAGTGGAACATACTTACAAGCAGTTCGACACCGAGCTTGAGGCGGTGCGCGCCCGGGTGCTGGAGATGGGCGGTCTGGTCGAGGATCAGGTCAATAAGGCAGTCGATGCGCTGATAGACCAGAATGCGATGCTGGCCGAGGAGGTGGTGGCCAGCGATGTCCGGGTCAATGCCCTGGAGGTCAACAGCGACGAGGCCTGCACCCAGATTATCGCCCGCCGCCAGCCTACCGCCAGCGACTTGCGGATGATTATGACCATCATCAAGACGATTACCGACCTGGAGCGGATCGGCGACGAGGCGGTCAAGATCGCCCGCTATACGGTCAAGTCGATGAACAACGACCGCATCGCTACGCCCCGCTATAGCGAAATCAGGTACATGTCCGACATCGCGCTCAAGATGCTGCGCACCTCGCTGGACTCGTTCGCTCGACTCGATCCGTCAAGTGCCGCCTC
>JAIMKU010000001.1:71480-122026 GCA_020692235.1 Hydrogenophilus sp.
CAACATCTCCCTGTTCATCGACCTGATGTTCGTGGTCAAGGCCATCGAGCGGATCGGCGACCATGCCAAGAACATCTCCGAGTACGTGGTTTACATGGTCAAGGGCAAGGACGTCCGCCACACCACCCTGGAACAACTCGAAAAAGAACTCGAATAATCCTTGAGCCGGCAGTTGCGCTGCGCCCCGAAGCGACCCACCCAGTACTGGACTTGAAACTGGCGGCGGAATCGGGCCTGGGCCTGATCGGCCCGCTCAAGGCGCTACACCCCGAGATGCGCATCCTGCTGTTGACCGGCTATGCCAGCATCGCCGCGGCGGTCGAGGCGATCAAACTAGGCGCCACGTATTACCTGGCCAAGCCGGCCGATGCCGACGAGATTCTGGCCGCATTGGGCCGGGATGTCGGCGACGCGGCCATCCTGCCCCCGGATGAGCCGATGTCGGTTGGCCGGCTGGAATGGGAACACATCCAGAGGGTGCTGAGCGAAAATGACGACAACATCTCGGCCACGGCGCGGGCGCTCAAGATGCACCGGCGGACGCTGCAACGTAAACTGATGAAAAGGCCGGTCAAGGAGTGAGAGAGGGAGATTCAAGACGCAAGGCAAGTCACATTCCTTGAATCTTGAATCTAACCCAGCGTCTCGATGGTGAAGTTGTGGTTGGTGTAGATACAGATGTCGCTGGCGATGCCAAGCGCTTCCCGGACGATCTGTTCAGGCGCCAGCTCGGTGTGTTCCAGCAAGGCGCGTGCCGCCGCCTGGGCATAGGCGCCGCCGCTGCCGATGGCGCCCAGGCCCTGCTCCGGTTCGAGTACATCGCCGGAGCCGGTGATAATCAGCGTGGTACTGGCATCGGCCACGATCAGCATCGCTTCCAGGCGGCGCAGGATGCGGTCGGTGCGCCAGTCCTTGGCCAGTTCGACCGCGCTGCGCAGCAGATTACCCTGATGTTTTTCCAACTTGGCCTCGAACCGCTCGAACAAGGTGAATGCGTCGGCCGTGCCGCCGGCAAAGCCGGCCAGTATCCGGTCCTGATAAAGCCTCCGCACCTTGCGCGCCGTGGCCTTGATGACGATGTTGCCGAGCGTGACCTGGCCGTCGCCGCCGAGGGCGACCTGGTCACCGCTGCGGACGCTGAGTATGGTGGTGCCGCGCCATTGTTCGGTCATTCCCTGGCCTCGTGTCGAATCGCCGCAAATTGGCCGACGCCGATCAATTGCAGGAGCAGATTGACCATGCCGTTGCCGCCTTCGAAGGTGATCTGCTTGCCGGCCATGGCCAGGGCCATGACGCTGTCCATGAGCAGGCCGACAACCGCGAAGTCGATGCGCGTAACCTGACTGAGGTCGATCTCGACGCGCTTCAGCGGCGCGGCGAAGGCACGCAGACTATTGAATATGCTCGTCGAACTGGCACCCAGCAGACCGCGCATGGAGAAGCGCTCACCAGTCGGGGCGGGCTCGATAATGGCCCCGGTCGTTTCGCTGGAGACCTGTTTGGGCGGGCTGTAGGATGGCGGCGATATCTCGAAGTGAACCGCGTATTCCAGTGCGACCTGGTCGAATTCATTGCCCTTGGCTTGTAATTGCAGCAACAGCAGCAGCAATAGCCAGGTTGACTCGGTCAGGCGCCCTGCCGTCCGTGAGGCATTGAGACGCACCACGAAGGCCTCGCCGTCGAGCAGGCGCACCTGCTTGGCCGTAGCCACGAGACCGGAGAGCGTTTTCAGCATCAGCAGGGCATATGCATCGTCGTCGGGCACCGACGTCTTGCTGAAATCCAGCACCACCGTGTCGGCGGTTTCGCATTCCTGACGGAAGTGCGCCAGCCTCGGCTTGTCCTGCGGCGACAGGTTGGGGCCGAAGGCGAAGGTCGGGTACTGAGCGGCTTTTTTTTCGGCCCCGGATTGTCGAATCGGGCGCCAGGTGGGTGGCGAGCTTTCAAAACGAACCGCATAGTCCATGGCCAGGTCTTCGAAGGGCCGGCGCTGCCCGGTAACCTCATATAGATCGAACAGCAGGCGCCAGGCTAGGCTATCCGGGCTATCCGGATGATCCAGGATGAAGCGATTCAGCGCCGCGCAGGCCTCGCCGGCACGGTCATTGGCATAGAGCATGACCGCTTCCTCGATCTCCGGCGCCAGTTGCAGGCCCATCTCATAGACCTGGATGCCGTTGTTGGCGGGCGGTTTGGGCGGTTGCGGCGGGGCTGTGACGGCCGGGCTCGCACTGTGCCTGGCCTCGGGCCGGGGCGCGATGGATTGGGTCGGTTCGGCAGTGTGCGGAATGGCCGGTTTGGCGCTGGCCTGGCCCTTACGAAAGAATGGAAGCATGGTCGTAATACTGTACCCGTAAGAACTGAATCAAGTGTACTCCGAAGCCTCGGCCAGACCGAGATATTTCGCGCCGCGACAACGACAGGCTCCTAGGTTCAACCCTCCAGCCTCATCCCCAGTATGACCACGCAGATGCCGGCGAGGAGCAGACCCAGTTGCACCGGAAAGTCATGGGGACGGCGATGTTCCTGTAACTCGGGGATCAGATCGGCCATCGCGATATAGACGAAGCTGGCGACCGCCAGCGCCATCACGTAAGGGATGACGCCGCTGACGCCCTGCAAGGTCGACCAGCCGATGACCCCGCCCAGCATGGCGGCGGAGCCTGCGAGCACGTTCAGCCAGAGCGCTTCCTTGCGGCTGTGGCCGGCTGCGAGCAGGACAACGAAGTCGCCGATCTCGTGCGGAATCTCGTGGGCGATGACGGCGATGGCCGTAGCCAGGCCCAGTTTGACGTCCTGGATAAAGCTCGCGGCGATCAGCACGCCATCGACGAAGTTGTGCATGGCACTGCCCAGCACGATCATCATGCCAGTGGCCGAATGGCCCTGCTCATGGCTGTGGCCACCCTGCTCATGGACATGATCGTGGCGCCACAAAGCGGTCTTCTCCAGGATGAAGAACAGCAGGATACCGACGACGATGGCGGTCCCTACCGACTTGATCTCAAGGTCCTTGGCGGCCTCCGGCAACAGGTCGATAAAGGCGACGGCGAGCAGAATACCGACTGAAAGCGCCACCAGTCGATGGGCCAGATTGGCCAGAATGGTCAGCGACAGGGTGGCTGCGGCGAATACCGAAAGCACACCACCGGCAAAGGTGGCAAGCAGGATATAGACGAGCGTCATGGGGCTGATTCCTGGGATATATTAGGATGTTACCGTGCAACAGAGTTGCATGATACGGGGTGGCTGACCGGATCGCAACCTTGTTGCATCGGGCTATTAGCCGGCGGTGGTTCTTTTATTGCGTGGCCGCGCCGCTTTCGCGCAGCCCGGACAGATGCCCTGGATGGTGAGTTCGGCCCGTTCGAACTGGAAGCCTTTGGGCAGGTTGAAGCCCAGCGCCGGGTGCAGGTCGTTGAGGCAAAAGACCTGGCCGCACTGGGTACAGCGGAAGTGGGCGTGGCCGTGCGCCTCGGGACCGGCGGCATTGAAGCGCCAGACCCGGTCCTCGCCGGCGATGCGGTGGGCATGGCGGCGCGCCACCAGCCAGTCCAGGACCCGGTAAAGCGTTACCCGGTCGGCGCTGATGCCTCGCTCCCGTGCATTCTGCTCGATCTCCTGGTGGGTCAGGGCGCTGGCGGCATCGAGCAGGATGTCGAGCACAACCTCACGCGCCGGAGTGGCCCTCTCGCCGGCATTGCGCAGAATGTCGTGGGCCGGGATGTCGAATCGCTTACTCATGTCACGGCACCGGGTCATGCCCGCCAGGGTGATAAGGATGGCAGCGACCGATGCGCCGGATCGCCAGCCAACCGCCCTTCAAGGCGCCGTATCGAACCACGGCCTGCCGGGCATATTCCGAGCAGGTTGGGGTGAAACGGCACTGACTGCCAAAGTAAGGCGACAAGGCGATTTGGTACAGACGGATCGCCCCGACCAGCAGTCGTTGCAGAGGGTTCATGGCGCGCCCGGAGACAAGCCGACGCCCTGGGAGTCGATAAACAATAAACTTGAGCCGTTAGTCGGCGTACAGTTTTTCCAGCCGCTCGTGTTTTTCCTGGGCATCGATGGATAGATCGGCGGTCGGCCGAGCCAATAGCCGCGCCAGCCCGATTGACTCGCCGGTCTCCAGGCAGTAGCCATATTCGCCGTCCTCGATGCGGCGCAGGGCGGAGTTGATCTTTTTCAGCAGCTTGCGTTCGCGGTCGCGGACTCGCTGCTCCAGCACGTTTTCCTCTTCCACGGTAGCGCGGTCGTTGGGGTCGGCGAAGATCTCGTTTTCTCTCAGGTGCTCGCCGGTTTCCCGTGCGCTGTCGAGCATCTCATCCTTCATGGCTTGCAGGCGATGCTTGAAAAAGGCCAACTGAACATCGTTCATGTAGTCCTTATCCGACATCTTGAGCAGCATCGCTTCACTAATGATATTAGCGTCGGTTTTATGTTTGACGGGCTTCTTGACGGTGGTTTTAGTCGCTTGGCTGGTTACGGGCATTGGTCTATTTACAGTTTTCCGGATCAGAGCCGGCTTGGCCGGCTTGGTGATGGGTTTAGGGGCGGCCTTGGCGGCCGCGACGGGCTTGGCGGCTGGCTTGGGTGCTGGCCGTTTCGGGATCGCAAGCGTCTTTGCTGCGACCTTTTTAATCGTTGGCGCAACGGTCTTTTTGGGCCGCGCGGCGGGTTTGGTAACTGGCCTGGCAGCCTGTTTCGGCGCTAACCTTTTGGCTGCCGCACGGGGCCTTACCACCGGCATTTTTGGGGCGGGTTTAACAGCCGTTTTTTTTGCCGCGGTCTTGGGCTTCACGGCGGATTGCTTAGTTGCAGTGGCCACGCCTTGACTCCTCGAATGGTTATTGGAGATGAAAGTTAGTGGCGGATTATGCCATGCCTCGGACGCTTGGCTAGCGTCGCCTCGTCGCCTGGGCAAAATTCATCGCCGGCCTGGCGATAAAAGCCTCACTCGAAGGTCGATGATGAGCACAAATTGCCCGCCATCCTCTTTCGCTTTTTGCTCCGGGGGGCCGGTTTATCAAGCGCCACAAGCACATGTAAGAAAGGCATT
The DNA here is from genome assembly GCA_020692235.1 of Hydrogenophilus sp. Lineage (GTDB taxonomy): Bacteria > Pseudomonadota > Gammaproteobacteria > Burkholderiales > Thiobacillaceae > Parasulfuritortus. The sequence continues at coordinate 76,543 of JAIMKU010000001.1, forward strand.
TCTTGCAACCTGTTCCCTTGTGCATGGGAATAACAATGACTAGGCTGAGCGGGTAAAAGTGTTGGGCCGACCAGCAGGTTGCGGGCGGTGGCCCGGTCGTCGACGATGAATACCGCGCCATGGCCGGGCTGTTGAGCAATGCCCGACGGCGCATCGGCCGGTTGGGCGATGCTGGTCACTAATTTCAACCGCTTGGCGTTCATTTCACCCTCCTGCCAGGCCATGGACGGGGCTGGGATTTCATCTTAACGCTTTATTTTCACTTGATTTATGACCATGCTTCAAATTCGGACGCAGCCGCCACCCGGCGCATTGCCGTGATCCTATATTGGCAAACTGGTAGCGAACTTTAACAGAAGCGATAATCCAGCCAGAATCAAGGCATTTTTAGGCAACCATGCACATCCATATACTCGGCATCTGCGGCACCTTCATGGGCGGTATCGCGGTCATCGCCAAACAGGCCGGCCACCAGGTCACCGGCTGCGACGCCCAGGTCTATCCGCCCATGAGCACGCAACTGGAGGCCCAGGGCATTGCCCTGATCGAGGGCTTCGGCGCGGAGCAGGCCGCAATCGGCGCCGACGTATTCGTGATTGGCAACGTGGTCAGCCGGGGCAAACAGCCTTTGATGGAAGAGATACTCAATCGCGGCTTGCCCTATATCTCCGGCCCGCAATGGCTGTACGAGAAGGTGTTGCGGGACAAATGGGTGCTGGCGGTGGCCGGCACCCACGGCAAGACCACCACCTCGGCCATGCTGGCCTGGATACTGGAGGACGCCAAGCTGAATCCCAGCTATCTGGTCGGCGGCGTGCCGCTGAACTTTGCCGTCTCGGCCCGGCTGACCGACTCGCCCTTCTTCGTCATCGAGGCCGACGAGTACGACACCGCCTTCTTCGACAAGCGCTCCAAGTTCGTTCATTACCGGCCGCGCACGGCGATCCTGAACAACCTGGAATATGACCACGCCGACATCTTCCCCGACCTCGCCGCCATCGAGACCCAGTTCCATCACCTGGTCCGTACCGTGCCGGGCAATGGTCTGGTGGTGGCCAACGGCGGCGACCACAACATCCTGCGCGTGCTTGGCCGTGGCTGCTGGAGCGGCGTCGAGTATTTCGCTGGACCGGGCTTCGGCTGGAAGGCCAGGGCCATCGATGCGGCGAGCTTCGAGGTAACGCTGGACGACCGGCCGGTTGGTCGCGTGACCTGGGAACTGGTCGGCGAGCACAACCGCCATAACGCGCTGGCGGCCATCGCCGCCGCCCGCCATGTCGGGGTGCCGCCGCTGGCCGCCATCGATGCGCTGTCCCGGTTCAAGAACGTCAGGCGCAGGCTGGAGCTGCGCGGCACGGTCGCCGGCATCACCGTCTACGACGACTTCGCCCATCACCCGACCGCCATCGCCACCACCCTGGCCGGGCTGCGCTCGCGGGTCGGCGCGGCGCGCATCCTGGCGGTGCTGGAGCCGCGCTCCAACACCATGAAACTGGGCACGCTGAAGGACCAACTGGCCGACAGCCTGAAGGACGCGCAGCAGGTGTTTTGCTATGCCAGGGACCTGGGCTGGGACGCCGCCGATGCGCTGCGGCCGTTGTCCGAGCGGGCGGCGGTGTACGACGACCTCGATGCCCTGGTCGAGGCCGTGGCCGGCGCGGCCCGGCCCGGCGACCAGATACTGGTGATGAGCAACGGCGGCTTCGGTGGCATCCACGCCAAGCTGCTGGCGCGGCTGGCCCGATGACCATGACCGATCGCCGGCCGTTTACCCTGGAGCCGACCGAGGCGGGCGGGGTGGTGCGACTGGCTGGAGAGTGGCGGCTGGCCGATCTGGTTGAACTGGACCGGGTGCTGGCCGGCGCGGTCTGGCCGAAGGGCCGCTTGACTGTCGATGGCGCGGCGCTAACCGGCCTGGACAGCGCCGGCGTCATGCTGCTGTACCGCCGCTTGCAAGCCGCCGGTGTCCCCTGGTCGCGGGTCGATCTGACCGGTTTCGATGCCGATTGTTTACCCTTGGTCGAACTGGTTGCCGATCGCCTGGCCGCGCTCGGGCCGCCGCCACCGCCGCAGTTCGGCTGGCTGGCCCGGCTCGGCCGGCGCGTGAGCTCGGCGCTTGGGGCGCTACCGAACTGGCTGTATTTCCTGGGCCAGGTGAGTGCCGCGCTGTTGGAATCGCTCCGCCTGCCGACCGGTTTTCGCGCTCGGGAAACGGTTGTGCAACTGGAAGCCGTCGGCCTGCGCGCCGTGCCTATCGTGGCCCTGATGACCTTCCTGATCGGCGTGGTGTTCGCCTATCTGCTGGGTATCCAGATCAAGAAATACGGCGCCAACATATTCATTGTCGACGGGGTGTCGATGGCCATGGCCCGCGAGCTGTCGCCGTTGTTGGTGGCTATCCTGATGGCCGGCCGTTCCGGCGCCGCCTTTACCGCCCAGATCGGGGCCATGAAGGTGACCGAGGAGATCGACGCCATCACTACCCTGGGTCTGTCGCCGATGCAGGTACTGGTGCTGCCGCGTCTGATCGCCATCATCGTGGCCATGCCGCTCTTGACCTTTTTCGGTGACCTGGTCGGCATCGCCGGCTCAGCCGTGGTGGCGGCCAGTCAACTGGACATCACCTTGGTGACCTTCGTCAACCGGCTGAAGGACGTGTTGCCGCTCGACATGGTCGTCTACGGGTTGTACAAGGCCCCGGTGTTCGCCGCCGCCATCGCCTTGATCGCCTGCCGCAACGGCTTCGCCGTCAGTCGTGACGCGCGCAGCGTCGGCGAGCGCACCACCTCGACGGTGGTGACCAGCCTGGTGGCGGTCATCCTCATCAATGCCCTGTTCGCCATATTGCACACGGAGAGCACATGAGTGCCGTGCTGGAACTGGAAGGGGTCCGCACCCGGCTGGCCGGCCAGTGGCTGCACGACGGCGTGAGCTTTAGCGTGAACAAGGGCGAGGTGGTGGCCCTGATCGGCGCCAGCGGCTCCGGCAAGACGGTCCTGCTGCGAGAATGCGTCGGCCTGCTACGGCCTGACGGCGGCACCATCAAGCTGCTGGGACAAGACCTTTTGCGGCTATCACCCCAGGGCCTGAACCAGGTGCGGCGACGGTTTGGCATGTTGTTCCAGGAAGGCGCGCTGTTCTCCTCGCTGACCGTGGCGGAAAACGTCGCCGCGCCGCTACGCGAGCACACCGATCTGCCGGCCCGATTGCGCGACCAGGTGGTCGCCCTCGATATCCGCCTGGCCGGCCTGCCGCCGGATGCCGCCGGCAAACGGCCGGCCGAACTGTCCGGTGGCATGAAGAAACGCGCGGCACTGGCCCGCGCCCTGGCGCTGCAACCGGAGATGCTGCTCCTGGACGAGCCAACCTCGGGCCTCGACCCCATCAGCGCGCGCGAATTCGACCGCCTGTTGCGTACCCTGTGCGACAGCCTCGGCCTGACCGCGTTGCTGACCACCCACGATCTCGATACTCTATGGGGCATGGTGGATCGGGTGGTGGTCCTGCACGGCGGCAAGGTCATTGCCGAGGGACCGGTGGCCGAGGTGGCCAAGGTCGATCAGCCATGGATACAGTCCTATTTTTCCGTCCGGAGACAATCGAAGGGGACCTTGGATGGAATCTGAAGCGAGGTATATACAGGTCGGGCTGGTCACCCTGCTGCTGATCGCGCTGCTGGTCGGCGGCCTCGCCTGGCTGGCCGGCCGGACCGGACAAACGGCGCAGGATCGTTACCTGGTCTATTTCCGCGAACAGTCGCTGGAAGGCTTGCAGATCAACAGCGACGTGCGTATGCAAGGGGTCAAGGTGGGCAAGGTGGTCGACTATGCCATCCTGCCCGGCGAGGCCCACAAGGTGCGAGTGCTGTTGCAGGTCGATGACCGTACGCCGGTGATGGTTGGGGCCAAGGCCATTGTTTCCCGTCATTTGGTGACCGGCCTGGCGGCTATCGACCTGGAAAATCCGCCTCAGGCCACTGAAGCGCTGATCCAGGCCCCCGCAGGCGAGAAATACCCGGTCATTCCCGAGGGCGTTTCGCGCCTGGACAAGGTGACCAATTCCCTGGAAGAACTGGGCAAGTCCAGCCAGGAGTCGTTCAGCCGCTTCAATGCCTTGCTGTCTGACCGCAATCAGCGGGCGATCGCCAATACCCTGGCCAACCTCAACCGCGCGACCGACGACCTGAACAAGGCACTGCCTGAAATCCAGGCCACGGCGGTCAGCGTGCATCGAGCCGCGAACCAGATCGACGGTCTGGGGGCCGAGGCCCGGGTAGCGCTTAAAGATGCGGCCGGGCAATTGAGCAAGGTGGCGGGCGAGACCTCGGCCACCCTGGTTTCGACCCGCGCCACGCTGGACCGGATGGACCGTGAGATGACCGGCCTGTCGGGGCAAATAAAACTGACCACCGATCTGGCCGGCCAGGATATCCAGTCCATGGCCCAGTCGCTACGCGAGGCCGGCGATGCCCTGAAGGATAGCGGCCGCGCCCTGTCCGATCCGGCTCAGGTGCTGTTCGGCCCCAACCCGAAACAACTGGGGCCGGGCGAGGAGATCAATAGATGAAGCGCATACAGTCGTTCACCCTGATCCTGCTGTTGGCCGGCTGTGCCAGTCTGCCAGGCCCGTCGCAGCCGGTTACCCATTATGTTTTGAGCGATCCGGGGCCGGCCCTGCACCTGCCGCACAGCCAGCCCGGTGTGCTTTTGCTGCGCGAGATGGATACCCCGGCCTTTTACCAGGAACCCGGACTGGCTTACAGCCGCGAACCGGGCACCCGGTCTCGCTATGCCTTCGCCCAGTGGGCCGAACTGCCGGGCAAGCGCCTGACCTGGCTGTTACGCCAGCGGCTGGAGACGGCTGGTGTCTTCGCGGCGGTCGCGCCCATGGCCTCGGGCGTGGTTGGCGACTATCAACTCAATACCCGGCTGATCGATTTCTATCATGACGCCTCGACCCCGCCGGGCTCGGCCTTTCTGCTGGTCGAGGCGGAACTGGTGCGGCGCGCTAAGGGCGAATTGGTGGCCCGACAAGCTTTCGTCGCCCAATTGCCGGTTGCCGCCTATGACGCTGCCGGCGCCGCCGCGGCCATGGATAGTGCGGCGACTCGAATCATCGACGAAATCACCTTATGGCTGGCGCGGGTGAGCGGTTAAAATTGTCGTTTTTCGGACCCATCCGGGCGCGGCATGCTGATCTACATCCATGGTTTCAACAGTTCTTCCCAGTCGAACAAGGCGTGCGAGCTCGCGGCCTGGATGGCGGCGCGCGGCCTGGCCGAGGCATTCGTCTGTCCCGACCTGCCACCTCGGCCGGCCGAGGCCATCGCCCTGCTGGAGGGGCTGATCGTCGCCAGTCGCGGCACGGCCAAACTGGCGGGTAGTTCGCTGGGTGGTTATTACGCCGCCTGGCTGGCTGAGAAGCATGGCCTGAAGGCGGCGTTCGTCAACCCCTGCGTCGGTTGTGACGTCAAGCTGGCATCGGAGGTCGGCAAGGCGCAAAAGAATTGGTACAGCGGTGACGAATATACCCTCACCGCGCAACATGTTGCCGAACTCGCGGCCCTGCGGGTCGAGCGCCTGAGCCGGCCGGAAAATTACCTGCTGCTGGTCGAGACCGGCGACGCGGTGCTCGACTACCGTGAGGCCGTCGCCTATTTCGCCGGCGCGAAACAGATCGTGCTGCCAGGCGGCGAGCACGGTTTCAGCCGGTTCACCGATTACATTCCCACCCTACTGGAGTTCTAGGCGGTGTTCGCTTACTACGAAGAAGACGGCGACATCAAGGTTGGCACCATCCTGACCGACAATGACAGCTCGGTACAGATGGAATCCCGGTTTGGCAAACGGACCAAGGTGAAGGCCGCCCACATCCTGCTCCGCTTCGCCGCCCCCGGACCCGGCGAGGCGATGGAGACGGCCCGCCGGCTGGCCGCCGGGATCGACGCGGATTTCATCTGGGAGGCCGCCGGCGCGGACGAGTTCGGCTTCGCCGATCTGGCCCTGGATTATTACGGCAAACCGCCATCCGGGCCGGAGGCCGGCGCCGTCCTGCTCTGTCTGCACAGCGCCCCGATCTACTTCTACAAGAAGGGCAAGGGTCGCTACAAGGCCGCGCCGGCCGATGCCCTGGCCGCCGCCAAGGCCGGACTGGAGCGCAAGGCCCGAGAGGCCGAGTTGCGCGCCGAATGGGCCGACCAGTTGAGCTCCGCTGGCCTGCCGGAGCCGTTCCGGGCCAAGGTCTATGAACTGGCTCACAAGCCGGACAAGAACAGTCTGGAATACAAGGCACTGATCGATGCCTGCAACGAAACCGGGCTTTCGCCGGCGCGGCTATTGGATAAATGCGGCGCCATCCCGTCCAGCCAGGAATTCCACCTGCAAGCCTTTCTGCTGGAATACTTTCCCAGGGGCAAGGGTTTTCCCACCCTGGCCCCGCCGCCGCCGCCGCCCGAATTGCTGGCCGGCGACGCGCCGGCATTCAGCATCGACGATGCCGCCACCACCGAGATCGACGACGCCTTTTCGGTGGTCTTCCGGCCGGATGGCAGCGTCCGGGTCGGCATCCACATTGCCGCCCCGGCCCTCGGCATCACCCCCGGCAGCGACCTCGACCGCATCGCGGCGGCCCGGCTGTCCACGGTCTATATGCCCGGCGACAAGATCACCATGCTGCCCGAGGCCCTGGTCAATCAGTACGCCCTGGCCGAAAACCGCGACTGCGCGGCGCTGTCGCTGTATGTCGAGGCAGGCTCCGATTTCAGTATCCTGGGGCTCGAAACTCAGGTCGACAGCGTGCGCATCGCCGCCAACCTGCGTCACGAGACGCTGGAGCCGCTGTTCAACGAAGACACCATCAAGAATCCGGCCGCCCCGGACTATGCCTTCCGGCGCGAACTGGAATGGCTCTGGGGCTTCGCCTGTCATCTCGAAGCGGCGCGCGGCAAGGCCGATCAGGTCCAGCGCGACGATTACCTGTTCAAGGTGGTCGACGACCGGGTGCAGATATCGACCCGCCAGCGCGGCAATCCGATCGACAAGCTGGTGTCCGAGCTGATGATCCTGGCCAACAGCTGCTGGGGCAAACTACTGGCCGACCATAACGTCGCCGGCATGTATCGGGCGCAAACCGTCGGCAAGGTACGCATGACCCTGAGGCCGGCGCCGCATGAGGGCCTGGGGCTGGAATGCTATGCCTGGAGCACCTCGCCGCTGCGCCGTTATGTAGACCTGATTAACCAGCGTCAGATACTGGCCGTGGCCCGCGGGGAAAAACCGCCCTACAGCAACAGCGACCCATTGCTGTTCGCTGCACTGCGCGATTTTGAACTGGCCTACGACGCCTATAACGACTTTCAGCGCAGGATGGAACGCTACTGGTGCCTGCGCTGGTTGATTCAGGAAGGGGTGCAGGAGTTGAACGCCGCCGTGCTGAAGGAAAACCTGGTGCGCTTCGAAGGGCTGCCCTTTGTCGCCCGCGTGACCGGTGCGCCGGCGCTCAATCAGGGTGACCATATCCGGGTGGCTGTGGCCGATTTTGATCTGCTGGATGTCGAGTTGTCATGCCGCTACCTGGCGACCTTGCCCGCCGCCTGAAGATGGCCGGTTTCCTGCCGGGCGGCGCGGCATCGTATCGGCCGTTGACCGCCAACGACATGAACCAGCGTTTCGATACGGCGCTGATCGCTTCACTCATCGCCCACATCATTCTGATCTTCGGCCTGACTTTCAAGGCCGCCAACCCGGCCCTGTTCCAGCACGACAAGCCGCTGGAGGTGGCGCTGGTCAACGCCCGTAGCGACGCCAAGCCACTCAAGCCCGAAGTGCTGGCCCAGCACAACCTGGACGGTGGCGGCAATGTCGACGAGGCGCGTCGGGCCAAGAGCCCGCTGGCGGCCAGCGAGACCGAAAGCCCGGCCTCGTCGGCCAGCCTCAGCCAACGGATCAAGGCGCAGGAGGAGCGGGCCCGGCAGTTGACGGTTCAGGCTAAATCGACCTATTCAACGGCCGTCGATCAACCCGATAACGCCCCCCGGCCCAGGTCGCCGGCGCCCCTCGATCTGGCCACCGACAGCGTCGAATTGGCCCATTTGCAGGCCCGCATCGACCGTGAATACGACGCCTACCAGAAGCGGCCGCGCCGGGTCTTCGTCGGGGCCAGGGCGCAGGAATACAGCTATGCCCGCTATGTCGAAGACTGGCGTATCAAGGTTGAGCGGGTCGGCAACCTGAACTATCCCGAGGCGGCCAAGCGCGGCCACATCTACGGTCAAGTCGTGTTGACCGTGAACATCAAGGCCGATGGCAGCCTGGAAGACGTCCAGATCGACCGCCCATCCGGGTCCAGGGTACTCGACGCCGCGGCACTCAAGATCGTCCGGATGTCGGCGCCGTTCGCGCCGTTCTCGACCGATATGCGCAAGACCGTCGATGTCCTGGGCATCACCCGGGTCTGGAATTTCACCAACGACCTGCAGACCAGCCAGACCCAGAAGCAGTAAGGTATTTCAACTTGGGAGTCCGACAGACGCTCAGGAGCGCCTCGGAATACGGAAAATAAAGCACGGTACGCAATCGCGCACCGCCCTTGGTATGTAGTAACAACGCTACTACAATCAAACCCCTGAAACCTTCAATGGAAGTCACCATGAGCACCGCCGATACCTATGTCCGCGCTCGCATTGACACCAACACCAAGGAACGCGCTGCCGATGCGCTCGAAGCAATGGGTTTGTCCATCTCGGACGCCATTCGCTTGCTGATGCTGCGCGTGGCGGATGAACGCCGTTTGCCTTTTGAGGTAAAGGTGCCCAATGCCACCACGCACAAGGCCATTGCCGAGCTTGAGGCAGGGAAGGGCAAGCGGTTCGCCAACGTTGACGACCTGATGGCCGACCTGCATGAGGACGATTGATCGCGCCTCCGCCTTCAAGCACGATTACAAGCGGAGGCCAAGGGTCAGCACCGGGTCACCCTGGATAGTGAACTGATGCCCGTTCTCGTGGCGCTGGCGACCGACCGGCCGCTTGATGCCAAATACCGCGACCATGACCTGAGCGGCGATTGGGCAGGCTACCGTGAATGCCACGTCAAACCGGACTTGCTGCTGATCTATCGCAAGTCGGATGCCGACACGCTCAGACTTGCGCGGCTTGGCTCCCACAGTGAGCTTTTCGGTTGAGCCCGTCCGGTTGGAGTACGCCTCAATCTGGCGTCAGGTGAACGCCGGAATCACGTCAGACCAGGGCCGTCCCCATTGAGTATCGTCACCCGCAACGGGGCTATTTTTTGCCGCCGCCGACCCGGGTCTGCCCGGCCAGGTCGCGCGCCGTAAAGACCTCTCCGAAGCCGGCCTCGGCCAGCCGCCGGGCGACGGCCGGGCCTTGATCCCAACCATGTTCCAGTAACAGCCAGGCGCCGGGTTCGAGGTGAGCGGGCGCTTGCTTTATGAGCCGGCCAAGGGTGTCCAGGCCAGCCACGCCGGAGCGCAGCGCGGCGCTCGGTTCGAAGCGGCAATCGCCCTGGCTCAGGTGCGGGTCGGCCTCGGCGACGTAGGGCGGGTTGCTGACGATCAGGTCGAAGGTACGGCCGGGCAAGGCGCCGAACAGATCGCTCTCCAGCCATTCGACCGGCGCATCGAGCCGGGCGCCGTTGTCCTGCGCAATCGCCAGGGCGGCGGGGCTCAGGTCTACGGCGGTGACCTGGCAATCGGGTCGTTGCCGTTTCAGGGTAATGGCGATGCAGCCGCTGCCGGTGCCGACGTCGAGCACTCGGGCATTGGCCGGCGCGCGGGCCAGGGCGGCGTCGATCAGGTGTTCGGTCTCTGGGCGGGGGATCAGGGTGGCGGGGGTGACCCGGAAGGCGCGGCCATAAAATTCGCGTTCGCCGAGGATATAGGCCACCGGCTCGCCAGTCAGCCGGCGGCAAACGAGGGCCTCAAGGGCGGCGGCCTGCGCGCCGTCAAGCGTATCCGTGTCGTGGGCCAGCAACCAGACCGTTTCGACCGTCAGGGCGTGGCCGGCCAGTATCCGGGCCTCCAGCCGGGCCTCGCGCGGGCTGAGACCGAGTTGCCCGGCCAGGCGGGCGGCGGCGTCGGCCAGGAGGGCCGCGACGGTCATTCGCCGGTGCCGGCCAGGTGGGCCAGCAGTTCGGCCTGGTGTTCGGCGGTCAGGCCGGCGATCAGCTCGTTCAGGTCGCCGTCCATAATGGCGTCGATCTTGTACAGGGTCAGGTTGATGCGGTGGTCGGTGATTCGACCCTGGGGAAAATTGTAGGTGCGGATGCGGTCGGAACGGTCGCCGGTGCCGACCAGCGACTTGCGGGTGCTGGCCTCCTCCGCGTGCGCCGCGCGTTCCTGCCGGTCCTTCAGCCGCGCCGCCAGGACCTGCAAGGCCCGGGCCTTGTTCTGGTGTTGCGAGCGGCCGTCCTGACACTCCACCACCAGGCCGCTGGGCAGGTGGGTGAGGCGCACCGCCGAGTCGGTCTTGTTGATGTGCTGGCCGCCGGCGCCCGAGGCCCGGAAGGTGTCGACGCGCAGGTCGGCCGGGTTGATGGCGATCTCCTCCAGTTCGTCCGCCTCCGGCATCACCGCGACGGTGCAGGCCGAGGTGTGGATGCGGCCTTGCGATTCGGTTTCCGGCACCCGCTGGACGCGGTGCCCGCCGGACTCGAACTTGAGTTTGGAATAGGCGCCCTGGCCGACGATGCGACAGACGATCTCCTTGTAGCCGCCGACCTCGCCCGGACTTTCCGAGATGATTTCCAGCTTCCAGTGCTGACGCTCGACATAGCGCGCGTACATGCGAAACAGGGCGCCGGCGAACAAGGCCGATTCGTTGCCGCCGGTGCCGGCGCGAATCTCCAGGAACAGGTTGCGTTCGTCGTTGGGGTCGCGCGGCAGCAGCAGGCATTGCAGCTCGTCCTCGAATTGGGCCAGACGGGCCTTGCCGTCGGCCAATTCGGCCTCGGCCAGCGCCTTCATTTCCGGGTCGGCCAGCATCTCGCGGGCCGCTGCCAGGTCGGCCTCGGTCTGGCGATAGGCGCGGTAACGCCGGACCACCGGCTCGATCTCGGCATGTTCCCGGCTGAGCTTGCGGTATTGGTCCAGATCGGCCGTGGCCTCGGCGCTGGCCAGGAAACGGTTGATCTCTTCCAGGCGCTGGTCGAGTTGGTCGAGCTTGGCTAGCAGGGACGGCTTCATGAGACGCTTTTCGTGGGTCGGCCTTCAGACCGACAGGCCCGAGCTACTGGTCGTTATGCAGGTTATACAGGCGAGTGACCCATTGTTGCAGCTCATCCCGTTCGTTGCCGCTGGCCTCGTTGATGGCGTGGCTGGGGTCGTGCAGCAACTTGTTCATCAGGCCCTGGCTCAAGGCCTCCAGCACGGCCTGCGGTTCGTCGCCCATGGCCAGCCGTTTGTGGGCCTTGTCCATCTCGTGCCGGCGCAGGCGTTCGGCGTGGTCGCGCAGTGCGCGCAGGGTGGGTACCGCCTTACGGCCTTCCAGCCAGTGCATGAACTGGCCGACGTTTGCCCCGACGATGACCTCGGCCTGTTCCACCTTACCGTGGCGGGCATCGTGACCGGCCTGGACGACCTCGCCCAGGTCATCGACCGTGTAAAGATAGACATCGTCAAGTTCGCCGACCTCGGCCTCGACATCGCGCGGCACGGCCAGGTCGACCATGAACATGGGGCTGTGCTTGCGGGCCTTGAGCGCCCGCTCGACCAGACCCAGGCCGACGATGGGCAGCGGGCTGGCGGTCGAGGTGACCACGATGTCGAACTCGTGCAGCACTTCGGACAGGCTGGACAGCGAGGCGGCCTCGCCGCCGAACTTGTTGGCCACTTCCCGCGCCCGTTCGACGGTGCGGTTGATGACCATGAGCCGGCGCGGCTTGCGGGCGGCGAAGTGAGTGGCCACCAGGTCGATCATCTCGCCGGCGCCGATGAACAGCACCGATTGCTGGCCGATGGAGGGAAAGATGCGCTCGGCCAGGGTGACTGCGGCGGCCGACATGGAGACCGTGCTGGCGCCGATCTCGGTGGCGGTACGGACCTCCTTGGCGACCGAGAAGGTGCGTTGAAACAGCTTGTTCAGCAGCAGGCCCAGGGTGCCGGCCTCCTGCGCGGATTCGACCGCGTTTTTCATCTGGCCCAGTATCTGGGTCTCGCCCAGGACCATGGAGTCGAGGCCCGACGCGACCCGGAAGGCGTGCTTGACGGCCTGGTCCTGAGGCAGCAGGTAGAGGTAGGGGCGTACCTCATGGGGTTCCATGCTGTGGAAATTGGCCATCCATTGCACCACGCCCTCGGGCTCGGCGGTGTTGCAGTAGAGCTCGGTGCGATTGCAGGTGGACAGGATGGCGACCTCGTGCGCCACGCCGTTGCCGGTTACGTCGGCCAGCGCGCGGGACAGGATGTCGGCGGGAAATGCCACCCGCTCCCGTATCGCGACTGGGGCGGTATGGTGGTTGACGCCACAGGCGAGCAGGACCTGCTTCGAGTCGCTCACTTGCGGCACCTGTGTGAAACCGGGCAATAACTTTGGGGTGACATCTGCTTGAACCTGGAAATGACTTGAGCAAACAAGGGTGCATTGTACTGCTAACCCGGACATTCCAATCAATCGATGAGTCTGAAGCCTTCGCCCGGCGCCGAAAGGGCGGGGTCGAACTTGTCCGCCGGCGATTTTTTCGGCGCGGCGGGCGGTGCCGGCGGTGCGGGCCTGGCCATTAGCTTGGTCGCCATGGCCGCCGCCGGCGTGCTCGCGGGTTTTGTCGGCGTCGGTTCGTTGTGGCCCTTGCCGTCTTTCGCCCTGACCACGATTGGCGTCGGTGGCAGTGCCATGGCGGGCGCTTTGGGCGCTATGACCGGTGCTGGTTTGCGCATCGGTTTGACTGGCATCGGTGCGCCGCGATCCTTGTCGTCTTTGGCCTTGGCGGCGGGTGGTGTGGTTGTGGCCTCGAACTCGGTGAGGTCTTCCTGCCAGCCCAACGATCGGCCCTTGCCGGCGACCACCGTGGCTTGCAGGATCGGCGCCATGGCCTTAAGCACCTGTACCGGCAATGCACTGGTGAAGCCGTAGTCGCCGGCGGCCTCGCCCGGCACATAGGCGGTGATGACGCCATAGAAGTGACGGCCGAGGAAGAATACGAAGGTGGCGACCCGGTTGACGACCCGCGATTTGACCACCGCGCCGTTGGCGGCATAGGTATCGAAGCGGTTGTCGCCGGTGCCGGTCTTGCCGCCGACGACCAGCTTGCCCCGCGGCGTGACGAAGGCGCCGTTGAGTCGGCCGGCGGTACCGCTGGCGACCACGTTGACCAGCGCTTCGCGCACCACCTGGGTCAGCTCGGCGGGCAGAACTTGCCGGGCCGGCGATTCGGCATGGGCGAACAGGCTGTGATAGGGCGTGTCGGCGGCGAAGTCCAGCCGCTTGATGGTCGCGGATGACTGTCTGGCGCCCTCGTTGAGGAGGATGCCCATCAGTTCGGCCAGGGCGGCCGGGCGGTCGGCCGAGGCGCCGATGGCCGTGGCATAGGAGGGCGTCAGGCTGGCAAAGGGATAACCCAGTCGCTGCCAGCGACGCTGGACTTCCTGGAATGCCTCGATCTCCAGCAGCGATAGGATGCGGATGTCCTGGGCATTCTTTCGGCTGGTCTTGAATAGCCAGTCGTAGCCGTCTATGCGGGCCTGGGTGCTGGCCTTTACCAGTTCGTCCCAGCGGGCCCGGGGATGTTTGCGGATATAGGCTACCAGCCACAGTTCCAGCGGATGGACCTGGGCGACATAGGCACGGTCGGCCAGGTTGAACTTGCCCGGCGCATAGGTTGCATAGAGTGCGGCTAGATCGCCTTCGCTATAGCTGTCCGGCGCCTCCAGGCGGGCCTTCATCAAGCGGCTGAAGGTCGCCGGATCGGCGTCGGGTTCCAGGTAGCGGAGCACCGCCGCCAGGCGCCGGGGGTGCGGCGTCATGTGGCTGAACAACAGGTCGGTGCTTTGATTGGGGTCGAGCCCGCGATATTTCTTGTGGAACTGGAGCAGGAAGGTCTTGCCTTCCTGGTCGGCAAACTTGAGTAGATAGGTTTGCCGGCGCGGTTCCCCGGCGTCTTCCAGGATGTGGCTGGCGGTGCTCGGCGCGCGGTACATGAAATGGCGGACAATGTCCCGCATCAGGCGGACAAAGGGCAGGTTGACCGAATTGCGGGTGGCCTCCCACAGGTCCATGACGCGGCCGTTGTCGGCCTGGTGAAAGTTGGAAAAATAATGCAGCCCGCCGCCGGTGTAAAAACCCTCGCCGGTGTTGGCCGAATAACGTCGGCTCATGGCCGCGCGCAGCATGGCGGTCAGGTTCCGATCCGGCGTGGCGCGCAGATAGTCCAGCGCCCATAGGCTCAGTACGTCTTTTTCCGGAACCTGAACTTGAGCCAGCGCCTTCTGGTCGAGTTTTCCATACTGGTTGTGCAACTCGGCGACGATTTCGAGATAACTGACCAGGGTGCGTAGCTTGGCCGACGAGCCCATGCCCAGCTTGGCGCCCTGGTTGATGTCGAAGGGTTGGTTCAGGCTGTCGGCCTGGACCCGCAATGCCGAGCCCTCGGCGGTCCGCTGGTAAAGGGTGAAGCTATAGATGATCTTGCCTGGATCGTTTTCGGGGCCGATCAGTCGCGCGCCGTATAGACCGGCGCGCTGGGCGGCATCGGGCTCTTTCAGGGTGGCCAGAAAGTCGCTGACCGCCTGCTGTGCGGAGTTGTCGAACGAGGTCGCGACGGTCAGGTCGAGCCGGTCCAGGTCATATAAACGATCGATGCCCAGCATGGCGGCAAGCTGGTTGCGGGTGGCGGTGGCCGCCTTTTGCTGGCTGAAATGGGCGTCGCCAGCCGACTGGCGGACATCCCGAAAGACGATGTGTTGCCGGCGGGCGAGGTCCCTGAAGGCTGGCGTGACGATCCCTGCCTGGGCCAAAAGGCCGAGGTGGACATTGGCCTGGGCATCCAGTTGGGCGCGGCCGGTAAGCAGATACCAGGACGGCTTGCGCTGGGCGATCAGCAAGGCCACCACGTGCTTGTAGGCGAGCGCCGCCTCGGCGGTTGGCTCGGGCTTAGCCAAGAGGCGATTGACCTGGTCGAAGTCCTCGCCGAACCAGGCGGCCAGACCATCGGCCAGACCATCGACCTCGCCGAAACCGGGCGCGCCCGAGAGCGGCACGGTGTTCAGATAGTCGAGCACGATGCGCCGGCGGGTGACCCGGGTATCCGGGCCGTCGAGATAGGTACGGACCGAGGCCGAGGCCATCTGGCGCAGCTTGTCGCCGGGGGTCAGGGTCAGGCCGCCATTGGCATGACGGTATTTCTCCAGTTGCGTGGCCAGGGTCGAGCCGCCGGGCACATGGCGGCCGGGCTGTACCACCTGGACCATCTTTTCCAGCACCGCCTCGCCGAAACGGTCCCATTCCACCGCCGGGTTGCGATGCGGATGGTTGGGGTCGAGCAGCTCACGGTTTTCGATGAACAACAGGGTGTTGGCCACCACCGCCGGGATCGCGGCAAAGTCGGGGTAGGCACGCCGGGGTTGGCGGAAACGGTAATAGGGTGTGCCGGAGTAGTCTTCCAGGGTTAGGCCGGCCACGGATTTTTCGTGGTACGGCAAAAACAGGCCGAAATGGTCCAGGTTGGCCATTTCCTCGGTGATATGGGCCTGGCGGACGATGACAAAGCCCTGTTTCTCCAGGCGCTTGGCGAATTCCGGCAACTGGACGTAGCCGAGCCTCAGATCGTGGGGACCATACTTGGGAAAGCGGATGCGCTCGCTGGCCCCGGCCATGTCCCGATAATTCAACCGCCTGGCATAGTCGGCCAGAAACATGGCCTGCATCGGCGAGGCGATCAACTCATAGGCGGCGATCAGTGCTGCGGTACCGAAGACCAGGCCGAACAACAGCCAGTGCAAGGCTCGGTGTGCCATCGACCGGTCAGTCCCGCAACCAGTCGCGCGGCTTCAGATAATCCGTGTACAACCTGGCTTCGGCGGTGCCGGGTTCGGGCTGCCAGTCGTAGCGCCATTTCGCCACCGGTGGCATGGACATCAGTATGGATTCGGTGCGGCCGCCGGATTGCAGGCCGAACAAGGTACCCCGGTCCCAGACCAGATTGAATTCGACATAGCGACCCCGACGATAGGCCTGGAAGTCGCGCTCGCGTTCGCCATAGGCCGTGTTCATCCGGCGTTCCAGAATGGGTACATAGGCGGGCAGGAAATGGTCGGCCACCGATTCGGTCAGGTTAAAGCAGTGGTCAAAATCACGCTCGTTGAAGTCATCGAAGAAGATGCCGCCGATACCACGCGGCTCGTTGCGATGCTTGAGGAAGAAATACTCGTCGCAGCCTTGCTTGAAGCGCGGGTAATAGTCCGCGCCAAAAGGCTGCAACGAGCGCCGGTAGACGTCGTGGAGATGCATGGCGTCCTCTTCGAAGCCGTAATAAGGCGTCAGGTCGGTGCCGCCGCCGAACCACCAGACCGGCGCCTCGCCGGCCTTTTCGGCGCTAAAGAAGCGCACATTCATATGCGTGGTCGGGGCATAGGGGTTGCGCGGGTGCATGACCAGCGACACCCCCATCGCCTGCCAGCGGCGGCCGGCCAGCTCCGGGCGTTGCGCTGTCGCGGAGGCTGGCAGCCTATCGCCGGTGACGTGAGAGAAGTTGACCCCGCCGCGCTCGAAGACATTGCCGTCCTCGATCAGCCGGGTGATGCCGCCGCCGCGCAGGTTTCTTTCATCCTCGGGGGGGGCGCTGCCATTCGTCGCGCCGGAACGGCTGGCCATCCACCTGTTCCAGACGTTCGACAATCAGTTCCTGAAGTTCGAGCAGAAATTCCTTGACCTTATTGCCAGCCATTTTTTTTCATCGTGAGTCGATTGCCGCATTCTATCGCAGCTACCCCGTGGCTCACCTGGAATGTGGTGATTCAGCAGGGTCCCGGTGACAAAGGGTCGTGCGGCAATTTGTCGCATTTCCGGCCACCCTGCCCATACTCCCTGCCGCTGGGCGGCGCCTATGCCGGTCAGGGGACGACCATGGCGATCAACGGCATTCCATGGGGCATTGCCGTGCGGCCATCGGCATTCCTGCGCAGACCTATTTGTCTGGCGAAAGGAACGGTTACCGCGTCCATGTCGGTTTCCTTATGCGCGCAGCAGGCGGCCGCTGGTCGGATCGACGATGGTCGACGGCCGCCGGCGGTCGCCGATGCGGCCGGCCAATACCCAGACCGACTGAGCAAACGCAGCGCGACATTGGGCCGCCGTTTGCAGAGTGCGCTGGCCATAACGATTGGCGCTGGTCGAGACCAGCGCCATGCCGAGCGCCCGACACAGGCGGGCGGCCTCCGGGTGGGCGGTGACCCGCACGGCGAGCTTTGTGTGGCGGCCCGTCAACCAACGCGGACAACGGCGCCCAGCCGGCAGCAGCAACGTAGTCGGACCGGGCCAGTATTGCGGCCAGGCGGCCGCTGCTTCGGCCAGGTAGGGCGTGAATTGTTCCGGCGCGCTGCCGATCAGGATCAGCCCTTTGCTTTTGGGCCGGCCTTTGAGCCGTAGGAGGGTCGCCACGGCGCGGGTGTTCATCGGGTCGCAGCCCAGGCCGTAGCAGGACTCGGTCGGGTAGGCGATGAGGCCGCCCGTGGCCAGGTGACGGCGCAGGGCGGTGATGTCGGGCAGCGGGGTCACCGCCGCTTGATGGCTCGCCAGCCGATGTCGCAGCGCATCTGGCGGCCGGCGAAATTGATCTGCTCGGCTACTTCATAGGCACGGCCCTGGGCGATCTTTACGGTGTCGCCCAGCGCCGTCACGCACAGTACCCGACCGCCACTGGTGACCACCTGGTCGCCCTGGATGGCGGTGCCGGCATGGAAGATGTGGAAGTCATCGCCCTTGATGCCCAGGCCGGTGATGGCATCGCCCTTGCGGGGCGAGTCGGGGTAATTGGCGGCGGCCAGCACCACGCCCAGTGCCACCCGGCGATCCCACTCGGCCTCGACCTGGTCCAGCCGGCCGTCGATGGCGGCCTCGATCAGCACGGTAAGGTCGCTCTTCATGCGCAGCATGATCGGCTGGGTCTCCGGGTCGCCCATGCGGCAGTTGAATTCCAGCACGCCGATCTTGCCGCTCGGGTCGATCATCACGCCGGCATAGAGAAAGCCGGTGTAGGGCGTGCCCTCGGCCTTCATGCCCTGGACCACCGGGCGGATCACCTTGCGCAGGATGCGGGCGTGCAGCTCCGGGGTAACCACGGGGGCGGGCGAATAGGCGCCCATGCCGCCGGTGTTGGGGCCCTTGTCCTCGTCGAGCAGGCGCTTGTGGTCCTGGGACGTGGCCATGGCCAGCACGTGTTCGCCATCGACCATGACGATGAAACTGGTCTCCTCGCCTTGCAGGCACTCCTCGATCACCACCCTGGCGCCGGCGGCGCCAAATGAGTTGTCGGCCAGCATCGTATCGACCGCCGCATGGGCTTCTTCATTGCTTGTCGCCACCACCACGCCCTTGCCGGCGGCCAGGCCGTCGGCCTTGATGACGATGGGCGCGCCCTCGGCATCGATGTAGGCGTGGGCGGCGGCGGCATCGGTGAAGGTCGCGTACTTGGCGGTCGGGATGTGGTGCCGGACCATGAACTGCTTGGCGAAGTCCTTCGACGATTCCAACTGCGCGGCGGCCTGGGTGGGCCCGAATATCTTCAGATGAGCAGCCCGGAAGGCATCGACGATGCCGGCCGCCAGCGGCGCCTCCGGCCCGACCACGGTGTAGGCGATGTTTTCCTGCCGGGCAAATTCGATCAGCTCCGGGATGGTCGTCAGCGCGATATTTTCCAGGCCCTCCTCGCGCGCCGTGCCGCCGTTGCCGGGGGCGACGTAGACCTTCTGGATGCGCGGGCCCTGCGCCAGCCGCCAGGCCAGGGCGTGTTCGCGGCCGCCGGAACCGATCAGCAACAATTTCATATCAGGCGGCCTCCGCCAGTTTCTGGTGTCTGGCCGGACCACCGTGGAGCATACCGGCCACGCTGATGTCTTCGTCGATCTCGGACCAGTGTGCGCCAAGGCCGGACCCGATCAACTCATAGTGGTTGCGTTGAGCCTGGGTGGCCTCGGACAACCGCCAGGACCAGGCCAGGGGTACGCTGACCGTGCGACCATCGCTCAAGTCGGCGATGATGGCGTTGTCGGTCACGCGCAGTGCGAGTATGCGCGGTGTGTTGTATTCAATCACCACAGTGCTCATGCCATGCCTCCATCAGTAAATTGTGGTGCGCCACGACCAGCCGGCGAATCTGGCTTAACTCATGGGCCGAAAAGCCATCGTTGCCGGCAAAGTTCACCGGATTGAGCCAAAACTTGCAAGTCATGTCTTCGCGTTTGATGTGGACATGCGCCGCTTCGTTACAGTCGAAACTGTAGAAGAAAAAACGTTAGGCGCCTGTTATTCCGCGAACCGTCGGCATGTCGATCAGTGTCTGAAGTGCCGCATACCGGTAAACACCATGGCCATGCCGCGTTCGTCGGCGGCGGCGATGACCTCCGCGTCGCGCATCGAGCCGCCGGGCTGGATCACCGCCCGGATGCCGGCCTCACCGGCGTTGTCGATGCCGTCGCGGAACGGGAAGAAGGCGTCGGAGGCCATCACCGATCCGGGCACTTTGAGGCCGGCGTGTTTGGCCTTGATGGCGGCGATGCGGGCCGAGTTGACCCGGCTCATCTGGCCGGCGCCGACGCCGATGGTCATGTTGTCCCGGGCGTAGACGATGGCGTTGGACTTGACGAACTTGGCCACCCGCCAGGCGAATAACAGGTCGCGCAGCTCGGCTTCGGTCGGCGCGCGCCGGGTGACCACCTTGATCTCGTGGTTGAGCAGGAGGTCGGCGTCCTGCACCAGCAGGCCGCCGTTGACCCGCTTGTAGTCCAGGCGCTGGCCTGGCTGGGTCGGCCACTGGCCGCATTCGAGCAGACGTACATTCTTCTTGGTGGCGCAGATGGCGATGGCGGCCTGGGAAATTTTTGGCGCGATGATGATCTCGACGAACTGGCGCTCGACGATGGCGGCGGCGGTGGCGCCGTCCAGCTCGCCGTTGCAGGCGACGATGCCGCCGAAGGCCGATTCGGGATCGGTCTGGTAGGCACGGTCGTAGGCTTCGAGTAGCGTTGCGCCATAGGCGACGCCGCATGGGTTGGCGTGCTTGACGATGACGCAGGCTGGGGCGGCATCGAACTGCTTGACGCATTCCAGGGCGGCATCGGCGTCGCCGATGTTGTTGTAACTGAGTTCCTTACCCTGCAACTGGCGGGCAGTGGCGATGCTCGCCTCCCTGGCCCCGGCCTCGACATAGAAGGCGGCATTCTGGTGCGGGTTCTCGCCGTAGCGCATGGCCTGCCGCTTACTGAATTGCAGGTTGATGGTGCGCGGAAATTCGGAGTCTTCAACCAGCTTGCCGAAGTGGTTGGCGATGGCGCCGTCGTAGGCGGCGGTGTGCTCGAAGGCCTTGATGGCCAGCGAGAAGCGGGTCTGGTCACTGACCGCGCCGCCGTTGGCCTTCATCTCTTCAATGACTTTCGCGTAGTCGGCCGGGTCGGTGACGATGGTGACAAAGGCGTGGTTCTTGGCCGCAGAGCGGACCATGGCCGGGCCGCCGATGTCGATGTTCTCGATGGCCTCCGCCAGGGTGCAGCCGGGCTTGGCCACGGTGGTGACGAACGGGTACAGGTTGACGCAGACCAGGTCGATGTTGCCGATGTTGCTGCGGTTCATCGCCGCGACGTGCTCGGGCAGATCGCGGCGGCCCAGTATGCCGCCGTGGATCTTCGGGTGCAGGGTCTTGACCCGGCCGTCCAGCATCTCCGGGAAGCCGGTGTAGTCGGCCACCTCGATGACCGGGATGGCGGCCTCGCGGAGGGCCTTGGCGGTGCCGCCGGTGGAGAGCAACTCGACGCCCTGGGCGTGGAGGACGCGGGCGAGGTCGATGAGACCGGTCTTGTCGGATACGGAGAGCAGTGCGCGTTTAATCATTTGCTGGGCCAAAGTGGATAGAGGGACGGTAGGAGCGGCCTTGGCCGCGATTTATTTGATTCCGTGTTGCAGCATCTTCTTGCGCAGGGTGTTGCGGTTGATGCCCAGTATGTCGGCGGCGCGGCTCTGGTTGTTGCCGGCCTGGTCGAGCACGATCCGCAACAGCGGCCTCTCGACGCAGTTCATCACCATCTCGTGGACGTTCGCGGCGACCTCGCCATCGAGGTCCTTGAAATACTGGGTCAATACCTTTCTCACGCAAACGCTGAGTTCGTTTTCATCCACCGCCAACATTGTTATCAATCCCCTTGTCGTCGTTTCGGTCGTGCTCAGGCGGCTCGCCGGTCCAGCAGTTGGTCTTGCCGGTACAGCAGCCGGCAGCTCCTTTCGGCCGCGCGGCTGAAAAATTCATTGGCCGCCTGCATCTGTTCCCGGGTGGTTTCCAGCCGGTTCATGGCATGGCGGAAACCGGCCGAATCGGTCAGACCACGGGTGTACCATGCAATGTGTTTGCGCGCCATGAGCACGCCAGTGTATTCGCCATAGAAACGATATAGATCGTCCAGATGTTCCAGCATGATCCGGTGGATTTCGACCACCTCGGGTGCCGGCAGGCGTTCGCCGCTGGCCAGGTAATGGGCGATCTCGCGAAACAGCCAGGGCCGTCCCATCGCGGCGCGGCCGATCATGATGGCGTCGGCGCCGGTGTAGTCGAGCACATGCTTCGCCTTTTCCGGCGTGGTGATGTCGCCGTTGGCGATGACCGGAATCCTGGCCGCGGCCTTCACCGCCCGGATGGTGTCGTACTCGGCCTCGCCGGTGTAGGCGCAGGCGCGGGTGCGGCCGTGCAGGGCCAGGGCCTGGATGCCGGATTCCTGGGCGATCCTGAGTATGGTCAGGGCGTTGCGGGCGGACTTGTCCCAGCCGGTGCGGGTCTTCAGGGTCACCGGCACCTCGGGCACCGCGTTCACCACCGCCTCCAGGATGCGGCCGACCAGCGCCTCGTCCTTGAGCAGGGCTGAACCGGCCATCACGTTGCACACCTTCTTGGCCGGGCAGCCCATGTTGATGTCGATGATCTGGGCGCCGTTGTCAACGTTGTGGCGGGCGGCCTGGGCCAGCATGGCCGGGTCGGCGCCGGCGATCTGGACGCTGATCGGCGCCGTCTCGCCCTCGTGATTGGCCCGCCGCCGGGTCTTCTCGGAACCGTACAGGAGCGAATTCGAGGTCACCATCTCGGACACCGCCATGCCCGCGCCCAGGCGCTTGCAGAGCTGACGGAACGGCCGGTCTGTGACGCCCGCCATGGGCGCGACGATCAGGTTGTTCCGTAGGATGTGGGGGCCGATGTGCATGACATTCTGGTGACGCGGGAGGGCCCGGATTCTACCCTCTAGAGTGCCGATACGAAAGCCGATTTGCTGAAAAATTGGGCACGTTTTAAGTGCATGGCAGACAAAGGATGGCGCGATCCGGCAGGATTGGGCATCATCGCCCGGCTATGAAAAAAACCGACCCGCGCAGATTCGTTTTGACCTGGATAGTCCCCGCATTGCTGGGCGGCGTCACGGTGTTCGGTTTCGCGCCGTTTTATCTCTTTCCCATTCCTATCGTCGCCCTGGCACTGTTTTACCGCAGCCTGACCGGCCTCGGCCCGGGCGAGGCCTTTCGGCGTGGCTACGTCTTCGGCCTGGGCTGGTTCCTGGCCGGGGTGTCCTGGGTCTACGTCAGCATGCACGATGTCGGCGAGCTGAGCCTGCCGCTGGCCGGGCTGGTGACCGTGCTGTTTGCGTCCGTGCTGGCCTTCTTCCCGGCCCTGGCCGGCGGGTTGTCGGCCCAATTGCGGGTCTCCGGCAACCTGCGTGCCCTGCTCGGGTTTCCGGCGCTTTGGGCGTTGGCCGAATGGTTGCGCGGCTGGGTATTGACCGGTCTGCCGTGGCAGTCGCTGGGGTATTCGCAAGTGCCATATGGACCGCTGGTCGGCTTTGCCCCGATCCTGGGCGTCTATGGGGTGACCTGGCTGGCGGCCCTGTCGGCGGTCGGCATCGGCCGCTGGCGGCCCTGGCCGCTGGCGCTGGTGGTGGCGCTCTGGGCAGCCGGTTTGGGCCTGCAAACGCTGGAATGGACCCAACCCGCAGGCGAGCCGGTCAGCGTCAGCCTGCTCCAGGGCAATGTTCAGCAGGACCTCAAGTTCCGTCCTGAGCGTTTGGCCGCGACCCTGGAGCTTTACGGCCAGCAGGCGATGGCTAGCCAGTCACGCCTGACCGTCCTGCCGGAGACGGCCTTGCCGTTGTTCCGCGAGGATGTGCCGCCGGACTATTTGCAGCGCCTGGCCGACCATGCCAGGGCCCAGGGCGGCGACCTGCTCTATGGCGTGCCGGACCGGGACGCCGACGGCCGCTATTACAACAGCGTGATGTCGATCGGCGTATCGGCCGCGCAGACCTACCGCAAGGTGCATCTGGTGCCGTTCGGCGAGTTTGTGCCGCTCGGCTTCAGGTGGCTGGTCGATGCCATGAAGGTGCCGCTGTCGGACTTCAGCCGGGGCCGGCCCAATCAGCCGCCGCTTGATGTCGCCGGTCAGCGGCTGGCCATGAACGTCTGTTACGAGGACGTCTTCGGCGAGGAGTTGATCGATGCCCTGCCGGCCGCGACGCTGATGGCCAACGTCAGCAACGATGCCTGGTTTGGCGATTCCTTCGCGCCCTGGCAGCACCTGCAGATCGCCCAGATGCGGGCGCTGGAGACCGGCCGCTGGTGGCTCAAGGACAACAACACCGGCATCACCGCCGTGCTTGACCATAAGGGCCGGGTGGTGGCCAGCCTGCAACCGTTCACCGCCGGCACGCTCGACAGCCAGGTCCAAGGCATGACCGGCGCGACGCCCTTCGTCCGCTGGGGTAATCGTGCGTTCCTGGCACTGGCGGCCCTCAGCCTGCTGGTGGCGGCCGGCCTGGGCCGCCGGGAGACCGCTTGATGCCATAAAGCACACGGGCGTATCATGAAAAATATGAAGCCTGTGAACTGGAATTCCGAAAAGAGCATCCGTCTCAAGGCAGAACGAGGCGTCTCCTTCGAGGAGGTGCTATCAGCCATGTCGCATGGTGGGCTTCTCGATGTTCAAGACCATCCAAATATGGGCCAGTATCCGAACCAACGTATGCTGGTGGTTCGGATTCGCGGCTATGCCTATCTGGTGCCGTTTGTGGAAACCGAAACCGAAGTCTTCCTGAAGACGATCATTCCGAGCAGGAAGGCTACCCGCAACTATTTGACTGAGGGCTGTTGAAATGGATAAAGAACGTAGACTTGAGGAGGAGATTTTGGCCTCCTTTGAAAGGGGCGAATGGCAGTCCGTGCCAAATCTCAGCGCTGAAATTGCTCGCTTTTCCTCAATGGCATCAGCCTCGCTCGTCAAGGATAAGCGCGTCAACATTCGCATTTCTTCCCGCGATCTCGAAGATATTCAAGCTAGGGCTGCCGAGGAAGCCATTCCATATCAAACGCTCATGGCTAGCGTACTTCACAAATTCGTTACCGGACGCCTTGTCGAGCCGTCACTCAGTCCGGCGAATAAAGTTCGATCGTGCAAGCGAGGCGCCAGCACGATCTGAGCCGTTTGTTGGATGCGCCCGGTTCGACGTATCACCGGGAGAACGGGTGCCTGACCGCCCGTTCATGCGTGTTGTTGCGGCGGCCGGCCTGGGCCGCAGGGCAAGGTAAAATTCAGCCTGTTCGATTCACAAGGTAGATCGCGATGTCCGAACCCGTCCCTATCCGTCTCACCCACCTTTCCCATGGCGGCGGCTGCGGCTGCAAGATCGCGCCGGCGGTACTGGAGAAAATCCTGGCCGATACGCCGTTCGCAAAAGGCGTCCTGAGCCAGTTTCCCGACCTGTTGGTGGGCATCGAGTCGGGCGACGATGCCGCCGTGTGGCGGTTGAACGATCAGCAGGCCATCGTTGCCACCACTGATTTCTTTATGCCTATCGTCGACGATCCATTCGTGTTCGGCCAGATCGCGGCGACCAATGCCCTCTCCGATGTCTACGCCATGGGCGGCCGGCCGTTGTTCGCCCTGGCCCTGGTCGGTATGCCCATCGACAAACTGCCTCACGACACCATTCGCCAGATACTGGCGGGTGGCGCGGCCGCGGCGAAAGATGCCGGCATCCCCATCGCCGGCGGCCACTCCATCGACTCGCAGGAACCGATCTATGGCCTGGTGGCCATCGGCGTGGTGGACCCGGCCAAGTTCAAGAAGAACAACGCGGCCCGGCCCGATGATGTGCTGATTCTGGGCAAGGGCCTGGGCGTGGGTATCTATTTGGCGGCCTTGAAAAAGGACGCCCTGCCGGCGGCGGGTTACGCGGCGATGGTGGCCTCAACCACCCAGCTCAATACCCCGGGTATTGCACTGAGCGAGCTGGAGGGCGTCCATGCCATGACCGATGTAACCGGCTTTGGCCTGTTGGGCCACGCCCTGGAACTGGCGCGCGGCTCCAGCCTGAACGCACATGTGGCGTTCGGCCGGCTGCCGGTCTTGCCGGGCGTGGCGGCGCTGGCCCAGGCCGGTCTGGTCACCGGCGCCAGCGGCCGTAACTGGACCAGCTACGGCGCCAGCGTCAATCTGTTCGAGGGCTGCCAGGACTGGCAGCAGGCGATACTCACCGATCCGCAGACCAGCGGCGGTCTGCTGGTGGCCTGCGCGGCCGACAGGGTCGAGGTGGTGCTGGATATTTTTCGCCGTCAGGGGTGCGAACAGGCGGCGGTCATCGGCGAGTTGACCGCCGCCGAGCCGGGGGTAACCGTGACGGCTTGATGGGCAAGCCCGGTCGATACAAGGCCCGGTTGTCAGGCAAGGTCGGTCGTAGGTCGGGATTCTCCCCGACAACCCACGCCCATGGGACCCGCAACGTCGGGATAAATCCCGACCTACCACACCGCCGGTTGGGATTGAAACCCCGTGCAAGCTTGCCGGGCGTAGGTCGGACTTTAGTCCGACAAACCATCAGCGGCCGTAGTTCGCGCCGCTGTTGCCGCCGCGCACCAGCATGACCGGATGCAAGGTGGCGCGGCCCTGGCCATAGAAGGAATAGCCGGTCGAGAAGTCGACGTACCAGACGGTGTTTTGCTCCAGGTAGGTGGGTGTGCTGGACCAGACGATGGCGGAGGGGGCGTTCGGGAAAACGGCGGTGTTGAGCGCCGGTTTGGTGCGGCATTCCTCCACCAGGGTGAACAATTCCTTGACGTTCGGCAGGCGCCAGTCGTTGTTGCCGGCGTAGGCGGTACCGGCTTGCGCCAGCGCATCGGTCCATTTGAAGGATTGGGCCGAGCCGGTGCAGGTTGCGCCGTCCCAGGTCATACCCTCGGCGCAATGTTTCCACATTAGTTGCGTGCGGCTGTCGGTCACCGTGCCGTCGCCGTTGTCGGTGTAGGCGGCAT
The DNA here is from genome assembly GCA_020692235.1 of Hydrogenophilus sp. GTDB lineage: Bacteria > Pseudomonadota > Gammaproteobacteria > Burkholderiales > Thiobacillaceae > Parasulfuritortus. The sequence continues at coordinate 103,037 of JAIMKU010000001.1, forward strand.
CGGGATTCCGGGCCGGGATGGTGGTGTCGGTACAGCTTACCGCGAGGGCCTGGCCGGCAAGCCCGCCGCCCAGCAAAAGAAGGGTGGCCGTGTTCCGGAGGGTGAGGTTTTTCATGGTCGGTTCCTTGGCGATGGTTTCCGGCTTATGGCGCGCTGCGCACCAGAAGCACGGCGTAGTTGTTGCTGCGATAGCCATAACTGGCCAGGCCGTAAACGAAGCTGACATAACGGGCGAGATTGGCCTGTCCGGCATAGCCGGAACCGGACCAGTAGTTGAGGCTAAGCGTATTGGGGACACTGGTGGTGTCGATGGTCGGTGTGGTCGAGCCGAGCAGGGTCAGTCCGACCAGTTCCTGCTGGTTGGGCAGCCGCCAGTCAGCATGGCCGCAAAGCCCTTGAGCGTTGACGTCCTGAACGTATTTCTGAGCCTGTCATAAATTTTGTGTTTGAGGCATAACTTGTCACCAAGGGACATGTATGCCAAGCAAACCCAGCAAGAAGCAACCGTCGGCGCTGCCGATCCTCCCGAAAGAACTCATTGACCAGGTCCGCGAACAGGGACTCGATCCGGGTTCGCGCCGCCTGGTCGAGCACGATGGCGGCGCCGGTCGTGTCCTCGTAATGGCTGCACAGGCGCAGTATGTCTTCCGGCGCGCCCTTGACCGCCAGCATCCGGGAGTTCGCCCGCTCTACCAGCACCGAAACCCGCCGCCGTTCGAAATCGAAATGCACCTCGTCAATCTTTTCCCAGCCGGTAACGTCGATCTCGCCATGTTGCAGGATGGCGTCGTCGAGCGGGCTTTTCAGGCCGCTCTCGAAGTAACTGTTGAGATAGGCCAGCTCCAGCACCCGCGCGCTTTCCCGCCCCAGGGCGTCGATGTGGCGTTCCAGGCGGATGCGGGCCTCGGTCAGGGTGCTGGTCTTGTCGGTGCAGAGCACGTCCATCGCCCCCATGTCCTGGATCGCCGAAGGCCGTTTGACGATGACCCGCCAGGCCGCCATGCGCAACGCGCCGCGCGCCAGGGTCACCGACACCACCATGGGCAGCAGCTCCGGCGTCAGCCCCACCGCCAGCGCTACGGCGAACAGGAACGACTCCAGCAAGGGACGGTGGAAGGCCACGTTGACCAGCAGCGTGAACAGCACCAGCAGCAGGGTCAGACGCATGATGAGCAGGCCGAAATGGCGCGTGCCGCGCTCAAAGGCGGTCGGCGGCGGCGCCAGCGCCAGGCTGTCCGCAATCTGGCCGAGGGCGGTTCCGCTGCCGGTACGGCCGAGCAGGACCTGGGCCGAGCCGCTCACCACCGTGCTGCCCATGAATACAGCGTGGTCCGCCTCGGGCGCCCAGTCGTCGGCACTGGCCGCCGTTCCGGCGTTATGCAGCAGAAACTGCTCGCACAGGGCTTCACGCAGGTCTATTCGGTCAAGGGCGGTATGGCCGGCAGCGGCGAAGGGACGGGCTGGCTCGCGCAAGGCCTGCCGGTGGTTCGCTGATTAGAAAAGGAACCTCTGATTAAGTCCAATTCGGCGTTCCCGCGCTGGCGGGAATCCAGCAGCCTACCGGACCTGAAGGGTAATCGGCTGCAAAAGTGGCGGAACGGTCCATTTCCCGCCGCTTACTTGGGCAATTGCTGAGGCGGGTGGCTTTCGAAACGGAAAAAATCGTTCGCTAAGCATGGTCGCGCAATTCGCGATGGCTACCGATTTTCGCGCGTGTGCCATAGCCGCAGCACGTAGATGATTGATTCCTGAATTTCGTAGCGCACCTCATAGTGCCCAACGAGAATTCGTCGAACGTCGCGGGGATCAAACTCTTCGAGTCTTTTGCCGATGTGTGGGTTGCCTAACAGGTTGGTCGGTGCCGCCGCAAGCGATTGCACGGTGCGCGCCGCAGCTATCTTGTTAACCGGGGCCAGAAACTCATGTAGCCGCGCCAAGTCAGATAGTGCCTTGTTCGTCCACTTCAGTTCCATTAGCGCGGCACTGGCAACGGGGTATCGGTGTTTAGGCTATCGGCCCACGCTTGTACGGCTTGATGGTCAATGATGCGGCCGGCATCCACCTCGGCTAATGCCTCACGGGTCAGGCGGTTACGCTCCTCTTCCTGGTCGATCCAGGCCGATAGTGCCTGTTTCATGATCCAGCCGCGGGAGCGCTCAAGACGTGCTGCCATCCGATCGATTTTCTCGGCCAGTGGCAGCGGCACGTGTGCGGTGAGAACTTTTGTCTCGGTATGTACCACCCTTTTTCCCTTTTACAGTTGAGTCGTTTTTAATCATAGAGATTAACAATGATTTAAACAAGGCGCAGCCTTGTCCAACGCGCCTTGTTGACCATCGGCGCCGAGATCAAAAAGGAGAAGGTCACGCCCCGCGCCCCCCAACCTGCAGAAAGCCGATAAAGAGAGCGGCATCGCAGAGCATGAACAGAACGGTGTGACGATGCCCTGCGTGGCCGCCATCATGTTGCCCACGCCTAGCCGCCGTCCGGCGAGCATGGCGCGGGTGCGTTCCGGCGAGACGAAGGTGTGAACGATGCCCATGACGAAAACGATGCCGGTCAAGAGCAGCAACACCTTGGGCGTGTCATAGAAGAAGAATTGCAGCGCCCCGCCCAGATGGCTGTCGCGCGCCACCGGCAAGGCCGCGACCAGCGCGTCGGCGGCGGGAACCAGGGCTTGGTAAAGGACGAACCACAGCGCGCTCGCCAGCAGCAGGAAAAACCGCGGCTGACGCGCGGGCCAGTGTTTCAGGCGGATGACAAGTGCTTGCATGTAGGCATCTCCAGGAAGGTTGGCCAGGCTGTCCACGGCGACCCGGTCATCAGGCAATTCATGGGTGTTTTCGAGGCCTTAATCCAACTTGATCGCCTCGATGCTGGCCGCGGCAATGTAGTGCTCGACACCGCGCCCCGGCGCCCACTGGCTGATGTAATCCGCGCTGGCGTCCTTGGGCGCGATGCGGATGTCGGCGAAGCCGGCAGCTTTGAGCATGGCGGTCAACGCGGGCACATCGGCGGCACCGGCGACGCAGCCGGTGTAGAGCGCGATCTCGGCGTGCATGTCGGCCGGCAGTTCGGCGCTGAGGACGATGTCGGAGATGGCCAGGCGCCCGCCCGGCTTCAGCACCCGCAGGCAGTCGCGGAACACCTGGGCCTTGTCGGGCGACAGGTTGATGACGCAGTTGGAAATAATGACGTCGACCGTGGCATCGGCCACCGGCAGGTGCTCGATCTCGCCGAGGCGGAATTCGCAGTTGGCATAACCGCCCTTGACTGCGTGGGCGCGTGCCTTGGCGAGCATGTCCGGAGTCATGTCGACACCGATCACCCGGCCCGTTTCGCCGACCGCGCGGGCGGCGAGGAAGGCATCAAAGCCGGCGCCGCTGCCCAGGTCGAGCACGGTCTCACCCGGCTTGAGCGCGGCGATGGCCTGCGGGTTGCCGCAGCCGAGGCCGAGGTTGGCGCCTTCAGGGACGTTGGCGGTGTCCTCGGCGCTGTAGCCGATGCCCTGCGAGAGGATGTTGGCGCCGGTGGCTTCGCCCGGCGTGCAGCAGCTCGGGCCGCAGCCACAGCCGTTGTTGCGGGCGATGGCGGCGTAGGCGTCGCGGACCTGTTGGCGGATAGCGTCGTGTTCCGTGATGGACATGGACACCCTCTCAGCAGCAGGACTGACCCGACTTGGTCGGCGTGCAGCATGAACCGCCGCTTTCAACCACGGCGATGTTGGCGAACGGGTCGGGCTTGATATTTGGCTTGACCGGCTGCATGGCCTCGGCGTAGGCCTCGGCGAATTTCGCATCCATCTTTTCGCCGGCCTCGTCGCGGATGTGGCGGGCGATCTCGATCACGGTGTCGATCTGTTCCTTGGCGACGCCGTATTGCTTTAGCCGGTCAACCTGGCACAGACCCTGTTTGGGGTGGTTGGAGGCGATATTGGCGGCCAGGGAGACCAGGGCCACGATGGAAGGGTGCAGGTCGGTAGTCATGTGAGTCCTCTCAGGGAAATAATCATTCGTTCATGAGTTCGGTGTAGGCCCGGTTCATGTTGGCCCGGTGCAGGCCATCGTAATTTTTCAGGTGCCGGAAGGCGGGCAGATCGGCATAGCGGTTCAGAGTTTCCTGCATGTCCTCCATGTCGTGTGCTGCCGGTCCGATCTTCTCGACCAAGAAATCCTCGTAATCGCCGGAGTCCGCTTTGGCCTTGGCCAGGTCGCAAACCCGACCATGGCCCGGAACGATGATTTTCGGGTTCAATTTTTCCATGGCACGGAAGGCGCGCTGACCATTCCTGACGCTGGACCAGGGGAGCACGCCCAGCATGCGATCGACATAGACCAGGTCGCCGGTGAAGACGACGTTGCGCTTGGGCAGCCAGACCCAGGCGTCGCCGGGGAAGTGGGCGTCGGTGTAGTGGAGGATCAGTGATTCACCGCCCAGCTCCAGTCTGCCCTCATCGCCGGATAAGGTGTGGCTGGCTGGCAGTGGTTGGGTACCGTGCAAATGATCGCCCAGCAAGGTCTTGAGGCTTTGAATTTCTTGATTGGCGTATTCGGACTGGGTCGCAGCAGTGCGGGTCATGGCGATAATCTCAGATCCCTTTGATGCGAAATACGCGTTGCCCAGCCAACGGTGATCCTGGCTGCCGGTGTTAAGCACCCAGCGAACCGGCTTGTCGGTGACGTTGGCGACGGCGGCGGCCAGTTTCTCCGCGCCCAGCTTGCTGGCGCCGGAGTCGATCAGGATCACGCCTTCCGGGGTGACGATGAAACCGTAGTTGGCGTTGAGGCCGTCGTTGTCGGCACTGCGCTGGCCCAAGGGGCCGACGATGGCGTAGACATTGTCGACCACCGGCTCGGCCTTGGGTTGGTAGTCCGCCAGGGCTGGCAGGGCGAGCAGGGTGGCGAACAGGGTGGCGAACAGGGCCAGGAATTTGCGCATCGGGGTTCCTTAACGGATAGTCAGGCCGGCTTCATACCAGCCTTTGCTGCGGTTGACGAGTTTTACTACCAGCAGCATTACCGGCACCTCGATCAGCACGCCGACCACGGTGGCCAGTGCGGCGCCCGACTCGAAGCCGAATAATGAGATCGCCGCCGCCACCGCCAGCTCGAAAAAGTTGGAAGCGCCGATCAAGGCGGACGGACAGGCCACGCTGTGTTTTTCGCCGACCTGGCGGTTTAGCCAGTAGGCCAGGGCCGAGTTGAAGAACACCTGAATCAGGATCGGTACGGCGAGCAACGCGATGATCAGCGGTTGATTGATGATGGCCTCGCCCTGGAAGGCAAACAGCAGCACCAGGGTAGCGAGCAAGGCCAGGATGGAAAGATGGCCGAGCGTGGCCAGCATGGCGTCGAACCGCGCCTGCCCCTGCTTGAGCAGCGCCTTGCGCCAGACCTGCGCGAGGATCACCGGGATGACGATGTACAGCAGCACCGAGGTGAACAGCGTCGCCCAGGGCACCGTGATCGCCGACAGCCCGAGCAGCAGGCCGACGATGGGCGCGAAGGCAAAGATCATGATGGTGTCGTTGAGCGCCACCTGCGACAGGGTGAAATACGGGTCGCCGTTGGTCAGGCGGCTCCAGACGAAGACCATGGCGGTGCAGGGCGCGGCGGCCAGCAGGATGAGACCGGCGACGTAGCTGTCGATCTGGTCCGCCGGCAGGTACGGGGCGAACCACTGGCGGATGAACAGCCAGGCCAGCAGCGCCATCGAGAAGGGCTTCACCGCCCAATTGACGAACAGGGTGACGGCGATGCCGCGCCAGTGTTCTTTGACCTGGTGCAGGGCGGCAAAGTTGATCTTCATCAGCATGGGGATGATCATCACCCAGATCAGCAGGCCGACCGGCAGGTTGACCTGCGCCACTTCCATGCGGCCGAGGGCCTGGAACGGCGCCGGGAACAACTGGCCCAGCGCCACCCCGGCGACGATGCAGAGGAATACCCAGAGCGTCAGCCAGCGCTCGAACAGGCTCATCGGCGCGCCGGCGACACGCTTGGCGGTGACTTCGCACTGGGCCGACATCGTTACAACCCCAGTGCTTCTTTGACCGCCGGCACCAGTCGGGCGCGGATCGCGTCGCGCACGGCGATGAACGATTCCACGGGTTCGCCGTGCGGGTCGTGGAAGGGCAGATGGATGCTGCGTACCGGCTTGGGAAAGATCGGGCAGGTTTCCTTGGCGTTGTCGCAGACGGTGATGACCAGGTCGATGTCCTGGTCCAGGAAGACCTCGACATCTTTCGGATAAAGACCGTCGGTGGCCAGGCCGATCTGTTTCAGCGCCGCGATGGCGCCGTCGGCCACCTTGGGTTGCGGCCGGGTACCGGCCGACACGGCGCGCGCCTTGTCGGCCAGGTCGTGGTTGACCAGGGCCTCGGCCATCTGGGACCGGCAGGAGTTGCCGGTGCAAAGGATCAGTACGGTTTTGGTCGGGCTCATGGCGTAATCCCGGTAGTGGGAAAGCGCGGACAGCCTGGACTTTTTCCATTAAATATATGTGACATAGAATATATTCAAGCGCAGCAATGGCCCGGCCTGTCCACCATCCCGGCCAGGCGTTTGCGATCTGCGTCGCCGAACGCATCCGGGGTATCGCGGGCCAGCGTTTCCAGAATACGGTAGGCCCAGAGTGGAAGCTGCGGGTCGAGTCGGTAGAAAATCCAGGTGCCTTCGCGGCGCACCGCCAATAGCCCAGTCTCGCGCAGGACGGCCAGGTGCCTGGATATTTTTGGTTGGGATATATCGAGCGCGGCGGTCAATTCGCAGACGCACAACTCACCCTGGATCAGCAACATGGACAGCAGCCGGCGACGGGTTGCGTCGGAGAGTGCGTCGAAGAATTTCTGGATCTCCAACATGGCGTCAATAATATACGCCTAATCGAATATAGCAAGTGGCCGACTGGCCGTTTATGGCATCAAGGCCAGGGCCAACAGGGCGGTCAGGGTGAAACCGAAATGGAGCCAGACCCGCAATCGGTAGCGACCGGCCAGTTGTCGCGGCGGAAAGCTGGCGATGAGGAACGGGCGGCCGCTGCGCGGCCTGGTGAGTAGATGACTGGCGGGGGTTTCCAGGGCGGCCTCCTGGCGGGCAGCTACTTCTCGTTGGGCGGCGGTTTGGGCGAGTTGCCATTCTTGCCGATCGATCTCGTCGTTGCCGTCCAGATCAAACCGATGGTGCAACGAGTCCCGATCCTGCTTCCAGTCCTACAGCACGTTGCCCAGTTCGGCGCGTTGGTCGAACAGACGCTGGCTGCCGAATTCGCCCAGGGCATAGATCGGCGCGTCGATCAGCAATAGTTCCTCTTCGAGCTGATAGTCGCCGTCCCGGTAGCGCTCTTGCCGGTCGGTCAGGATTTCCGCGCCGGCCGGGTCGATCTGGCAGCGACCGGCGCTGTCGTCCAGGATGAACGGGCTATCGCTGGCGCCGGATTCGATCTGCCGCCATTTACCGTCGCTGAGTTTGAAGCGGCGATAGCGGTACCACAGGCAAGGCAGGTACGGCCGATTTTTCCTCCGTGGCCGAGGCCCATCAAGCCCTGGTCGACCAGCAGGACTTTGCGGCACGGACAAAGTCCATCAGACTCATAGGGTGCTCGGGGTGGAAGGTGTTGTACATCGGTCGGGCTCCAAGGGGTAATGAATCGGTAGCCGAAAATATCACATTGCGCGATTATCCTGTCTCGTTAACATGACGGCTAGGAGCCTGTCGGACTTGAAGAATCGAAGCGAAAAATTGTCTGAACGAGGACAGATTTCGACGATTTCGCTGGGCGATAGTCATTCTATTGCCCAAGAAGGCGGCGGAATATGGACCGTTCCGACGGTTTTGCAGCCGGTTTCATTTAAGTCCGACAGGCTCCTAGTGATTGAAACACGGCTAAGGGAGCGAGATGGAACTGGCTTGGTGGCATTGGATGGTGTTGGGCATGACCCTGGTGGCGCTGGAGATGCTGGTCACCACGTTTTTTTTGATCTGGTTTGGTATGGCCGCCTTGCTGGTCGGCGTGCTCATGCTATTTGCGGCGCCGGGGTTTGCGGCTCAAATGGTCTTGTGGGCGATCCTGTCGGTGGCCATGACCGGCGCCTGGCTGAAATTCTTCAAGAATCCGGATCGCACCCGACTTGGCCAGGCCAAGGATGGGGTCAAGGGCCTCAGCGGCCTGATGACCAAACCGGTGACTGAGACCGAGTCTGGCGAGATGATGTTCCGGCGCCCGGTGCTGGGTGCTGACCGCTGGCCAGTGGTGGCGGACGAGCCAATCGCCGCCGGTGGGCGAGCGCGGGTGGTCGATGTCCTTGGCCAGACTTTGAAAGTTGAAAAGATAGGAGGTTAATCATGGGCGGCCAGATCGTTTCCCTGGTGTTGATAGGTTTATTGTTCCTGACCCTGTGGAAGGGCGTGCGCATCGTCCCCCAGGGCGAAGAATGGGTGGTCGAGCGGCTGGGCAAGTACCGGGATACGCTGTTGCCGGGCCTGCATATCCTGGTGCCTTACATTGATGACGTGTCCTACAAGGTCACTACCAAGGACCTGATCCTGGACATCCCCCAGCAGGAGGTCATTACCCGCGACAATGCGGTGCTGGTGACCAACGCCATCGCCTTCGTCAAGGTCACCGACACCCAGAGCGCGGTCTACGGCGTCACCAATTTTCAGCTCGGGGTGACCAACCTGGTGCAGACCACCTTGCGAGCGATCATCGGCGACATGGACCTCGACCAGGCACTGTCCAGCCGCGACCAGATCAAGGCCCGGCTGAAGGCATCCATTGCCGATGAGGTCACCGATTGGGGGCTGACCCTCAAGTCGGTCGAGATACAGGACATTTCGCCGTCGGCGACGATGCAGAAATCGATGGAATTGCAGGCCGCCGCCGAGCGTGAGCGGAAGGCGACGGTCACCCGTGCGGAGGGCGACAAACAGGCCGCCATCCTGGAGGCCGAGGCCCGACTGGAATCGGCCAGGCGCGATGCCGAGGCTCAGGTACTACTGGCCAATGCCTCGGCCGAGGCCATCCGGCGCATTGCCGCCGCCATTCCGGACCGGGAACTGCCGGCCATGTACATGCTCGGGGAAAAGTACATAACGGCGTTGAAGGCGATGGCGTCCTCCAGCGGTAGCAAGACGGTCATGTTGCCGGGCGATCTGGTCAAGAGCATTGAGGGTCTGCTAGGAGCCTGTCGGACTTAAAGGAAATCGGCTGCAAAATCGTCGGAACGGTCCATATTCCGCCGCTTTCTTGGGCAATAGAACGGCTATTGCCCAGCGAAATCGACAAAATCTGTCCTCGTTCAGACAATTTTTCGCTTCGATTCTTCAAGTCCGACAGGCCCCTAGGTCGGCACGCTTAATTTCTGGCGCGGCCCGGCGCGCCGCGCATGTTAAAATGGCCTTGCGCACAGTTAAACCTTTTTCTAAAGTATCAAGCGTAACTGTCGATATTGTCGATGTAATGAATTAGGTTCGATTGGGGTTCTCAATGCAAAAGTGGTTGCTTGTGCTATTAGCGGTTCTGGTTGCTACGACCATGCCATTGGCCGAGGCGGCCGGCAAAAAACACGACAAGGTCGGCACGTCGGCCCAGGCCGCCAAGGCAACCAAATCAGTGGTGGCCACCGCCAAACACCGCAAACAGGCCCACAAACGGCATACCAAGCAGTTAGCCCAGGCCCACAAACGGCATACCAAACAGCTAGCCCAAGGCCACAAGCAGCACAGCAAGCAGGCAGCCAAGAGCCACAAACGTGTGGCTCGTCACGGCCATCGTCACCATGCCGCCGTGGCCCGCGTTGCCGCCTCGGCCATTGCCGTCCCGGTCGCCGGCAATGGCCTGAAGCCCCGCCAGAGCGTCGATCCGCTGGTCGCGAGTGTCGCGCAAGAGACCCCAGCCGGGACCAATCTGGATCTCCGCTCCGCCGCCGTGCTGGTGGTTGACCAGAAAACCGGCGAGGCGCTCTATGCCAAGAACGCTGACGTACAAACCCCCATCGCCTCAATCACCAAGTTGATGACCTCGCTGGTCGTGCTGGATAAAGGCCAGTCCCTATCGGAACCGATTACCATCAGCGTGCAGGATGTCGATCGCGTCAAGGGCACCCGTTCCCGCCTGCCGGTCGGCGCCACGCTAAGCCGTGGCGAATTGATGAATCTGGCGCTCATCGCCTCGGAAAACCGCGCGGCGGCGGCGCTGGCGCGCTCCTATCCGGGTGGCGCCGATGCCTGCATCAAGGCCATGAACCGCAAGGCAGCCGAATTGGCCATGGCCAGTACCCATTATGTCGATGGCACCGGGCTGAATAGCGGCAATCGGTCCACTGCCGCAGATTTGGCCAAGCTGGTTAATGTGGCCTCGGCAAACCCGAACATCCGCCAGATCACCAGTACCGGCGAGTACGGCATCGATCTGCCGGGCTACAGGACCGTGCGGGTACGGAAACACGGCAAGACCCGTCGGGTTTCCCGTGAGGTGGAGCGGCGGGTGGCCTTTCACAACACCAATGTGCTGACCCGCGACCCGGATTGGGAGATTGGCCTGTCCAAGACCGGGTTTATCAATGAGGCTGGCCATTGTCTGGTGATGCAGACCCGGATCGCCGACCGCAAGGTCATCATGGTGTTGCTCGACTCCGAAGGCAAGATGTCCCGGATCGGTGATGCCAACCGGGTCCGTCGCTGGCTGCAAGGCGCGGCCGGCTGAATCTTTGGCCGGGTGGTGTGGGCGGTGTTCGAACCCGGCCATAAATTTACCGAGTAGCCAGGAGCCTGTCGGGTTTTGCCGGAAACGGTTTTATCGGTATCCTCCGCTGCCTGAAGAAAACCGAAGTTATGTCCGATACCCCTTATCTTTCTGTCCATGAGCTTGCCTGCGCCCGCGGCGAGCGGACGCTATTCTCCGCCATGAATTTCCAACTGGGGACCGGCCAACTGCTATTGGTCCTGGGCGGTAACGGCCGAGGCAAGACCAGTCTGCTCAGGTTGCTGTGCGGCCTGGCCCAGCCGCTGGCGGGCGAGGTGCGCTGGCGCGGCCAGGCGATTGGCGCCGCGCGCGAGGAATACCATCGCAGCATGGCCTATATCGGCCACGTCAACGGCATCAAGGACGACCTGACGCCGATGGAAAATCTGCGCCTGAGCGCCGCCCTGGCGGGCCGCAACCTGGACGAGGCGACGGCCACGCAGTCGCTTATCAAACTGGGCCTGGAACGCTGTCTCGACCTGCCGGCGCGGGTTTTGTCCTTCGGCCAACGCCGGCGCGTGACCCTGGCCGGACTAATGACCGCCGGCGCGCTGCTCTGGATACTGGACGAGCCGCTAACCGGCCTTGATATCCATGGTGTCGCCCTGGTTGAAGGGCTGCTGCGCGATCAAGTGACTGGTGGCGGCATGGTGGTGATGACCACCCATCAGCCGCTTTCGCTCGACGGAGTGGCCACCGTGCCATTGCAAGTCGGCCCACTGCTTCAACCCGACGAGGACTGAGCCGCCATGTTGCACTTCCTGCTCACCGTCATTCGCCGCGATCTATTGCTGGCCGCCCGGCGCAAGGGTGACTGGCTGACGTCGCAATTCTTTTTCGTCATGGTGGTGAGTATGTTCCCGCTGGGCATCGGCCCGGAACCGGAGATGCTGCGCCGAGTGGCGCCGGGCGTGATGTGGGTGGCCGCGCTGTTGGCCTCCCTGCTGTCGCTGTCCCGCTTGTTCGCCGAAGATTACCGTGACGGCAGCCTGGAGCAGATGCTGCTATCGCCGGAGCCGCCGGTCCTGCTGGCGCTGGGCAAGGCCCTGGCGCATTGGCTGATCTACGGTATTCCGTTGCTGCTGATTGCGCCGGTGCTGGGCCTCCAGTTCGGTCTGCCGGCCGATGTCATCGGCGTGCTGATGCTGTCGCTGCTGATCGGTACGCCGGTGCTTTCGCTGCTCGGGGGCGTCGGCGCGGCGCTGACCTTGGGCCTGCGTGGCGGAGGGGTATTGTTGACGTTATTGATCCTTCCCTTGTATGTTCCTGCCTTGATCTTCGGCGCCGGCGCGGTGGACTCCGCCTTGTCCGGTCTGGGGCCGGAGGCCAATTTGTCGTTGCTGGCCGCCTTCGAGGTATTGACCCTGATGGTGGCGCCCTGGGTGGCTGCGGCCGCCCTGAAAATTTCGATCGAGTGAATATGGCTTTCTCAATTTACAAATATGCCTCGCCGATGACCTTTTACGGCCTGGCCGGCAAGCTGATCCCCTGGTTCGCTTGGGGCGCCGCCATCCTGACCGTGCTGGGTTTGTACATCGCTTTTTTCATGGCCCCCACCGATTTTCAGCAGGGCGAGGCCTACCGGATCATCTTCATCCATGTGCCCGCCGCCTGGATGTCGATGTTCATCTACATAATCATGGCCTTCTGGTCGGCCGTCGGCCTGGCCTGGAATACCCGGTTGTCGTTCATGATGTCGCGGGCCTTGGCGCCCACCGGCGCGGTATTCGCCTTCTTGTCGCTGTGGACCGGCGCCTTGTGGGGTAAACCCATGTGGGGCGCGTGGTGGGTGTGGGATGCCCGGCTGACGTCGTCCCTGATACTGTTTTTCCTGTATGTCGGTATCATGGCCCTGTGGTCGGCCATCGACGACCGCCGGCGCAGCGATAGGGCCGGGGCCTTGCTGATCCTGGTCGGCGCGATCAATGTGCCGATCATCTATTTCTCGGTGAAGTGGTGGAACACCCTGCACCAGGGGGCGTCGGTCAGCCTGATGAAGTCGCCCTCCATGGCCAGCATCATGCTGATCGGTATGCTGGTACTGGCCATCGCCGCCTGGTTCTATGCCATCGCCACCGCCTTGACCCGGGTGCGCGGCATCATCCTGGAGCGGGAACGGCAGACCGAGTGGGTCAAAGAATTGTTGGAGAAAATCTGATGCAATGGGCGAGCTGGAGCGCATTCTGGGACATGGGCGGCTATGGCCTATATGTGTGGGGTTCCTACGGGGCCTTGTTTTTTCTCATCCTGGCGGAAACGTTTTTCCTGGTGCGCGGTCGGAAACGGACATTGCAACAAATCCGCCGCATGAAAAACTGGGAACAACAATGAAGTCACGCAACAAGAAACTACTGGCCATCGGCCTGGCGGTGGTCGGTCTGGCCATTGTCGCCGCCCTGGTCCTCAACGCATTCCGCAACAACCTGGTGTTCTTTTTTACCCCAACCCAGGTGGCCAATGGCGATGCGCCCAAGGATAGGGCCTTCCGGATCGGCGGTCTGGTCGTGGCCGGCACGATCAAGCGCTCGGCCGATGGCATGAACGCGATCTTCGTCGTCACCGATACCGCCAAGACCATGCCGGTCAGTTACAGCGTCAAGGACAACGGTCCGTTGCCCGACCTGTTCAAGGAAGGCAAGGGCATGGTGGCCGAAGGCAAGCTGGGCGCGAACGGCGTTTTCGCCGCGACCCAGGTGCTGACCAAGCACGACGAAAACTACATGCCGCCCGAAGCCGCCAGTGCCATCGCCCAGGCGCAGAAGGCCCAGACCCTGGTCAAATAATTGCGTGGCAGATCCCCGCCACGGTAGAGGAGAAATCCAATGATTCCTGAAATCGGCCATTTCGCACTAATCCTCGCCCTGTTGCTGGCGTTGGTCCAGGGCATCCCACCCTTGATCGGGGCGCATCGTGGCAACGCCACATTGATGGCCGTCGCGCGGCCAGCCGCTCAGGGCCAGTTCCTGTTCGTGGCAATCGCCTACGGCTGTCTGGCCTACTCCTTCCTGGTCAACGACTTTTCGGTGGCGAACGTGGCGCGCAACTCGTTCTCCCAGTTGCCGCCGGTCTATCGCTTCGCTGCCTCCTGGGGTTCCCACGAGGGCTCCATCCTGCTCTGGGCACTGATCCTGGCCTTGTGGACCACGGCGGTCACGATCTGGAGCCGACATTTGCCCGAGGATATGTCCGCCCGGGTGATCGGCGTCATGGGTCTGGTCAGCTTCGGCTTCCTGCTCTTCATCCTGGTGGCTTCCAACCCCTTCGTGCGCTTGTCTCCTGCGCCGATGGACGGCAGCGACCTCAATCCCCTGCTGCAAGACCCCGGCATGGTCTTCCATCCGCCCATGCTCTACATGGGCTATGTTGGCTTCTCGGTGGCCTTCGCCTTCGCCATTGCCGCCTTGCTGTCCGGCAAGATGGACGTCGCCTGGGCGCGCTGGTCGCGGCCCTGGACCGCCGTCGCCTGGGTGTTCCTGTCGATCGGTATCACCGGCGGTAGTTGGTGGGCCTATAACGAGCTGGGTTGGGGCGGCTGGTGGTTCTGGGACCCGACCGAGAACGCCTCCTTCATGCCCTGGTTGGCCGGCACGGCGCTGCTTCATTCCCTGGTGGCGACGGAAAAGCGCGGGGCGTTCAAAAACTGGACGGTGCTACTCGCCATCCTCGCCTTCTCCATGAGTCTGGTGGGCACCTTCCTGGTCCGTTCCGGCGTCCTGTCGTCGGTCCATGCCTTTGCCACCGACCCGACTCGCGGCATCTTCATGCTCGCCTTCCTGGGTGTGGTGATCGGCGGCTCGTTGGCCTTGTTCGCCTTTCGCGCCGCCAAGATGCCTACCGGCGGCAGCTTTACCTGGTTCTCGCGCGAATCGCTGCTGCTGGCCAATAACGTGGTACTGGTCGCCGCGCTCGGCGCGGTGCTGCTGGGCACGCTTTACCCGTTGTTCATGGATGCCTTGGGCATGGGCAAGATATCGGTCGGCCCACCCTATTTCAATTCGGTATTCGTGCCGCTGATAACGCCGCTGCTGTTTCTGATGGGGGTTGGCCCATTGGCCCGCTGGAAGCAGGCCAGCCTGCCCGCCATGGCCAAACAGTTGCGCGTCGCCCTGGCCATTGCGGCGACCACCGGTGTGCTGGTCTCGCTGGCCTCGGGCAGCTTCAAGCCGATGGTTGGTTTCGGCGTGGCACTGGCGGTGTGGATCGTGGTTACCATCTATCTCGGCTTTGCCCAGCGCCTGAAATATATCGGCGGGCCGACGCTGCCGGCATTGCTGAAGATTCCGCGTGGCTTCTGGGGTATGCAGATGGCTCACTTGGGCCTGGCCTGGGTGGTGGCCGGCATCACCCTGGTATCCGGACTTGAGACCGAGCGCAACGTCAAGATGAACATCGGCGACACCACTCACCTGGCCGGCTACGATTTCACCTTCCAGGGCGTAAGCCCGCACGAAGGCCCCAACTACCGCGCCGCAAGCGGCAACGTCGAGGTTGCTGCCGGCGGCAAGCAGCTCTTTGTCCTGCACCCACAGAAACGGATCTACAACGCCTCCGGTATGCCCATGACCGAGGCCGCCATCGACTACGGCTTCACTCGCGATGTCTATGTCGCACTGGGCGATGAACTGGACAACGGCGCCTGGACGGTCCGGGTATTCCACAAGCCATTCATCAACTGGTTGTGGATTGGCGGTTTATTCCTGGCCCTGGGCGGCGTGTTGGCGGCATCCGACCGGCGCTATCGCATCGCCCTGCGGGCGGCCGAAGCGCCTGCGGTCGCGCCTCAGGGAGCGCAAGCATGAAACGCTGGATACCGCTGCTGATCTTTGTCGCGCTGGCCGGTTTTCTGTATGTCGGTCTGCATCGTGACCCAAGGGAAGTGCCCTCGCCCTTCATCGGCAAGCCGGCGCCCGCCTTCACCCTGCCGGTGGTGGGTCAGCCGGGTATGACCTTCTCGCCGGCGGATAACAAGGGCAAGGTCTGGCTGCTCAATGTCTGGGCGCCCTGGTGCGTATCCTGCCGCCAGGAACATCCGGTACTGATGCAGTTGGCTCAAGCGGGCATCGTCCCTATCGTCGGCCTGAACTGGAAGGACAAGGACCGCGAGGCCGAGGCCCTGCTGGCTCGCCTGGGCAGCCCATATACCGCAGTGGCGGACGACGTCAGCGGCCAGACCGGCATCGATTACGGCGTCACCGGAACCCCGGAGACCTACGTCATCGACAAGAATGGCATCATCCGGATGAAGCATATCGGAATCATCAACGAAGAGGCGTGGCAGACCAAGTTCGTGCCGCTGCTCAAGGAGTTGAACCAATGAAACGCTGGCTACTCGCTATGACAATGTTACTGGCCGCGCCGCTGTGGGCGGCCGAGGCCGTGCCGGTCGGTGAAGACCCGGCTATCGAACAGCGTATGGTGAACCTGGCTCAGGACCTGCGCTGCCTGGTCTGCCAGAACGAAACCCTGGCCGGCTCCCACGCCGAACTGGCGGAAGACCTGCGCAAGGATATCCGCCAGCAGATGAAGTTGGGCAAGAGCGACCCGGAGGTCATCCAGTACCTGACCGACCGCTATGGCGACTTCGTCCTCTACAAGCCACCCTTCCGCAGCTACACCCTGCTGCTTTGGTTCGGACCCTTCATCTTCCTGCTGGGCGGCGCGGCGATCTGGTACTTCACCCTGAAAAGACGGCGCGCCATGAAACCCGCCAACCAGGCTGGCTCGGAAGCGCTCAAGCAAGCCGTCGACCTGCTGGAAAAAAACAACTAAGGCGATACTCATTCATTTCGTCGTCCCGGCGCTGGCTCTTGGTTTAAATAAAGGCCCCGGTAGCAGCCCTCGTCCCTTTTCCACCCCGAGGGTTGCGCGATGTCCGCCGCAAAATCTGTAAGCAGTTGCCCCCGCCGCTAAATGACAAGGTGACACAAATCGTCACATTACGCCGTTATTGTGTCATTTCCCCTTCCGCAGATGAGTGGGCCGATGCGCAGCCATAGCGCCACGAGCAGGCGCATCAGCCCGATATGCCAGGCCAGAACCAGGGCATGAAGCAACCGGCACGCGCTTTGCATATATAAATACCAAACACCTAGTGTGTTTGTTTTGACCTAACTGAATCAAGGAGATTTATCATGAAAAAGATACAACAAGGTTTCACCCTCATCGAACTGATGATCGTCGTGGCTATCATCGGTATCCTGGCTGCGGTCGCGTTGCCGGCGTACAAGGACTACACGACTCGAGCAAAGGTATCTGAAGTCGTTCTCGCCGCTTCGGGCTTGCGGACATCGATTTCAGAGGCCTATCAGACGCTTGGCCGTATGCCGACTAAGGCTGAACTGCCGACTTCGGGCCAAGTATCGAAATATGTTGCCAGCGTGGTGTATACAAGAGCCGGCCCCACGGTGGGTTTGAGTACCGCAACGGCTCAAGGATTTAATGATGGGGCGATCGACGGCAAAACCATTGTGCTGATAGGCACGGCCAACGTCGCCACGGGTGTCGTGGACTGGGTATGCAATGGCACCATCCCTTTGCAATACAAGCCTACCAACTGCCGCCATTAATGCTATCAGCGTTAGTCAGTCGAGCAAGAAAAAGCCCCGCAGTTGCGGGGCTTTTTCTTTAACCCTACTTAGCTTCACTTTGGCATTCGCATACTCACGGTGATTATCATTATTAGGGACTAATTCCCATCCACGCTTTCGGACTTTTGCAACTTCATCAATGATCAGGTGAGAAATTGAAATTTGCTCACGCCTTGGCAGCCGGTCTGCTATTTGTCCTGCTGTTGCTGACCGGAGCAATCTATTGGTCTGGTCTGTCAGGTGGTTTCGCTTTCGACGACCACACAAACATTGTCGATAACGCCGCGCTGGAGCTATTCGACGGCTCGTTTTCCAGCCTTATCGATGCCAGTTCAACGGGTACCGCCAGCCCACTGGGGCGCCCCCTCAGCATGGCAAGCTTCGCCATCGACCGTTATTTCTGGGGATACCAGCCTTTCTATTTCAAGTTGGTCAATCCCCAAGACCTCCATCAAGGAACTACGCGGCATCGCCCGTGGCGCGAATCCCGCGAAATACCGTGACCGGAAAGATCGCGTCTGATGTTTTTGGTTGATACCTGCGGCTGGATCGAATGGATGACCGATGCGCCGTTGTCGAACGGGTTTGAACAGTTCTATTACAATCTATCCATAGCTATTCTCTAATATATACATTATGGAGAGAATCGTAAGCATAGGCGAGGCATCCGAGGCGCTGGGCGTGTCAATCACGACCCTGCGCCGCTGGGAAGCGGCGGGCAAACTGGTGGCTGAGCACACGGCGGGCGGTCATCGTCGCTACGATCTGGGCAAGCTGCGACCGGAGATGTTCCGCGCCGAAGACGCGGCCAGTCGCCAGACTATCGCCTATGCTCGGGTGTCGAGCCAGGACCAGAAGCTGCTCGACGAATTGCCGCTGTCGGTGCGTGAGTGGGTGTGTCCGGTCTGTGGCAGCACCCACGACCGCGACGTGAACGCGGCGATCAACCTGAAGAACATGGCCGTGAGTTCCACGGTCGCCGCCTGTGGAGAGGAAGGCGCTGGCCTTCGTCGCAAGACGAAGACGAAACCGGCCTCGGCGAAGCAGGAAGTCAGCGGCAGGTTTGCTCAGCGATGAGCGGATTTGCATGGGTCTGACGGAACGGCTACATTATCACTTGGTATCACCAAGTGATAAGAGGTTCACTATGGCAACGTCTCTCAAGATCGACGACACTCTGAAAAGCCGTGTCCATCACCTCGCAAGCCAGCGCCGCCGCTCGCCGCACTGGCTCATGCTCGAAGCCATCCAGCAGTACGTCGAGCGAGAAGAATCCCGCGAGAGCTTCAAGCAGGAAGCCTTGGCCTCCTGGGCGGCCTACAAGGAAACCGGCCGGCACCTGACCGGCCAGGAAGTGCGCGCCTGGTTGAGCACTTGGGGCACCGATGACGAAAAGGCGGTGCCTGAGTGCCACGAGTAATCGTTACCGAAGGCGCAGCGGAAGGCTTGGAACGCTGCCGGCGGTTCCTGGCGGCCAAGGCCCCGGAAGCCGCCAGGCGGGCCGGCCAGATCATCGAACAGCAATTCTTGCCGCTGGAAACGGCTCCCGACATTGGCCGCCCGTTGCCCGAACTGCCCGAGCTGCGCGAGCTGGTGATTGCCTTCGGGGATTCCGGCTATGTGGCCTTGTACCGCCACGAGCCGGCCGACGATGCAGTGT
>JAIMKU010000001.1:122048-128873 GCA_020692235.1 Hydrogenophilus sp.
GAAGGTAGCGGGATACTGATAGGCATGGAGTTCATAGACCGCATCATCATTGCGTGCGCTCACGGCTTCGGTCGTGTCGGCGTGTTCCTGTGCTTTTTTTCCGTTTTCTGAGGCGACCCCTTGAGGCCCGCCAGCGGGCTATACGCGGCTTGGCGGGATTATTCACGCGACCTGAATGCCCCTGAATCTCTGATCGTCCCAACACTGGTACAGCATGAACTCTACCAATGGCTGTGCCGGGAGATAGGCCAGCCGGTCGCCTTATCCGCCATTGCAGCCACTCAAACCGCGATTGTCGTTTCACTCGACACGTCCATAGCGTTACTGGCCGCAGACATCGCAAAGGCATTCAAACTGGCCACTGCGGACGCAATCATCTACGCCACTGCGCACCGGCACCGCGCCACATTGGTCACCGGCGATGCGCATTTTTCGGCCTTGCCACAGGTCGGGTTTTTGCCAAAGAGTGGCAAAGGTTAGGCGGCCCACCCGAACTCATCTTGGACGCCGGTATTTTTTGTTTGGTTGTATATTCACCATTGCATGGTTAATATCTAATCATGATTGATCGGCTGATTGGTAAAAACCTGACTGCCGCACTGGCGGATACCCGCGTGGTATTACTCAACGGTGCGCGTCAAACTGGAAAATCCACGCTGGCGCGTTCAGTCGCCGAGGCGCGTGCCGCCCCCTATTTGTCACTGGACGATCCGACCGTTCTCAGCCTGGCGCGATCTGACCCATTCGCGTTGCTCAGCGGGCAGGATGGTCTGGTTGTAATCGACGAGGTGCAGCACGCACCGGAACTGTTTCCCGCCATCAAGCGCCTGGTCGACGTCGATCCGAGCCCGGGGCGCTTCCTGTTGACCGGTTCGGCGAACATTTTTCTGTTGCCTAAGCTGGCCGAATCCTTGGCTGGGCGCATTGAAATTCTTCCCCTGTATCCTTTTTCGCAGAGCGAACTGGCCGCCAGCCCGGCCAATCTGGTCGATGCATTGTTCTCGGGCGCAGGCTGGAGCCTCGAAATATGGGCAACGAGCCGGTCCGACGTGTGCTTGCGCATCATTGCCGGAGGCTTCCCCGAAGTTGTTGGACGCGCCGCCAGTGAGCGCCGCAACGCTTGGTTTCGCAGCTACATTGCCGCCTTGCTCCAACGGGACGTGCGCGATCTCGCCAATATCGACAAATTAACCGACCTGCCCCGGCTGTTGAGCTTGTTGGCCGCGCGTACCGGCAGTCTGATGAATATTGCCGAAATCTCTCGTGCGGTCGGGATACCCCACACAACCCTGCAACGCTACCTGAGCTTGCTTGAGGCAACTTTTCTGTTTCAGCCGTTGCCCGCCTGGTCGGCGAATCTCGGCAAACGACTGGTCAAATCGCCGAAGGTCCATTTGCTGGATACCGGACTTGCCGTCTACTTGCGTGGCGCAACGGATGCCGGGGCACTTGGCCGTTCGCCAGACCTGGGGCCGTTGCTGGAAAGCTTCGTTGTCCAGGAACTCCGCAAACAGATTGGCTGGAGCCGGCAGGCGGCCAGCCTCTGGCATTTTCGTACGGCGACGGGTGGGGAAGTCGACCTGTTGCTGGAGACGCCAGATGGCCGCATCGCCGGCGTGGAGATCAAGTCGGCCAGCAGCGTGACAGCCAGCGATTTCAAGGGCCTGCGCATGCTCTCCGATGCCGTCGGAAAGCGCTTTGTCGTTGGAGTGGTATTTTATCTCGGCGAGCAATCCATGCCTTTTGGGGCTGGACTCTACGCCTTACCGGTATCCGTGCTGTGGCAAGATCGGTAGTGCGGTGATAACAGAATGTCTCTGAGCACCTTTGGTCGTATGTGGCGAGGCGACAGACTCCTAGTGCGCGGCACCGGTTTCGGCCATCACGGACAGGAAGTCGTGCCGACCGCCACCCTGACCCGCCCTTGCATACTGATAATCACGCTACGCGCCTTGGCTGTGCCTCGCATATCGCATAGTTTTAATGTGTCGTTGTAGCCGGGACTTAAACCGCTGCTTTGGTAGGCGATGCGCGGTCGGCTGCCCTGCAGGGTGTTGCCATCGTTGAGTTTTTCGTGGACTCGCAGGATGGTTTCGGCGGCATCGACCGCGCCGTTGCCGTTGCTGTCAGCAAAGGTGATCCAGCCCGATTGCCATTGCGCTTTGCCGGAACAAACGGCGCCATCGTCGCTGGGACAGACGGTGACCTTGTAACCGCGTTTGACGGCTTCGCTGCGGGCGTAATTGAGGTGGCCGACGATAGCCATGACCTGCGAACTCTGACGCGTATCGCGCAGCAGTTCGAGCATACCGGGAACGCCGATTGTGGTCAGGATGGCAGCAATCGAGACAGTAACCATGGCTTCGATCAAGGTGACGCCGCGCTGTTTTTTCATTTGAACCCTCTCCCTCGATGCCGGGCTGTTATCTCGCCGCCCGGTCCCCGGCCTTTGCCCCGGCAATGGTGAATTGCCGCTTCAGTTTATTCACTGTGGCCGTGCCAAACCCTTTGACCCTGGCGAGGTCTTCCATATGCTTGAAGGCGCCATTTTTTTCACGGTAGGTCATGATCGCCTGGGCCTTGGCCGGGCCGATCCCCTTGATTGCTTCCAGCTCGGCCCGAGTCGCGCTGTTGAGGTTGACAAGCGCCGACGCGGGCATGGACAGGATGAGCAAAAGGGCCAGGCAAGGAGCCTGTCGGACTTGAAGAATCGAAGCGAAAAATTGTCCGAACGAGGACAGATTTCGACGATTTCGCCGGGCAATAGTCATTACTATTGACCAAGAAAGCGGCGGAATATGGACCGTTCCGACGGCTTTGCAGCCGATTTCCTTTAAGTCCGACAGACTCCTAACGAGCTTTATCTTCATGTCCATCCTTCCTGGATTAGCGTTAAACACCTGGCCGAAGTAGGGCCACTGTATTGGATGGCTTGCCTTGAGACAAGATACAAACTTGGCTGAGGGATGGAAAATTCAGACCAATAGTTGTGTGTTTGGCCGAATCAGCTACCCATATCGGTTTGGATTCGCTCAAACACGGCCTTGAACATGGCTGGCGTCAGGCGCTTGGTCTGGGTGTTGTAGCGGCTACAGTGGTAGGAGTCGTATAGGCGCCGGCCGGGCAGGTTGTGCAGGGTGCCATGACCGAATGGGAAGTCTTTCTGTTTCAGGTCGAGGGCCTTGACCACGGCCTTGTGGGCGATCTGGCCGAGGCACAGGATAACGGCGTCTTTCGGCAGGTCGCGCAGCTCTGCCCGGAGCAAGCTGTTGCAGTGGGCGATTTCGGCAGGCCCCGGTTTATTCTGTGGCGGTACGCATTTGACTGCGTTGGTGATGCGGCAGCGTTTCAGTTTCAGGCCGTCGTCGGCGGCGACGGAGATGGGCCGGTTGGCATAGCCGAATTCATACAGCGTTTGATACAGCAGCAGGCCGGCAAAATCGCCGGTGAATGGCCGGCCGGTGCGGTTGGCGCCGTGCAGGCCGGGGGCCAGGCCGATGATGAGCAGCGCGGGATGGGCATCGCCAAATGCCGGCACCGGGCGGCAGTAGTAATCGGGATAGGCTTGCCTGGCCTTGGCCAGGAATGCCTTCAGCCGGGGGCAGACGTTGCATTCCAGGTTGGCGGCGGGGAATTTTGGCCGGCGCAAGGCAAGCTCCCGATACAGCTAATGCAGGTGCGCCGGTGGCGTGTCGTCATCCATCCCCGGCATTTCGCTATGCACCGATTCGCCGTCGGCATTGGGAAACAATGGCGCGCCGCAGTCGTCGCAATATTCTGGCGCCAATTGCTGCTGATCCAGCATGACGATCTGGCCGATGCCGGCCTGTCGGAGATTGGCCTCGATTTCGCTGGCCACGTCAGTCGTCTCGTCTTCCGTGCCGAGCAGGGGCCAGACCACGCCATGCAGCACTTGATCGTCATCCAGGCGGCAGAAGCCGACTCGCCATTCCTGCAACTGGCGCTCGTAATAAGGCGCGGCCACCGCCTTGAGCGCACTGGCGGGCAAGTCCAGCATCGCCTGTAGATAGGCCACGGTGGCGGTCAGGGCATAGCCGCGCGCCTCCAGGTCGGTTTGCCGCCAGGCGGAAAAGTAGGCGTCGGGCAGCAGCAAGCGGAGGCCGCAGCCGGGCAGGATGGTTTGTAAGCTGGGGGTGGCCTGGGCTCGCCACTGGCTGAGCGCGGTTTCCCGGCTGCCGTCGGTCTCCTGCCAGCGCAACATCGGCTGGCCGAGCGGTACGGCGACCGTGGCCAGGATACAGCGCGGATCGGAGATGTATTGGCCGATCTCGGGTAATTCGGCGGTCGAGATTGCCAGGTCCTCGTCATTGAGCGCGGCCTGCTCCATATGGGCAGCGAAGCGGCGGGTCCCGGTATAGCCGCGCGGCATCTGTTCCGGGCTAAACAGAAAGTCGGCCAGGGCGACCTGGCAGCCGTCGGCCAGGACGTGGGCCTTGAGTTGCGTTCGCAGGGCGGCCAGGACGGCCGCTGGCAGGCTGCGAGCCGGGATGCTGTAGCGCGACCAGACCAGGATGGGCAGGGCCAGCAGCAGGGCCTGTCGGGGACCGTCCGGGCCGTTTACGATATTGCCTTCGACGCCAGCCTCGGCCTGGTTGGCCAGCTCGTCGTAGGCTTGCGCGTCGATCTCGTTGAGCCGGTTCAGCGCCTGATCGATGACCTCTTCCTGGTTGCCGTCGAGCAGCTTATCGATCCGGTTGGCCAGCTCGGTTTCCCACCATGCATCCTCGGCGTTGCTGCCGGAGTTGGCCAGACCCTGGGCCAGCCAGACCAGGTGTTCGGCATCTCGGTTCAGACGATGGGCGGAATGGCGTTGGCGTTGTTTCATCGTGGTTCTACCTGGGCGAGGTTGGGTCATTGAGTATGAGTTTGGTGTCGGCTTGGCCGATACTGGCCAGGTGATGCACGGCATTCATATAACGTGGGCTTTCATGCAGGGCTATGCGGCTGGGTGGATGGGGCCGCCCGTGCATACGGGCGAAGCGGATCAGGGCGAGCGGGTTGTTATCCCAGCGCAACCGGGCCAACAATTCATCGGCTCGCTCGGGTTGGTTGCACAGCAGTGCCATGTCGCAGCCGGCGGTCAAGGCGGCCCTGGCGCGGGCCGCGTCGTCGCCGGCCACGCTGGCGCCGGCCATGGCCAGGTCGTCGCTGAAGATCATGCCTTCGAAACCATAGCGGCCGCGCAGTATGTCCATGAGCCAGTGTCTGGAAAAGCCGGCCGGCATCGGGTCCACCTTGGGATAGACGATGTGGGCCGGCATGATACCGGACAGGCCCAGATCGATCAGGCGGCGGAATGGAATCAGGTCATCGTCTTCCAGTGCCGCCAGGGTGCGGGTATCGACCGGGGTGTCCAGGTGAGAGTCGGCGGCGACGAAGCCATGGCCGGGAAAGTGTTTGCCCACGGCGCTCATGCCGGCCTCATGCAGACCCAGAACCAGGCCGTGGCCCAGTTCTGCCACCGCCTCCGGGGCACGGTGCAGGGCGCGATCGCCAATGACTTGGCTGGCACCGTAATCGAGGTCCAATACCGGGGCGAAACTGAAATCGACGCCTGCGGCACGCAGCTCGGCGCCCAGTACATAGCCGGCGTCATGGGCCAGATGCCGGGCCTTGCCCGGGTGCTCGGCCCAGAACGCGCCCAGCGCGCCCATGGCCGGGATTGGCGTGAAACCGGCGCGAAAGCGCTGCACCCGGCCGCCTTCGTGATCGACCCCGATCAACAGCGGCGGAAGACGCAGGGCGTGAATCTCGCGGCACAAATCGGCGAGCTGCTCCGGGTCTTCGTAATTGCGGGCAAACAAGATCACCCCGCCGACCATCTGGTGGCCCAGCCGGCGTCGGTCGGCATCGTTGAGTGTCGTGCCTTCGACATCCAGCATCAGGGGGCCGAGCGGTTGGCGTAGCGCGGTCATGGCAGCGCTTCGGCGACCACAAAGGCGACCGCGTGATCCGGCTCGTCGCTGATGGATAGGTGGATGCGGCCGATCCGGCGTGCCGTTAGCCAGTCGCGTAGCGGGTCGGCGAAGGCGAAGCCAGGCTGGCCCCGGTCGTCGTGGGTCACGGTGATGCGTTCCATATGTATCGGGGTGCGCATACCGACGCCGAGCGCCTTGGCGACGGCCTCCTTGGCTGCGAAACGTTTGGCCAGGAAGCGGCCCTTGTCCTGGGCGGCGGCATAGTCTGCCAGTTCGGCCGGCGCCAGGATGCGCTTGGCCAGGCGTTCGCCGTGGCGTTCGATCATGCCAGTCATGCGGGCGATCGTGACCAGGTCAACGCCGATGCCCCGGATCATGCGGCGGCCCTTTTCCGGGTGGCGTCGAGCGCCGAAAGACCATGGTGACTAAAGGCCAGGCCCATATAGACCGGGGCCAGGAAATTGACTACAGGGATGAAGTGCAACAGACCCAGCAGGCAGGACAGGGCGAACAGCCAGCCGCCGCCGGCATGACGCTCGTCTTTCAGCTCCGCCGCCGAGGCGTGTTCGGACAAGGCGTCGTACATGAACAGGCGTTGATTCAGCCAGGCGTTGAGCAGGATGGACACGGCAATGCCAAAGGGCGCGAACAGCCAGACCGGCAGTAAGATCACCCAGGCCAGGATATAGAGCGGCAGGGCGACCAGACTGTTGACCAGGCTGCCCGGCAGGCTGCCGCCCTTGCGCCGTTCCAGGTCCGGGTAATGGCGCCTGGCGACAAAATCGACGATGAACGGCATCAGCAACAGCGAGGTAATCAAGATCGCGGTGACATAGAGTGCCGGCAGCCATAGCAAGGCCAGGATGACGATTGCGGCATAGGCCAT
>JAIMKU010000001.1:128917-131144 GCA_020692235.1 Hydrogenophilus sp.
GCGAGAAAGTTGGCGATCTCGACCTTCCATGCGGCGCCAAACTGCCAGGCCAGCCCGCCCCATAACAGCAGGGCAAGGGCCATGGGCCAAAGCACCAGGACCAGCATCCGAGGCGCCAGCAAATCCTGGGCCGCTAGCCGGAGGGAACGCAGCAGGTTGTCCATGGCGATGAATTATACCGGCTCGGCTTGGGTGATAATTCCATCTTTGTCACGGGAGCCAGCGCCATGCCAGATCGGCAAACCATCCTTGATGCCTGGCATTTTCGCCATGCCTGCAAGGAATTTGATGTAGGCAAAAAAATCCCGGCCGCCGATTTCGAATTCATCCTGGAAACCGGCCGCCTGTCACCCAGCTCGTTCGGCTATGAACCCTGGCGCTTCGTGGTCATTCAGGACCGGGCGCTGCGCGAGCAACTGCTGCCGGTGACCTGGGGCGCCCAGAAACAGTTGCCGAGCGCCAGCCATTACCTCGCCATCCTGGTGCGCAAGGGCGGTATGCGCTACGACGGCGAGCATGTGCGGCACATGATGCACGACATCTACAAATTTTCCCCGGAGCGGATCGAAGGCCGCACCGCCGTTTACCGCAAGTTCCAGGAATCCGACTTCAAGCTGCTGGAAAGCCAGCGCGCCCTGTTCGATTGGGCCTGCAAACAGGCCTACATTGCCCTTGGCAACATGATGACCGCCGCCGCCCTGATCGGTATCGACTCCTGCCCGATCGAAGGCTATGACCAGGCCGACGCCGAAGCCGTCTTGGCCGAGGCCGGCGTTCTGGATACTGCGCAATGGGGCTTGGCCGTGATGGTGGCCTTCGGCTACCGGGTCAACCCGCAACCGGCCAAGGTCCGGCAACCGATGGCCGACGTGGTGCGGTGGGTGGGGTGACGACGTGGCAGCGCCAGAGATCGTTAAATTAGAAAATCGCCGCCGGGTATTACCCGAGTCTGGAGCGGCCTCTGATTGCTTGCTGCTTTTAAGGTGGTGCCCGGAGCCGGGGTCGAACCGGCACGCTATCACTAGCGCGGGATTTTGAGTCCCGTGCGTCTACCAATTCCGCCATCCGGGCAGCAGTAGGGCAGCGATTATCGCGAAAAGCAAGGGCCGAGGGCAACGTATAATCCGCTCCCTCATCATGAAAACCAGCGATTTCGATTACGTTTTGCCGGACGAACTCATCGCCCGCTACCCGCTGCCCGACCGCACCGCCAGCCGTTTGCTGCATATCGAAGGCCCGGCTGGCAGGTTCGAGGACCGGTTGTTCGCCGATCTGCCCGCCTTCTTCCGGCCTGGCGATTTGCTGGTGTTGAACGATACCCGGGTAATCAAGGCGCGCCTGTTCGGCGAGAAGGCGACCGGCGGGCGGATTGAGGCGCTGGTGGAGCGGGTGCTGTCCGACCATGAGGCACTGGTCTTCATTCGCGCCAGCCACCCGCCCAAGGCCGGGATGCGGCTGCGTTTCTCGGATGCGTTTGAGGCGGAGGTGGTGGATCGCCGGGACGATCTATATCGCCTGGTCTTTGACCCGCCCAGGACGGTGCTGGAGTGGCTGGACCAATATGGCCTATTGCCTTTGCCACCCTATATAAACCGGGCGGCCGAGGCCAGTGACGACGCCCGCTATCAAACCGTCTATGCCCGCGATCCGGGCGCCGTGGCGGCGCCGACGGCGGGGCTGCATTTCGACTGGGCGATGCTGGCCCGGTTGCACGATGCGGGTGTCGAGACCGCCTTTGTGACCCTGCATGTCGGCGCCGGCACCTTCCAGCCGGTGCGGGCCGAACGCATTGCCGATCACCGCATGCATAGCGAGTGTTACGAGATTCCCTCTGCCACGGTAGCGGCCGTGGCCAAGGCCCAGGCGGCCGGCGGCCGGGTCGGCGCGGTGGGCACCACCAGCCTGCGCGCCCTGGAGTCGGCGGTGCGCGGCGGCGAACTGAAGGCCGGCGCCGGCGAGACCGACATCTTCATCACACCGGGCTACAAATTCCGGCTGGTCGAGCGCCTGGTCACCAATTTTCACCTGCCCAAATCCACGCTGCTCATGCTGGTGTCGGCATTCGGCGGCCACGACCTGATGCGCCGGGCCTATGACCATGCGGTGGCGGAGCGTTACCGTTTTTTTAGCTATGGTGACGCCATGTTGATCGAGAGAAACGATGAAATTTGACCTGCTCGCCAGCGCCGGCGGCGCCCGTCGGGGTCGGCTGGAACTGGCCCACGGT
>JAIMKU010000001.1:131168-151378 GCA_020692235.1 Hydrogenophilus sp.
CCGGTCGGCACCGTCGGCGCGGTGAAATCGGTCACCCCGGACGAGGTCAAGGCGCTGGGCGCCCAGATCGTGCTCGGCAATACCTTCCATCTCTGGTTGCGGCCGGGGCTTGAGGTGATCGCCGCCTTTGGCGGGCTGCATGACTTCATGCGCTGGGACGGGCCGATCCTGACCGACTCGGGCGGCTTTCAGGTCTACAGCCTGACCCATCTCAGGAAGATCACCGAAGAGTGCGTGCACTTCGCCTCGCCGCTCGATGGCGCGCGGCTGATGCTGACCCCGGAACAGTCGATGACAATTCAGCGCACGTTGAACTCGGACATCGTCATGATCTTCGATGAATGCACGCCCTATCCGGCCGACTGGGAGACGGCGAAGGCGTCGATGGAATTGTCCCTGCGCTGGGCCGCGCGCTCGAAGCTGGCCCATGCCGGCAATCCCAATGCCTTGTTCGGCATCGTCCAGGGCGGCATGTTTGAAGGCCTGCGCGATAATTCAGTACAAGAGTTGACCCGGATCGGGTTCGACGGCTATGCCATCGGCGGCCTCTCGGTGGGCGAGCCCAAGGCGGACATGGCGCGCATCCTGAGCCACACCGCGGCGCAACTGCCGAGCGACCGGCCGCGTTATCTGATGGGCGTCGGCACGCCTGAGGACATCGTGTTCGCCGTCGGCCAGGGCATCGATATGTTCGACTGCGTGATGCCGACCCGCAACGCCCGCCACGGCGTGCTGTTCACCCGCTATGGCAACCTGCACATCAAGAATGCCTGCCATCGTACCGACCCCGGCCCCATCGACCCGGGTTGCGACTGCTATACCTGCCGCCATTTCAGCCGGGCCTATCTGCACCACCTGTTCCGGGTCGGTGAGTCGCTGGCCGGGCGGCTCAACACCATTCACAACCTGCATTACTACCAGACCCTGATGGCCGAACTGCGCCAGGCTATCGAGTCCGATCGGTTCGCCGAGTTCGTGACGCACTTTAATAAAGACCGAAAGTCGGCATGTTAGAATCCCGAAAATTTCCAATATGGAGCTTGAGATGTTGATTTCCTCCGCCTTTGCCGCCGACCAGGCCGCTCAACCGAACCCGGTCATGCAGTTTCTGCCCCTGGTCGTTATCTTCGTGGTTTTCTATTTCCTCATCATTCGGCCCCAGATGGCGCGTAGCAAGGGGCAGAGGAAGTTGCAGGAGTCATTGCAGAAGGGCGACGAGGTGGTCACCGCCAGCGGCCAGTTGGGCAAGGTCGTGAAACTGTCGGCGCAATATGCAACGCTTGATATCGGCGGCGGCAGCGAAAGCATTTTCCAGCGCGCTGCCATCCAGATCGTGCTGCCCAAGGGCACGATCAAGGATCTGTGAGTACCGGCAACGACGCGACGAGTGACCCACTCGCGCGCCCGCCGCCACCCCGTCACTCGTAACTTGTCACTTTGTCACTAGAAAAATGAACCGTTATCCGCTCTGGAAATATGTCGTCGTTGTCGTCTCCGTGGTGGTCGGCCTGTTGTACACCCTGCCCAACTTGTTCGGCGAGGTGCCCGCCATTCAGGTGTCCCCGGTACGGACTACCGAGAAGCCGGACAACGCGCTGATGCAGCGCGTCGAAGGCCTGCTGAAACAGTCCGGGATCGCAAAGATCGGGCTCATGCTGGACGAGCACGGCGTCAAGGCCCGGTTCAACGATGCCGATAGCCAGATCAAGGCCAAGGATATTGTGCAAACCGCCTTGGGTGCCGATTACACCGTGGCCTTGAACCTCTTGCCGGCCTCGCCGGCCTGGCTGACCTCGATCGGCGCATTGCCCATGTACCTGGGCCTGGACCTGCGCGGCGGGGTGCATTTCCTGCTCCAGGTCGATATGGACAAGGCATTGGAGAAGGCGGCGGAGCGCTACCAGGGCGACATCCGCACCTTGCTGCGGGAAAAGAAGATTCGTTATTCCGGCGTTTCCCGTGCCGGCAATGTCGTCACCATCCGGTTCGCCGATGCCGCGACCCGCGATCAGGCCAGGCCGATCCTCGAGACCGCCTATGCCGACCTGCAACTGACCGATGCCGCGACTACGGATGGCGTCGCCCTGGTCGCCGGTCTCAAGGAAACCGCCAAGATCAAGACTCAGGAGTATGCACTGCAACAAAACCTGACCATCTTGCGCAATCGGGTCAACGAGTTGGGCGTGGCCGAGCCGGTCATCCAGCAGCAAGGCGTGGACCGCGTGGTGGTTCAGTTGCCGGGCGTGCAGGACACCGCCAAGGCCAAGGAGATACTCGGCCGTACCGCGACCCTGGAAATCAGACTGGTGGACGATGAGGCCATGCAGGACCCGGCCCGCCTGCAGGTGGCCACTGCCGGCCAGGTGCCGTTCGGCGACGAGTTCTATTACGAACGCGACCGGCGACCGATTCTGGTGAGGAAGACCGTCATCCTGACCGGCGATTACATTACCGACGCCCAACCCGGTTTCGACGACAACAGCCAGGCCGCCGTGCACATCAACCTGGATGGCCGCGGTGCCCGGATATTCCGCGACGTGACCCGCGACAATGTCGGCAAGCGCATGGCTATCCTGCTGATCGAGAAGGGCAAGACCGAGGTGGTTACCGCCCCGGTGATTCGCGAGGAAATCGGCGGCGGCCGGGTGCAGATCACCGGCATGGACACGGTTCAGGAATCCAAGGATGTTGCCTTGCTGTTGCGCGCCGGCGCCCTGGCCGCGCCCATGGATATCGTCGAGGAACGCACGGTCGGGCCCAGCATGGGCGCGGATAATATCGCCAAGGGCTTCCATTCCAATCTATGGGGCTTCATGGCCGTGGTGGTGTTCATGATCTTCTATTACCGGATATTCGGGATTTTTTCGGTGCTGGCGCTGACCGCCAACGGCCTTTATCTGGTGGCGCTGCTGTCCATGCTCCAGGCCACCTTGACCCTGCCTGGTCTGGCCGGCATCGCCTTGACTCTGGGTATGGCCATCGACGCCAACGTGCTGATTAACGAGCGTATTCGCGAAGAACTGCGCCAGGGCAACTCGCCCCAGGCGGCCATTGCGGCCGGCTATGATCGGGCCTTCGACACCATTCTCGACTCCAACGTCACTTCGCTGATCGCCGGCCTGGCCCTGTTCTGGCTCGGCTCCGGACCGGTGCGCGGCTTTGCCGTGGTGCTCTGTATCGGCATCCTGACCTCGATGTATAGCGCGGTAACGGTGTCCCGCGCCATGGCCAACCTGACCTATGGTCGCCAGTCTCGGCTCACCAAGGTAGCCATCTGAAAATCATTTTAAGGCGATAGCCATGATCGAATTCTTCCATCTAAAAAAAGACATCCCGTTCATGCGCTACGGGCGCGTGACCACGACCATTTCACTGATTACCTTCATCATCGCCGTCTGGGCGCTGGCGGCCAAAGGGCTCAACCTGGGCGTTGATTTCACCGGCGGCACGGTGCTGGAGGTGAGCTACCCGCAGGTGGCTCAAATCGACCGGGTGCGCAGCGCGGTCGAGAAACTGGGCTACAAGGAGGTGGCGGTACAGAACTTCGGTTCGGCACGCGATGTGCTGATCCGCCTGCCGGCCAAACAGCGCGTGAGCGGCGCCCAGTTGAGCGAGCAGGTCATGGGCGCACTGAAGGCCGATAACCCACAGGTGGTACTGAAACGGGTCGAGTTCACCGGCCCGCAAGTGGGCAAGGAACTCTATGACAACGGGGCGCTGGCGCTGCTGGTCGTGTCTATGGGCATCATGATCTACCTGGCCTTGCGCTTTCAATGGAAGTTCGCCCTGGCTGGCATCATTGCCAACATGCATGACGTGGTCATCATTCTGGGCTGCTTCGCCCTGTTCCAGTGGGAATTCTCCCTGACCGTGCTGGCCGGCGTGCTGGCCATACTGGGTTATTCGGTCAACGAATCGGTGGTGGTGTTCGACCGGATACGGGAGAACCTGCGCAAGATGCGCAAGATGGAGATTCCGGCCCTGATCGACAACGCCATCACCACCACCATGTCGCGGACCGTGATTACCCACGCCATGACCCAGATGATGGTGCTGTCCATGCTGCTCTTTGGCGGCGAGGCATTGCATTATTTTGCCGTGGCCTTGACCATCGGCATCCTGTTCGGCATTTATTCCTCGGTGCTGGTGGCCAGCCCGATCGTGCTCTGGCTGGGGGTTTCGCGCGAGGACTTCATCAAGCCGCCCAAGGTTAAAGCCGAGGCGATGGTTTAACCGGCACCTCGCCGGCAGTAGCGGCCTCTGCCATGGATTTGTTTCTTCAGTTGCTCGATCTGGTCCTGCACCTCGATGTTCATTTGACGGCCTTCGTGGCTCAGCATGGGGCCTGGGTCTACGCCCTGCTGTTCCTCGTTATATTCATGGAAACAGGGCTCGTGGTGACCCCGTTCCTGCCCGGCGATTCACTCCTGTTCGTGGCCGGAACGGTGGCGGCGGCGGGCGGCATGAACCTGGCTTGGCTGATCCTGACCCTGGTCGTGGCGGCCCTCTGCGGCGACAACGTCAATTACTGGATCGGCCGCCTGCTCGGGCCCAGGTTGTTCAAGCGGGAAAATAGTCGCTGGCTGAGACGGGAAAACCTTGACCGCAGCCATGCCTTCATGGAGCGCCACGGCCCCAAGGCCATCATCATCGCCCGTTTCGTGCCCATCGTCCGTACCTTTGTGCCGTTCGTCTGCGGCATTGGCCGACTGACCTATCCGCGCTTCCTGGTTTTCAGCCTGCTCGGCGCCCTGCTCTGGACCGGCTTGCTGGTGCCAGCCGGCTTCTTCTTCGGCGGCCTAGCCGTGGTGCAAAACAACCTCACGGCCGTCATCCTGCTGATCGTTTCACTATCCCTGTTACCGGGGCTGCGGGAATACCTGCGCCACCGCCCGGCCGCCTAAAGTTTGCCGCCAAACTGCCGATAACCTGACTACCTAGTCAATTCAATTGACCGGCATCAAGTAAAATGGCCGAGCCATTGGTTCAGCGGTTTGGCTGGGATGAACTGCGCGGCGTGCTGCGGATCGCGATCGGCCAGATAAGGCAGGACGGCGAGGCAGGGCGCGGGCAAGCGTTGTCGCAGGGCCAAGACATTTTCTTCAAACGCCGCCAGGTCCGGGTCGAGCCGATTGGCGACCCAGCCGGCCAGACGCAAGCCCCGCGCCGCGATGGCCTCGGCGGTCAGCAGTGCGTGGTTGAGACAGCCCAGCCGCATCCCGACCACCAGGATGATCGGCAGGCCGAGCGCCACGGCCAGGTCGGCGCCGTCGCGGCGGTCGTCGAGCGGCGTCCGGAAGCCACCCACGCCCTCGACCAGCAGCCAGTCGGCCAGGTCTGCCAATTGGCCATAGGCCTCGACGATATGCGGAATCTCGATCCGTACGCCCTTGCGCTCGGCGGCGATGTGCGGGGCCAGCGCTTCGCGTAACAGGTAGGGGTTGACGAGTGCGCGTGGCGCGGCAACGTTGGCCGCCTGTTCAAGTATGGCGACATCCTCGTTCACCCAGACGCCATCGACTTGCGCGGCGCCGGCGGCAATCGGCTTCATGGCCAGGGCGCGCAGGCCGAGCGCGGTCATGGCGTGGAGCAGGGCCGCCGTGACCAGGGTCTTGCCGACGCCGGTATCGGTGCCGGTGATGAATAGACCAGGCATTAGCGCAGTCCCGCCTGGCGTTGTTCGATCTTCAACTGGATCACCTTGCGGCCATCGTCCCAGGGCGTCTTGTCGCCGACCCAGGCGTGGCCGTAGATCACCTCGTAGGTCGCCGGCAGACGGCCCTCGTGGCGGAAGGCCTCGTAATTGACGACCAATTGCTGCCACTCGCGCCGGCCCATCAGCCCGTGGCGCCGGCCATCCAGGACGGTGTCGGCGCCGATGCCCTTGAGGTCGCGCAATACGCCCTTGAGGTCGGCATAGGTCAGGGTGAGGCATTCCATCTCCATGACCGGGTTGGCGAAGCCGGCGTGGATGAGGGCATCGCCGAGGTCGTGCATGTCGACGAAGCGGTTGACGTGGCGGTACCCGTCCAGACCGTGGAAGGCCGCGCGCAACTCCTTCAGGGTGTCCGGACCGAAGGTGCTGAACAGCACCAGACCGCCGGACGCCGACACCCGTCGCAACTCGCGCAGGGCGGCCTCCGGACCGTCGAGCCATTGCAAGGCCAGATTCGACCAGATCAGGTCCATCGAGTCGGCGGCCAGCGGTATGGCCTCGATGTCGGCGCCGATCAAGGCCATGGGCGGCGCGGCAAACGGCGCCCGCAGCCGGTCGAACAGGGATGGTTTGGGCAAACGCCGGCGCGCCTCGGTCAGCATGGCGTGGGCCAGGTCCAGGCCGATCAGGCCGGCCTTCGGATAGCGCCGGTTCAACAGCGGCAAGGCAAAGCCGGTGCCGCAGCCGGCGTCCAATATGCGGGCCGGGTCCAGCTTCATCACCGCCAGCCGTTCGTCCATGCGGCGAGCCACCTCCTGTTGCAGGAAGGCGGAGTCGTCATAGTTTGGCGCGGCCCGGTCGAAGGCGGCGCGCAAGGTCTGCCTACGCGCCGATTTCATTGAGAAAGCCCTGCAATTGAGTGACGAACCAGTCCGGATGCGACAGGAACGGGGCGTGCGATGCCTGCGCCTGGACCGCCAGCCGGGCGTTCGGGAGGGCGTCGGCCAGCCACGCGCCGGCGGCCGGCGGGCAAAGGGCGTCGTAGCCGCCATGGACCACCAGGGTGGGGCAGCGTACCGCCGCCGCCTCACGGCGCAGATCGACGTCGCGCAGCAAGGCCAGTCCGGCGGCCAGGGTCTCGGGTCGGGGTTCACCGTGCGCGAACACGCGCTCGCGCAGGCGGCCGATCACCGCGCGGGCGGCCTCGCCGCCGCGTGCCTGGAGGGCGAGGAAACGCAACAGCGTGCCCCGATAATCGGTTGCCAGTGAGTCGGCAAAGCCGGCCAGGACCTCGGGCGCCAGACCGTGCCGCCAGTCGTCGCGATTGACGAAGACCGGGCTGGTGGCCACCAGCACCAGCGCCTTGATGGGCCGCCGCGCGGCCAGGGCGAGCGCCGCCATGCCGCCCATCGACCAGCCGACCACGACCGCGTCGGTGGCTAGATCGGCGGCCACGGCAGCGGCCAGATGGGGCGCATCGTAAGGGGCGCAGATCGGGGTCTCGCCGTAGCCGGGCAGGTCGGGCGTCAGGACGTCGGGCCAGTCCAGCTCGGCCAGCGTTTCCGCCCAGATGCCGCCGTTGAGCCCCCAGCCGTGGAGAAAGACACAGTGATGAGCGAGGGACGAGGAGCGAGCGGCGGCGCTCATGCCAGCTCCAGCAATGCCGCCAGCAGTTGGGCTAGATCCGCCTCGGTATGTGCGGCGGACAATGAGATACGCAGCCTGGCCGTGCCTTCCGGGACCGTCGGGGGACGAATCGCCGGCAACAGGATGCCGCGTTGCAGCAAGCCCTCGGCCAGGCGCAGGGCCTCGTGGTTGTCGCCGACCAGCAAGGGCTGGATTGGGCTGTCGGACGGCAGCAACGGCCAGGGCAGTCGGGCAACGCCAGCCTTGAGCTGGGCCATCAGGCGCTGCAACTGTTGCCGCCGCTGTGGCTCGCCGGCGATCAGCTTGAGGCTGGCCGACACGGCGGCGGCCAGCATCGGTGGTGTGGCAGTGGTGTAGATATAGGTACGCGCCTTATTCACCAGCCATTCGACCAAGGTCTCGGAACCAGCCACGAAGGCGCCTGAGACGCCGGCGGCCTTGCCTAATGTAGCCAGATAAATCAGTGCGGGGTGAGGCGCGAGGAGTGAGGGGTGGCTATGCAGGACGCCGCGTCCCGCCTCGCCCAGCAGCCCAAAGCCGTGGGCGTCGTCCAGGTACAGCCAGGCGTCGTAGCGCTCCGCCAGGGCCAGTAGTTCGGGCACCGGGGCCAGGTCGCCGTCCATGCTGAATACCGTATCGCAGGCGATCAGCTTGGTTTTGGCTCGGCTGGCGTGCAGCAAGGCTTCCAGGTGGGTCAGGTCGAGGTGTCGGTAGCGGACGTGTTCGGCCCGCGACAACCGGGCGGCATCGACCAGCGAGGCATGGTTGAGGCGGTCGGCGAACACTGCGTCGTTGCGTCCGACCAGGGCCGTGACCACGCCCAGGTTGGCCATGTAGCCGGTGGCGAACAGCAGCGCGGCGGGCCGGCCGACGAAGGCGGCCAGTTCCGTTTCCAGTTGCTGATGCAGCGCGTGATGGCCGGTCAGCAGGTGCGAGGCCGCGCTGCCCACGCCGAACTGAGTGGCGGCCGCGCAAGCGGCGGCAGCGATGGCCGGATGGGCGGCTAGGCCGAGATAGTCGTTGCTGGCGAAGGACAGGTAGGCCTTGCCGCCCACGGTAACCCGCGTGCCCTGGGCGCTTTCCAGCACCCGGCGGCGACGGCGTAGACCTTGAGCGTCCAGCTCGGCGAGCCGGGTTTCGAGGTCGATCATGCCTCGGCGCAGCGGCAGCCTTTGACCGGCTCGGGTTTGAGGCCCAGCTTGGCGAACAGTGCCTCATCGGCCTCGACGTCCGGGTTGCCGGTGGTCAGCAGTTTATCGCCGTAGAAGATTGAGTTGGCCCCGGCCAGGAAACATAGTGCCTGCACCGCCTCGCCCAGTTCCCGGCGGCCGGCCGACAGGCGGACGTGCGAGGTCGGCATGGCGATGCGGGCGACGGCGATGGTGCGGACGAATTCAAGCGGGTCCAGGTCAGCCTCGGCGGCCAGCGGCGTGCCCGGCACCTTGACCAGTTTATTGATCGGCACCGATTCCGGTTGCGGGTCCAGGCTGGCTAACTCGGCGATCAGCCGGGCCCGCATGGCGCGCGACTCGCCCAGACCGACGATGCCGCCGCAGCAGACCGAGATGCCGGCCTCGCGCACCTGGCTCAAGGTGTCCAGACGGTCCTCGTAGGTATGCGTGGTGACCACCTGGCCATAAAACTCCGGTGCGGTGTCCAGGTTGTGGTTGTAGTAATCGAGGCCGGCCGCCTTCAACTTTTCGGCCTGGCCAGCCTGCAACATGCCGAGGGTGACGCAGGTCTCCATGCCCAGCGCCTTGACCTGGCGGACCATGTCGATCACCCCGTCGAGGTCCTTGTCCTTGGGCCCGCGCCAGGCGGCGCCCATGCAGAATCGGGTGGCGCCGCTGGCCTTGGCGGCCTGGGCGGCCGTTACCACTTCGGCCACGTCGAGCAACCGCCCCCGCTCCAGGCCGGTGTCGTAGTGGGCCGATTGCGAGCAATAGCCGCAGTCCTCCGAGCAGCCGCCGGTCTTGACCGACAACAGCGTGGACATCTGCACCGCGTTGGCGTCGAAGTGAGCGCGGTGAACCGTCTGCGCCCGGAACAACAGGTCGTTGAAGGGCAGCTCGAACAAGGCCTCGATAGCGGCTCGATCCCAGGTTTGGGCGGGGTTTATTTCGGATAGATCGGTCATATCGGTGCCTCGATTTCAGTGTCGTTCCATTGTTCCCGGCCCGCCCGCCAGATGTCATAGGCCGCCCAGGGCGCCAAGGCCGCGATGAACAGCGCCCAGACGCCGCTCCAGCCGATGAGGTGAGCCAGGTCGTTGGCCATGATGGTCATAAAGCCGACAATGGCGTAATAACGGTAGCCTGCCCATTTGGTGTAATAGCGCACCCGCAGATTGGGGTGATGGGCCAGCCCGGCATAGACGAAAATAGAGGCCGCCAGCCAGATCATCACCGGCGGCAGCGACATGGCCATAGGCAGGAAGGCCAGCTTCTTGTCGGCCATGAAATGACCCAGGGTGAACAGCCCGGCCGACAGGAAGGTGGTGGCCACCGCCAGGTAATTGAACAGGCGCGCGCTGCGCAAACAGGCGGCGGCAGACAGGTGGTTTTTTTCGGCCATGCCAATGGGAAAATGCAAGTAGGTCGCGCATAGTCAAATAAGGAGGCTGACTTGTCAAATTTAATGGCCACGTTTTTGAACAAGTGCCGCAATTATGTGCATCAACGTGTTGCCCAGCCCTGCTTTTTGTGTGCCGCCCGCAGCTATGCTGGCTTGCTGTGTCCCGGTTGCAGCGCCGATCTGCCGCGTCTGCCGGCCGAGCGCTGCCCGGTTTGCGCCCTGCCCACGCCGGCGGGCGCGGTATGCGGCGCCTGTCTGAAACGGCCGCCCGCCTTCGACCGGACGACCGCAGTCTATCGCTATGCCTTCCCCGCCTCGGCGCTGATCCAGCGATTGAAGTATGGCGGCCAACTGGCGCTGGCCCCTTGGCTGGCTGACCAGTTGGCGGCGGAGTTGGCCAACGCCGAGCGGCCCGACCTCATCGTTCCCATGCCCTTGCACCCACGCCGTTTGCAGGAACGGGGCTTCAATCAAGCGGCGCTGATCGCCAAGTGCCTGGCCGACCGGCTGGCCGTGCCCCTGGCGCTGCACGCCTGCCGCCGGCTGCGGGATACCCGGCCGCAGGTCGGACTGCCGCCCAAATCCCGGCACGGGAATATGCGCAATGCATTTGCCTGCGACCTGGATTTAACGGGAAAGCGGGTCGCGCTGGTCGACGACGTGATGACCAGCGGCGCCAGCCTCAACGAACTTGCCAAGGTGGTGAAACGGGCCGGCGCGAGCGAGGTGCAGACCTGGGTCATTGCCCGCACCGTCCGGGATTGACAGCCTGTTAAGCCAGCTCCTCGATGTCGAATACCCGCCGGTGTTCCAGGATGGCGTAGCGGTCGGTCATGCCGGCGATGTAATCGCATACTGCGCGCGCCAGGTCGGTCTCGGCGCGATCCTGAAACTCCGGCGGCAGCAGCTTCGGCTCGGCGGTGAAGGCCGCGAACAGGCCTCGGATCAAGCGACTGGCCTTTTCGCTCATACGCGCCACCTTGTAATGACGGTACAGGCTCTGAAATAGAAAGCGCTTGAGCGCCAGGTGCTCTTCGCGGATGGCCGGGCTGAAGGCGGCCAGCGGCGGGCAGGCGCGCAGCGCGTCGATGTCGGCGGGGTGATGCGCGGCCAGGTTGGCGCGGGTCTGCCCGACCAGATCGGTGACCAGGGTATCGATCATCCGGCGCACGGTCTCGTGGATCAGTCGGCGGTCGGTGAGCGCGGGATAGCGCTGGCGCACCGTGCCGAGGTGACGGCGGAATAGCGCCACCTCCTCCAGTTGTTCGAGCGTGATGAGGCCGGAACGCAGGCCGTCGTCGACGTCGTGGTTGTTGTAGGCGACCTCGTCGGCCAGGTTGACGATCTGCGCCTCAAGGCTCGGTTGGCTAGCCGCCAGAAAACGCTGGCCGACATCGCCCAGCCGCTCGGCGTTCTTCTTCGAACAGTGTTTGAGGATGCCCTCGCGCGCCTCGAAGGTCAGGTTGAGGCCGTCGAACTCGGCGTATTTCTGTTCCAGCGTGTCGACCACGCGCAAGGATTGCAGGTTGTGCTCAAAGCCGCCGTGGTCCTTCATGCAGTCGTTCAGTGCGTCCTGGCCGGTGTGGCCGAATGGGGTGTGGCCGAGGTCGTGAGCAAGCGCGATGGTCTCCACCAGGTCCTCGTCGAGATTGAGGATGCGCGCCAGGGTGCGGCCGATCTGGGCGACCTCCAGACTATGGGTCAGGCGGGTACGGAACAGGTCGCCCTCGTGGTTGACGAACACCTGGGTCTTGTACTCCAGGCGGCGAAAGGCGGTGGAGTGGATGATCCGGTCACGGTCGCGCTGAAATTCCGAGCGGGGAGCGGCGGGCGGTTCGGGATAACGGCGGCCGCGCGAGTGGGCGGACTGGGCGGCATAGGGGGCGAGGTCGATCATGTTCAGCATCTCGTTCAGACAGCATTCCAGGACATCACAATCTGCGCCTCGCGCGCTGTCTTGCCTTTGGCATGGTCTCCATAATACGCCCAGTGTGCGGCCAAGAGAAAACTTGAGGCCGGGGCGGCTGCCCCGGAAACACTTCACACTACCAAACTTGAAACTGACCAGTGCAGAGCTTCAATGAGGCCGGGGCGGCTGCCCCGGAAACACGCGATACGCTGCCCACGGAGCGGGTTAGTGGTGGTGGCTTCAATGAGGC
Organism: Hydrogenophilus sp.; assembly: GCA_020692235.1. GTDB lineage: Bacteria > Pseudomonadota > Gammaproteobacteria > Burkholderiales > Thiobacillaceae > Parasulfuritortus. The sequence goes on from JAIMKU010000001.1 coordinate 143,205, forward strand.
CGGGGCGGCTGCCCCGGAAACACATGTGCCGAGCAGTCTGATTGATACCTTCCTGGAGCTGCTTCAATGAGGCCGGGGCGGCTGCCCCGGAAACACGACAAGATCGATCAGTCTATCTTGGCCGACTATGCCCGGCTTCAATGAGGCCGGGGCGGCTGCCCCGGAAACACAGCACCCTTACCATCGGGCCTGAGGCTTGGAGTTTCCCCCGTCTTTGCGAGCGCTGCAAGCCGGACGCGCATGGTCGTTCGACGTACCCGCTTATCAGTCTCTAGTGGTTCAGTTATTGCCATGTTTTTAAAGAACATTGCCGCGCGCGAGCGGTGCTTGGGGTCCGAAATGCCACCTTAGCGCTCGCGTCTGCACGGCTAGAAAATCAAGGCTTCGCGTTTTACTGCTTCGAAGCCTTTGCCCAGGCTTGTGACATGGGGTTTCACGCCGTCTACCGGGCCGAGGTCAAGTATTAGGACGTGGTCTTCCTGGTGGTGTATCGCTTCTTTCAATTCGGCTTGCAACTGAATGATGCGGGTCCGGTCCAGGCGGCATTGGAATACCGAGAGCTGTAACCATTCGCCATAGCCGTTCATGGTCTTGAACACGCGCCGCCAACGCTTGTCGTCGGCAATGTCGTAGGTGATGACGTAGAGGTGTTCCATGTTTACCTCGTCACGAAGTTGGGGTAATCCGGTGTTTCCCCTGCCAGGTGCCGGGCGAGCAGGCGGCCTTGCACTTCAAACAGGCGCCGGTAGGACAGCCGGTAGCCGAACATCGGATGCGTCACTTCCTGGCCCAGTCGCCGTTCGAAGGCCGCGATGAAGCGCTTGCGCCCGCTGTCCGACAGGGCGCAGGCGCCGGCGGCGCGGATGAAGTCGGTGCCGCGCACCTCGCCGTTGTTGATGGCCATGAGCACGGTAGAGTCGGCGACCAGCGGCCGGAAGGGTTCCATCATGTCCAGCGCCAGCGCGGGGCGGCCGAAACGGGGCTGGTGGAAGAAGCCGCGATATGGGTCCAGCCCGACTGCGGACAGGGCGATGTGCCACTCCCGCGTCAGCATGGCATAGGCGAAGGAGAGCAGGGCGTTGACCGGGTCCTTGGGCGGCCGGCGGTTGCGGCCCACGAAGTCGAAGCTTAAGGTCGGGTCGTCGTCTTTCTTGATGAGGTTGGCGAAGTGCTGGAAATAGCGCCGCGCGGCGATGCCTTCGATGCCCAGCAATTCATCCAGCTCATGCGCGCGTCCGGCGTGGTCGGCGTCTTCCTTCAAGGTACGCAGCAGTTCCTCGGGTGGCTTGGCGTCGACCGGTCGGCCGGCGGTTTCGAACGGTTCTTCGCTGTCGTCCTCGAACTCGCCGCGCAGGCCGTGGATGCTGGCCAAGGTCTGGTCGATGAGGATGTCGTCGAACATCACCCGCACCCGCTCGCGCGATTCGACAAAATAAAGCACGCCGGAATCGCACTCGAAACCGTGCTCGCGGAGTAGCAGCCCCTGGGCGCAAAGCTGCACCCGCTCCGGGTCGTAAGCGCCTTTTTCCACGTGCGGGCGCTTGCCGCGCTTGTAATCCACCGGCGAGACATAGATGCCTTCGCCCTCCACCAGGTCCAGCTTGGCGGTCAACCCCAGTTGCAGCGAAGACAGGGACACCGAGCGGGCATGCACCCGCTCGTCCTCTTCCGGTGCCTCCGGCAGCTTGCCGGTGCCCGAGTCGACGCCCTTGTGCTTGATCCGCCCGTCCACCGTGTCCGCCGAGTCCGCCCATTCCGCCTGCACCCACATCAGGTAGGCCAGGCGCGGGCAATAGACGAACTCGTTGACCATGCGCAGCGGGATCAGCGGCGTATCGGCAGAGATTTCCGGGAACGAGAGGGGTAGTTCGCGCTGGTCGGGCATGGCGGTTATCGGGCTTGCATGTCGGTTAGGGCGTGGTTAGTATTGAGATACAAAATGAGTTACATGGTGGATGACATGACCGCGATCAGCTTGCGACTTCCCGACGAGATCGAAACCCGTCTGACCCAAGAGGCCCGAATCGAGGGGTGCCCACGTTCCGAGGTAGCCCGGACGGCCATCGTCGAATACCTGGAGCGTCGAGAGAAAGAGCGTTTCATGGCCGAGATGGTGGAAGAGGTACGTCGCGCGTACGCCGACCCGGCACTCCGTCGTGAAGCATTGGCAATCGCGGAAGATGGCGTGGGCGATACGCTCGACGCGATCATTGCCGAAGAAGTCGCCGCCGGCATCGACCCCGACGAGAAGTGGTGGCAGTGATGAAACGGGGTGAAATCTGGGTGGGCAACCTCAACCCTTCCCGTGGCCGAGAGATCGGCAAGGCCAGACCGGTCCTCGTCATCCAGGCGGACGAATTGACTCAGTCCAGCACACCAATGGTCGTGGTGCTTCCGCTGACCACACAGGTCTATCCCGGTTTTCGCTTTTGGCGAATTACCCTGCCGGCGCGGGGCCGATTGTTGAAACCCTGCCAGGTGGTGACCGACCAGCCCCGCGCCCTGGACCGCGACCGCTTCAGCGAAGGCCCATTGGCCACCCTCACCGCCGAGGAAATGGCGGCGGTGGAGAAGAGCCTGCGGGCGGTGATGGGGATGCTTTGACATCGTGGGTGGTCAGGCGGGATGGGCGGGGGTGAAGTTGCGATACTTGCCCTGAGTAATGCGCTGGCAGCGATACGCCTCCGCGATGCCCATAGCCAACAAAGCATGCCTGTTCGGCTCATCCTTCTGCAATTCTGGGAGCGTCATGAGCGAGCGCACCACATCCAGACCGACGGGCGCAGACCAGATGGGCCAGGTCCAGACCACGCCGCGCCCTTTTTTGTTGGGTAAACCCAGTTGTTTCCAATCGTTTTTTGACTGGTGCAGTGGGCAATAGAGGCAGGGCTTCAATGGCGAGTCGGTTGGCGCCTCGTACCGTTTTGGCCGGATCGCCGGAAGGTTGTAGCCAACGCAGCGCATAGCGCCGATCATCGCTTGGGTCCCAACGCATGCTGGGGCCGGGGTCTGTGTAACTCCATGCCTCGAATATGGCATGCCGTAAATGCTCGACTTCGGTTACCTCCGCCAATTCGCGCATGAAGCCTAGGAAATGCTGATGCCCTGCGCCGCTCATGGTCCTAAATGCGGTATCGGATATTTGGCCTGTCTTCTTTCCATTCACTTCCGACTCCACCGCTTCCGAACCGAAGGCAGCAAGAAAGTCCGCTTGGCGCCTGTCGCCCGCAACCATATTGGCAACCGCGGTCGTGGCGGCCGTTTTGTATGCGGAACAGGGCACGGTAAGGTCATCGGCCAGAGAGAAGGCGGTTTGGCCGGATTTATCCCGTAAGGATTGGGCCACTGCCGTCAGCCAGTCGTCCCGGTCGATCTCGCCAGTCAACGTGAGGAGGGGGCGCCAGCCTCCTTGGGCATTCGACCAGTGCAGCCATGCCTTACGCTCTGGCCACATCAGGGAGGTAGTTCGTAATGCGCCAAGGGCGGCAAGATAGGCGAGCGGATTACCGCCGTCCAGCCCTGCGAAAAGCAACTCAGCCACGATCCACCTCCTTTGATTGGCTTTCTTCCCACGCACTTCTCCGGTGGTCCGCCAGCCGCAGCATGGCTTCCAGCCAGGCCAGTCCCCACCAGCCATAGTGGCGGGTGAGGCGCCAGTAGCGCTCTGCGGGACCGGCGTCCAGGCGTTCCAGACCGGTGGCGCTGGAGGCGGTGTATTGCTTGCCCGCGAATTCCACGTCGACCGCTATCGGGCTTTCATCGACGACCACCGGCGCGAACGGGCGGCAATGGCCGTGATGGCTTTCGACCAGATGCAGGAGCAGATCGCGTAGCACTTCATCCTTTGGCAAGGCGTCGGGCGCGGATTCCAGCAGGCGCACTGAGAGCAGTTCATGGCGACCACCTTCCGGGTAGCCGGCGCGTATCCTGGCCTTGCGGCTGTCTTCGCGGCTTTGCGCCATGAGATCGGACTTCGCCAGCAAAGGACCACGTGCCCAGGGGTTGCCACCTTTGAGCCAAGTCTGGAAGCGTGGATCGGCCTTGCCTAGGTCGTGGCCGCGTCCGGCGGCTTCGAGTATTTCCACCAGATCGTCCGGCAGGCCGCACTGGCGGGCATGCCGGGTGGCGTAATCGGCTACGCCGTCCAGATGGCCTTGGGCGTCATCCATGGCCTCCAGCAACAGGGATCGGAAATTGCCGGACGAGGCCAGGTCGTCTTCGTCGCTGAACTGGGCGCCGTCCGTGTTAGGCAGTTGGATATGCTGTTTGCCGGTCAGGACGAGGCCTTCGGTCGGGTGGGCCATGATGCCCATGGCGAGCTTCTTGTCCTTGGACAGGCTGCTAGCCATCCTCTTGAGCCAGTCCCAGCGTGGGCTTGCCAGGCCGGCGGACCAATCGGCCAGGGCCGATCTCAAGTCTTCGGCGAGGTCATCCGGGTCATCATCTAGGCGCGGCTTTCCGGTTTCGGCCAAGGCGCGAAGGCGGTCGAGCGGTTCACTCTCCGGCCACTGCTTCATGATCGCGGGGTGCAGTCGCAGCAGGGCCTTGCCGCGCATCATGGCTTGGGCGCGGTCGCCCCAGTCCGGCACCGGATGGCTGCCCAGGGTGGCGAGTTCGGCCCAGCCTTGCTGGCTGGCGGGGATAACCAGTACATCGCCAGGACGCAGGTCGGTGGCATCGCGCAAGAGGCTTATATCGTCGCGTCCGCGCCAACGAACTGCCAACCGGCCCGCGATAGATGTATGGCCGCCGCCGGCGGACTCAACCTCATCGGCCTCGCCTTCCACGTCCGACCCGGCTTGACTCACCTCTCCGGCCAGCCAGCGGCGCATCTGGCCGAAGGGAACCGACAGGCATTCCGGTGATGCGGGGGGGGCAGAGATTGATGGCATCCGGCCAGGCGCTTGCGTCGCCAGTCAAATCGGCTCGCCAGCACACCTGCACGTCTGCCGGCCCGCTTTTCGGCCCATGCAGGAACAGGGCCACATCGGGCGAGGGCCAGGGTTCGGGCGCGGTTTGCGCCAGGGCATCGACATGGGCCGGCAGCATGACCGGGGCATGGGCGGTGGGGCATTGAGCTCGGCCAGATTCTCGCCATCCGGCAATCGCGGCGCCAATCCGGCAATGCCGAAGTCGATGCTGTTGGTGCTATCGGCGTGCCGATTGAGCCATATCCAGGTTTTCGCCAAGGAAGCGCCGTAAACGGGATCGTCGTCGCTGTTTTCGATTTGGTCGGCGCGCACCACGATGGCCGCTTGTGCCTGAATGCCTCGGCCCATGCGATTGAGACGGCCAAAGCGTTGGCGCAGGGCATCCAGGCTGGCACATTCCGTCACCAGCAGATCGAAGTCCAGATTGGCGCCGACTTCCAGGGTCTGGGTGGTGACGACGAATTGGGGTTCGGTAAATCGGCGGGTTTCGGATTGATCTACCGATAATTGGGCCAGTTCATTGTCGACCGCATCGTCCTTGTCGATCGGGCGCATCCGACCGGTGAGCAACGTAACGGCGGCCCCTTGTCTGGCAAGCGCGTCATAGGCGCGGCGCGCGGTATCCACCCGGTTGCAGAACAGGACTACAGCCGGCATGGCGGGTTTGGCCTCATCTAACAAATCCGGCGCATTCACCATGGAAGCGACAGGGTTCCATCGCTCCAAAAGTTTGAGTGCCTGTTCCACCAGGGCCTTCGCTAACGCTTCCCTGGCCACTTCCTCGTTCTTGCCCTTCGCCTTGTCGGCGACGATCAATAGGGCTGGTTTTTTTGCCTGCTGGCGTCGGCCAAGGGGGTGCCGCGGGTCGCGGGCATCATCTGAGTCGTCGCGAAAAACGTCCGCGACTTCGGGTGGCGTGGCGCTCATCACCGTGACATGGAAGGGCGATGGCAACGGGGTTTCGGCCCAACCCCGGTAGCGCTTCACGGCTTGCAGGGTTTCCAGGAAAGGTAGCGCGCAGTGGGCCTCGTCGAGCAGGATCAGACTATCGTTGCCGACCAATCCGGCATGGACTAGCCGCATGCCCGAGCCGGGGCCGTAGGCGCGGAACAGCAGGCGGGAGCCGAGTTGATCGACGGTGCTGGCGACGATCATGGGTTGCATGGGCGACTTGGACCAGGCGTCGGAACGGATCATGCCGCCGCGTAACTGATGCGCCGCCAGCGGGATGTCGCCGCCGGCAAGCTGGCGCAGGCGGTCGGCAACCTCTTCGACGATGCCGTCTCGCGCGTCGCGCAGCTTGCCAGCCAGGGCACGGGCACGCTCGAAGGCCTCATCCACGATCACCCGCCGGTCTACCACGAAGAAGATGCGCCGGGGCGCGGAGAAGGCTTGCCTTTCAGCCAATCGACCCGCCTGCGCCGCCAGGGCATAGACGGCGATATCCATGCAGGCCGTCTTGCCCGCCGCCGTGGGCAGGGCGATGGCGTCAGGCCAACCCACTTTCTCCCCCCGCCCACAGGCGAGAGAGGGGCTGGGGGTGAGGGTATCCGTTCCGGAACCCATACCGGTATCAGCCAATACTCGACTCGTCAATTCCCTTTGCCAGGCAAAAGGCGGCTTCCCCCAAAGCGCCTGGAAAAACTCCACGAAACCCGTGGCATCGAGTTTAGGCATGGTTATCTCCCCTCTGGAGCAACGGGCGGCACAGGCCATAGCCCCGGAATCGTCCGGCGCCCACCAGGACCGGGCCTTGCACCGGTTCGCCGAACACGATCACGGCATGGGTATGGTGCATGCGCCCGCCATCCTTCTTGCGCTTGATCCAGGGGAATTCGTTGCTCTTGGGTACTCCCGCGATCAGCGACACCGGATGCAGCAACACCTCCAGTGGGCGCGGCAGACCGGCCCGTTCGCACGACGTTTTCACTGCTTCGGCGGCTTGTTCCCATTTATCCGGGCCATCGAAATGCCGATCCAGCACCACTGGCGTGACGCTGGCCCAGCGTTGGCTTGGTCCGGTCCAGGTCTCCAGACGCAAGCTATGGGGTGGCTGCTCCCGTGTTTCCAGTTCGGCAGCACATTCCAGCCACTGACCATCGAATAGTCTCAGCGGGCGCGGCTGGCCATGCGCGTCGCGCAACCAGGGTTCCAGCACCCGTGCCGCTTCGATCTGGTCGAGGTCGCGCGGCAAGGCCAGCGCGACGCCCATCAACCGGCCATCCGCATATTCGCTGCCCACGAACGGCAGGGGGAGTAATGCGACGTGAGATCGGGTGCTTGCACGGCCATCGACGTCATGGCCGGAAACCCACTCCGGAATGGGTTGTGGGCAGGATTTCAGCAATGCCCCGCGCAGGGCTTCGGTGAGTTTGAGTGCGGCAGGCAGCGGCAAGCGCTTGCCGGCGAGAGCGAGGATGACCAACCGGGGATCAAAAACACTACCGGACGGGGCGGCTACCTTCGCTTGGGCAGGTGGAGCATAACCCTGCCACAGGCCCGGTTCGGGACGCAGACTGGTGGGGGCGCCGTGGGGATATTGCTCGGCGAGTTGTGACTTGAGTTGTTCTAAGTGGCGTTTCTGTTCGCCAGGACTGCGCGCGTAACCTGCGCTACCTCCCGCTCGCTTTGTTTCAGCAATTCGATTTCGGATTTCGTCAGCATCCGGGGAGCGGGCGAGATACCGAGCTTCCGATTGAGTGAGGCAATCGAAGGCGTGGCCGAAATGTTCTCGCCACCATTTTTCGAGGGGTGATCCGTGGATTCGTCGTAGTTCATCAAGTTGCTCCTTATCTAATGCGATTTTAGCCGAATAGGGTTTCCCGGTCAGGCAAATAGCGCCGGCTACCAACCCTTTGCCCTTCAATATCTGTCCACGCAGATTGGCCAACGTTCCACCCTGGCCGATGAAGTCATCGACCATCACATACGCCCGGCCCTTTTTTACCAGCCCCTCAAAACTCGCTTGGCGCGCAAGCCGCCCATAGCCATCGGCGCCGGTATGGGCAACTACGTTGACCTGGACGAGGCCTGGTTCATACGGAAGGCCAAGCCGCTCACTGAGAAATTCGGCGAGTGCCGCAGGGATGGCGTTGACGCCTTCCCGTTCATAGGCATGAGCACTGACCAAGCCCAATTCCACTTCGGGAGGGAGCGCCGCGACCCACTGCCTGACCCGTGCCAAGGTTTCATCATGGCTATGTCACTGTTACTTGTTGAACCGAGTTTATTCCCAAAGCGGCA
>JAIMKU010000015.1 GCA_020692235.1 Hydrogenophilus sp.
CTGAGAGGATGCAGATTTACTGAATCGAATTTACAGCAGATTTTGGACTTGACCTGTATGTGCTAAACAAGGAATTAAAATACGCAAGGTCGGGCCACCGCTCGGCCTTGCGTCAAGCGATCAATCCAGACACTGATAATTCGCTTCCAGCAGCTTGGCCTGGGCCGCGGCAAGGCGTGCGATCGGTACTCGTGGACCGGAACAGGAAACATAGTTGAGGCCGATATGGTGGCAGAAATGGATCGAGCCGGGATGTCCGCCATGCTCGCCGCAGATGCCTATCTTCAGGTCCGACCGGGTCCGGCGCCCATTCTCCACCGCCATTCTCATCAACTGTCCCACACCCTTGATGTCCAGCACCTCGAACGGGTTGTCCTTGAGGATGCCGGTTTCGTTGTAAGCGGGCAGGAACTTGTTTTCCGCATCCTCGCGGCTGAAGGAGAAGGTCGCCTGGGTCAGGTCGTTGGTGCCGAAGGAGAAGAATTCGGCCATTTCCGCCATGCGCCCCGCGCGCAGGCAACCGCGTACCACTTCGAGCATGGAACCGAATTTGAAGTGCACGTTGATGCCATGGGTCAGCTCCACCAGTTTGTGGATGCGCTGGACATAGCTATGGATGCGCTCTAGCTCCTCCACCGTGGCAACCTGCGGCACCATGATCTCGGGATAGATTTCGATCCCTTCCTTGGCGCACAGGGCGGCGGCCTCCAGCACCGCCTGAATCTGCATCGAGTAGATTTCCGGGTAAGTGATGCCCAGCCGCACACCTCGGTGGCCGAGCATGGGGTTGACCTCGGCCAGGGCACGGACCTTTTTCAGCACGGCTTCCTTTTTGCTGATTACGTCGTCTTCCAGATGCGACACCTTGAAGGAGTGCAGGCCGTCCATCAGCTTCAACAGGTCATCGGCCCATTGCTGGTAGAGCTTGGGGCTAAGCAGCTTAATGGTTTCCGGTAGTTCTTCCAGGTTCTTGATGGTGTCGCGCAACTGGTGCAGGTGGGCAATTTCAAGTTCCAGTTGCGACGCCGTCGGCAGAAATTCGTGCATCGGCGGATCAAGCAGCCGCACCGTCACCGGCAGTCCCTTCATCGCCTTGAAGATGGCCTTGAAATCGGAACGCTGGATCGGCAGCAGACGATCGAGGGCGGCCTGGCGCTCTTCCGGCGTTTCCGCCAGGATCATTTCCTGGACGATGGGCAGGCGGTCGGTGCCGTTGAACATGCGCTCGGTACGGCACAGGCCGATTCCCCTGGCGCCGAATTCGCGCGCCTTGGCGGCGGACTCCGGGGTGTCAGCGTTAGCCAGTACCCGAAGCTGCGCGGTTTCGTCGGCCCAGGCCAGCAGGGTGGCCATGTCCTCGGAGAATTTCGCCTCCACGGTCGGCACCTCTCCGGCATAAACATGGCCGCTACTGCCATCGATGGTGATGACATCGCCTTCATGCAGCGTGGTGTCGCCGATCTGGGCGCTGCGCAGCTTGTCGTTGATGACGATCTGCTCGCAACCGGACACGCAGGGTTTGCCCATGCCGCGCGCCACCACCGCGGCGTGCGAGGTCTTGCCGCCACGAGAGGTCAGGATGCCCTGGGCCTGAAAGAAGCCGTGGATGTCCTCCGGCTTGGTTTCCTCACGCACCAGGATGATCTTCTCGCCGCCGCGTCCGCGAATCTCGGCCATATCGGCATCGAACACGATCTTGCCGGAAGCCGCGCCGGGCGAGGCCGGCAGGCCCTGCGCCAGGGATTTTCCCTTGAAATCGCGGATCAACTGCGGCACCAGCATCTGCTCCAGCATGGCCGGCTCGATGCGCAGCAGGGCGCGCTCCCTGGTAATCAAACCCTCATGGAACAACTCCACCGAGGTGCGCACCATGGCGTGGGCGTTCATCTTGCCGTTGCGGGTTTGCAGGCAATATAGCGTGCCTTTCTCGATGGTGAACTCGAAATCCTGCACTTCGTGGTAATGCGATTCCAGCCGGTTACGCAACTCCACGAGCTGGCGGTAGATTTCCGGCATCTCCTTTTCCATCTCGGCGATCGCCTTGGGTGTGCGGATGCCGGCCACCACGTCCTCGCCCTGGGCGTTGGTGAGATATTCGCCGTAAATATGGTTCTCGCCGGTGCCGGGGTTGCGGGTGAAACCCACACCGGTACCGGAATCGTTGCCCATGTTGCCGAACACCATGGTGCAGATGCTGACCGCAGTGCCGTCGGCCATTTCCTTGGTGATCCTGAACTGCTTGCGGTAATCCACCGCACGCTTGCCCATCCAGGAGCGGAACACCGCCCCGACGGCTATTTCAAGCTGCTCAAAGGGGTCCTGTGGGAACGGCCTGCCGCTGTGGTGCTGGATGATAACGAGGAATTCGTCGGCCAGTTCCTTGAGGTGCTCGGCCTTCAGGTCCAGGTCCACCTGCGCGCCATATTTTTTCTTGATCGCCGCCATGCGCTCGTCGAAATGCTCGTCGCCTATGCCCAGCGCGATCTTGCCGAACAACTGGATGAAGCGGCGCCAGGAATCATAGGCAAAACGGGGATTGCCGGTCTGTTCGATTAAGCCCTTGATGGAGGTTTCGTTGAGGCCGAGATTCAGGATGGTGTCCATCATCCCCGGCATCGACATCGATGCGCCAGAACGCACTGAGACCAGGAGTGGCTTTTCGCTGCTGCCGAAACCCTTGCCGGTCTTCTTTTCCAGCGCCGCCATATGCGCCCTGATAGTCGCCATCAGGCCTTCCGGCAACTGGCTTTTTTCCAGGTAGGCGAGACAGGCTTCGGTGCTGATGACGAAGCCGGGCGGGACGTTCAGCCCGATCTGTGTCATCTCGCACAGATTGGCACCCTTGCCGCCCAGCAACATCTTGTTCTTGCCGTCTCCCTCTTCGAATGCATATACGTATTTCTTGCCGTCAGCCATGGTCACACCCCTCAAATTCCATGATTACAGAAAATCCTCTAAGCGAGGTCGGCCCGACACCCGACGCCTCCCCACGAAGCGCGACAGCCGTTATCCCATTGAACACACTGCGAGATGCCTCTGCCATGCAGCCGAAACACCGATTTTCGGTCTCGCTGGAATCGCCACCGAGACCTTCGGCAAAGGTCTCCCAAAGCAATTTCCCGGCGCAGCATCCGCAGGCGAAAGTTTACCTTTCGTTGCCACTCTCGGCAAAGCTAAAGATGCGGATGTCTGAATAACGAATGTCTGAAGTATCTTTTGGGACGCACCGCCGCGCTATCGCGGGCAAGCCCGCTCCCCATATAGTCGGTCAGGATTAACCTGGTCTATTTCGCCGGTGCCGGGGTAGCGAAGTCCACAGTGGGCGGCGCGGCGATGGTTTTTTCATTTTCGACCGTGAAATTGGCCTTGGTCTTGTAGCCGAACAGCATGGCGGTCAGGTTGCTGGGGAATTGGCGCATGGTCACGTTGTATTCCCTCACCGCCTGGATATAACGGTTGCGCGCCACGGCGATACGGTTCTCGGTGCCTTCAAGCTGGGCCTGGAGGTCGCGGAATACGGCGTCAGCCTTCAGTTGCGGGTAGTTCTCCGCCACTACCAAGAGCCGACTCAAGGCGCTCGACAGCTCGCCCTGGGCGGACTGAAACTTGGCAAAGGCGGCCGGGTCGTTGACCAGCTCCGGGGTGGCGGCAATCTGGCCGACTTGAGCGCGGGCCGCGGTCACCTGGATCAATATATCCCGCTCGTGGGCAGCATAACCCTTCACCGTGTTGACCAGATTAGGGACCAGATCGGCGCGGCGCTGATACTGGTTCAATACCTCGGACCACTGTGCCTTAATCGCTTCGTCCTGGGCCTGCATGGTGTTGTACCCGCAGCCCGTAAGCTGCGTCGCAGAAATCAAAAAGATAATAGCGAACAATATATTACGCATAATTGTTAACTCCTTTTATTAAGAAATATCAAGCTTCAGCAAAGACTTTGCCAAGCATAAATCGTCCCAAACCTTGGCCTTGTCGGCCGGGTTGCGCAGCAGATAAGCCGGATGATAGGTCACCACCAGAGGGACGTTCCGGTACCGATGCGCCGTGCCCCGCAACCGGGAGATCGAATCCCCGGTAAGCAACAGACTTTGGGCCGCGAAACGCCCCATTGCCAGGATGATCCGGGGTTGAATCAGGTCGATCTGCCGCTCCAGATACGGGATGCAGGCCGCCACCTCGTCGGGTTTGGGGTCCCGGTTGCCGGGCGGCCGGGATTTCAGCACGTTGGCGATGTAAAGATTTGTACCGCGCGTCAGCCCGATGGCGGCCAGCATGGCATCCAACAGCTTTCCCGCCTGGCCGACGAAGGGCTCGCCCAAGCGGTCCTCCTCGGCGCCTGGCGCCTCGCCGACGATCAACCAGTCGGCCTCGCGGTCGCCGACGCCGAATACGCCTTGAGTACGGGTCTCGTGCAATGGACAGCGGTGACAGGACGCTACCGCCTGACGAAGCGTTTCCATATCCATGTCAGCAATATCGGCAGCAGCAGCTTGCCGATCCTGCTCTGCACCCGCCGCCGCCGGGACGGGCGAAGCAACCGGTTCATCAGCCGCCGCGCGTAAGCGCCAGACCGGCCACAAGCCGAGTGTCCTCAGTCTCTCATCGGCCGGCATATTCACAGGTCGCACCTCATCACCAGCGCGTCCTCGCGACCTTGATCGGCGGGGTAGTAATGCCGTCTCAAGCCCACGGCCTCGAAGCCTAGGCGGTCATACAGGTCGATGGCCTTGGCATTGGAGGGTCGCACCTCCAGAAACAGGGTTTCGACGCCATAGTCCGGCGCACTCGACATCAGCCTTTGCATCATCTGACGGCCCAGCCCCCTACCCTGCCAATCCGGCGCCACGCAACAATTCAACACATGACCCTCGCCCGCCCCCGCCATCAGGATGCTATAGGCCACGATCTCGGTGCCGATTTCGGCCACCCAACAGCTATAGCCGGAGCTCAGGCAATCGACAAAATTGCCCCGCGTCCAGGGATACGGGTAGGCCGCCCGTTCGATCAGGATGATCCGGTCGACATCCACCGAGGCCATCGGCCGGAAGGCGTGGACGATAGGAGCCACCAGTGCGTTCATCGCTCGCGGGTCTTCAAGGCAACCTTGTCGCGGATGTAATAGGGCTCAACCGCGTCGGGCGCACTGCCGCGGCCGGCGGCAAAAATCGCTAAGGCCAGTTGGGCAATCGCCTGGGCATGGGGATAAACCCCTGGCCGCAACTCGCTCAAACGACCCGATAAAAGCTCTGGGTAGGCAGCAAAGCCGGTGCCGCACCCCAGCCAGTCGCCAGCATCCGGCAAGGTCAGTGCCGCCGGTTTCAATAGCGCCGGCGCCATCACCTCGACCATGACCTCGTCTTGCCGGCGATAGGCCGCCGCGTAAATCTCGTGCATCCGGGCGTCGATGCAGGCCATTACCTGAGCCGCGCCGGTCGAGTGGGCCATCGCCTCAAGTGTGACAACCCCGGCGACCGGGATGTCCGCGCCCAGCGCCAAACCCTGGGCGACGCCGCAACCGATGCGTAGACCGGTGAACGAACCGGGCCCCTTGCCATAGGCCAAGCCAGCCAGATCGGTCAAAGCCAAACCAGCCTCGGCCAGCAACGCCCCGATCATCGGCAGCAACAGTTCGGAATGCCGGTTGCCAGCCATCTCCTCGCGCGCCAGCCAGGCGCCGTCGAGATAGAGCGCGGCCGAGCACAGTTCGGTGGAAGTATCGAAAGCCAGTAGTTTCAAGAGTCGGGGGCGAGGTAGAAATGAAAGGCGATTCTACCTGTTAGCGCCGTTTATTGGCGGTCATCGACGACCAGGACCTCGAACAGCACCCGCCGCCAGGGGTTACGGCCCTTTTGCAGATTGACGATCCGGCCTTCGACCTGAGTGCCGCGATCCATGAGCCGGGCCAGGTCGACATTATCGGCGCGTGGCGCATAGCCGATCATCGCCCCGCGCCACTCGACGCGGACGGCCTGGGCGTCGTAAGGATTATCGGATTCACGGATCAGTTGCAAACGATCGCCCACCTGCATGAGCGGAAAAAGCGCCCGGCCGGCGTGGTACTGAAAGCCGGCCAGGGGTGAGGTTTGCAGAATAACTTGAGACTCGACCTCGGCCCATACCGACGCCGGCCAGGCGATCAGTAGCCAGGCCAGGCGCCACATGGGCTTATCGAATCAACGACGGTTGGGACTGGTGCCGGGACCGCCACGCGGGCCGGGGGGATTATTGTCGCGATCGAAGGCAAACGCCGGACCGGCCAGCAGCGAACTCAACAGTACAAACAGCAACGATTTCGAAAGCTTACGCATCATATTCTCCTTGGCTTGAGGTCACGCCTTGTTCGGCGCTGATGGACAGCCTACCCTCATCAAGTTACTCAACTGGTTCCGAAGTGCAAGGAATCGTTTCAGATTGTTTCGTGAAAAATGCCGTGGCGTCGACCTGTTTGCGGCTCCGGGTCATCGGCGGCAGCGATTGCCATATCCGCCGGCCATAGGGTTTCTCGACCAAACGCGGATCGCAGATCATCAGCACACCACGATCGCTTTCCCGGCGAATCAGCCGGCCGGCGCCCTGCTTCAGGTTGATGACCGCGTGGGGCAATTGATAGTCGAAGAACGGATTGCCGCCGGCCCGTTTCATGGCCTCGATGCGTGCCGCCAGGACCGGGTCGTCGGGCGGCTGGAATGGCAACCGGTCGATCATGACTAGCGAGAGGGCATCGCCGGCCACGTCGACGCCTTCCCAGAAACTCTGGCTGCCGAGCAACACCGCGTTACCCAGTTCCCGAAAGCGGTTGAGCAGCTCGCTGCGGCTGCCGCTGCCCTGCAACAACAAAGGCATGACCGGCCCTTCCGAGTGCATCTTTTCCAGCACCAGGCCATGGGCCTCGTTCATGGCCCTGAGCGAGGTAAACAGCAGGAACGCCCGGCCGCCGCTGGCCTTGAGTACCGGCCAGACGGCCTCGACCACGGCCCGGGTATAGCCCGGCGAATTGGGATCGGGCATCCCTTCTGGGACATAGAGCAAGGCCTGGTTGGGATAATCGAACGGGCTGTCCCAATAACCGGTATCCGCGTCGGTCAGGCCAATCTGACCAAGAAAGTGGCTGAAGTCGCCGCGCACCGCCAAGGTGGCCGAGGTAAACACCCAGGCCCGGCTGTCCTGTTGCAGTTGCCGGGCGAACAATTCGCCAACATCCAGCGGCGTGATGTGCAACAGCACCGCGTGCTGAGTCGCTTCCAACCAGCGTATCTGATCGCCCGCCGCCGTCACGTCCAGCCAATCGTTGAGCACGGCCTCGGTCTGACGGCAGCGCTCAAGGCAACTCTTCAGGCCTTCCGAGCGTTCCGCCTGAGCGCCCAGCAGGCGTTCAAGTTCGGCCAGATCGGTGCGCAACACCGCCAGCGACTGGGCGAATTCGCTCTTCTGTAGGGCCTGGACGGCCGGCAGCCGCATCGGCAGAGTGCCCAACGCGATCCGGACCTCGCGGGCCGCCGCATCGACCTGAGCCGCGTATTGAGGCAGATCGACGCAATCGCCGGCCGCTGCCGCCGTCTCCTGGCGGATGTCCCGGGTCAGGTCCACGACCATGCCTGTGGTGATCGTGCGGCCAAAGAACAGGCTGGCGATCTCGGGCAATTGATGGGCCTCGTCGAAGATGACCGCATTGCAGGCCGGCAACAATTCGCCCGCGCCCTCGTCCTTGAGCCATACGTCGGCGAAGAACAGGTGATGGTTGATGACCACCAGATCGGCCTCCAGCGCTTTTTTTCGGGCCTTGAGCAGGAAGCAGTCCTGGTGTTTCGGGCAGTCCCCGCCCAGACAATTGTCGCGAGTGGAGGTTGCAAAGGACCAGGCCAGCGAGTTTTCGGGCACTTCCGACAGGGCCATGCGGTCGCCGGTACTGTCGATCCGGGCAAACTGGGCAATGCGGCGTAGGTGCCGGGCCTGCTCCTGGGTGGTCAGCCGGGCATCGGCCAGTGCCTGCTCCAGGTGATAGTGGCAAACGTAATTGGCCCGGCCCTTGAGCAAGGCCACCTGAATCGGCCGCTTGAGGGCCTTGCGCACGGCCGGGATGTCGCGGTGGAAAAGCTGATCCTGCAAGGTCTTGCTGCCGGTGGACAGGATGCATTTGCCGCCCGCGAGCATGGTGGGGATCAGATACGCCAGCGTCTTGCCGGTGCCGGTGCCCGCTTCCAGCACCAATTGCGTCCGTGACTCCAGGGCGGAAAAAACCCGCCGCGCCATCTCAAGTTGTTGCCCGCGCGGCCGATAATGCGTAATGACGGCCTTGAGCGGACTCGCATCGGAAAAGTAATCGTCCAGGTCCATTAGCGCAGTGTAGCGGATGGTGTCTTGTGAAAGGAAACGACATGCCACGCTGGTTGGTAATTGTGTTGGCCCTGGCGGTGGCGCATTCGGCTTGCGCCAAAGAGGTCACCCTGGCCAGTTGTCTGCAACAGGCCTTGCGCGCCGAGGACCGCCTCTATCGCCTGGGTGGCGACGAATTCGCCGCGCTGCTCCAGGACACCACCATAGAGCAGGCCGAGGTCATCGTTCGACGCTGCCAGGAACAGATCGAAAGACACGACTTCGGCCAATATGGGCTGACCATGCCGGTGGTGCTGAGCATCGGCGTTGCCCAGGCCGATCCGGACCTAACCTTCAACGAGGTGCTAAGGCGCGCCGATGCCGCCATGTACCGCGCCAAGCAGTCAAGCGACCGGAAGGTGGTGTTCCATGGAGCGACGACAGACTCCTAGGCCCGACGATCAGGCCGCCTCGGCCAGCTTGACCGCATCCTCCACGTCCACAGCCACCGGCCGTGAGACGCCCGGCTCGGGCATGGTCACGCCGATCAAGTGAGTAGCCAGTTCCATGCTGATCCGGTTGTGGGTGATGAACATGAACTGGGTCTGTTCCGACATCTTGGCCACCAGGCGGCAAAGGCGTTCGGTGTTGCTGTCGTCGAGCGGCGCGTCGACCTCGTCCAGGATGCAGAACGGGGCCGGGTTCAGGCTAAAAAAGGCGAATACCAGCGAGATGGCGGTCAAGGTCTTCTCGCCGCCCGAGAGTAGATGGATGGAACTGTTCTTCTTTCCCGGCGGCTGGGCCATGACCACCAGGCCGGCGTCGAGTATTTCCTCGCCGGTGAGTATCAGTTGCGCCTCACCGCCGCCGAACAGTTCGATGAACAGGCGCCGGAACGATGCGCTCACCGTTTCGTAGGTGGCCTTGAGCCGGGCGCGGCTCTCGGCGTCTATGCGCTGGATAACCTCTTCCAGGGTGGCCGCGGCGGTAGCCAGATCCTCGGCCTGAGCGTCAAGGTAATCCTTGCGCTGGCGGGCCGTGTCCAACTCCTCCAGGACCGCCATATTGACTGCGCCGAGATCGGCTATCGCCCCGCCTAGCCGCTCGATGTCGGCATTCAGGCCGCTGTCGCGCAGATCGGCGGTGAGTTTTTCGGCCAGCGCGGCCTCATCCTGTTCCAGCAACTGCTCGGCAAATTGTTCTTCCTTGAGCCGGGCCTCCTGAAGCTTTAATTCCAGGGCCTGAACATTGGCCCGCAGCGGCTCCAGCTTGCGTTCGGTGAGGATACGGCCCTGTTCCAGCTCGCGCAGTTTCTGGTTCGCCCCTTCCATCGCCTCCCGTACCGCCACCAGGGCGATTTCGGCCGCCTTGCGGCGTTCCAGCGCGGCCAGCATCTCGTCCTGAACCACGACTTCGTCCAGGCCCTGCAACTGGTCTTCCAGTGCCTGCCCACCGAGCGTCAGTTCATCCAGCAGGCGGTCGGTCTGCTGCCGGCGTTCGACCAAGGCATCAAAACGGCTGGCCAGGGTCTTGACCCGGAAACCGGCCTCCTGGGCCTCGCGCTCGTCCCGACGCAGTCGCTCGCGCAGGGTGGCGACGGCGGTCTCCTGTTCGCGTCGCGCGGCCAGTTCGGTATCCAGGTTTCCTTGGGTGTATTCCTGTTGCAGCTTGACTTCCTGGTAGCGCGCCTCGGCCTCTTCCCGGCCCATTGCCTCCTCGGCCAATTGTTCCGCCAATTCAGCCAGGTCATCGTCCAGTTGCCGGCGCCGTTCATCCAGACGCTTGACCGTCTCGCTCTCCTTGACCAAGACCATCTGGCATTGGTGGGCCTCGGTCTGCGACCGGTCGATCTCGGCCTGGGTATCTTCCATCTCGCGGCGGGCGTCCCGCACCCTCTCGCCGGCCTCTTCGACCATTTCGCGGACCTCGTCGTGCAGCCGCTCGGCCTCCTTCAGTCGCACGCTCATGATTTCGATGTCGCGCGAGCGTTTCAGTAACCCCTGATGGCTCTTGTCCCGGGCGTTGTAGGTGATCGCGGCGCGGCCGACCAGATGCCCCAGCGGGGTGGCAATCAGGCCGCCGGCCGGCAGTCGTTCGCGCTGGGCGACGGCAGAGGCGAGGTCTGGCGCGGTAAAGACCAGCGCCAGCCAATCGGCCAGCAAAAGCTCGGCGTATCTATCTACGGTGCGTATCCGCTCAACCAGTCTGGGCAGGTCGAAGGTTGCCGCCGGGCCGCCATGCGCCGCAGCGCGCGCCAACGCCAGGTCCAAACGGCCTTCCGGCGGCGCGTTCAGCCAGTCGGCCCGGTTCTCGGTCAGGAGCGCCGTCAGACGCTCACCCAGCGCCGCCTCCGCTGCCGCTTCCCAACCCGGTTCGACCCGGATTTCCTGCCACAGCCGGTGACACTCGTTCAGCCCCTGTCGGGCCAGCCAGGCTTGGCCTTCCTCCTCGCTGTTGCTGGCCTGTTCTTGCAGTTTTTTCAGTGCCGACAGTTCGGCCGCCAGCCGGTGCAGGTCGCGGCTGGATTGATCGAGTTGTTCGGCGGCATCGCGGCGGGCGCTTTCCAGCGCGGGGAAATCAGCGCGCAGGTCGTCCTGTTGCGCCTTCAGCCGTTCCACCTGTTGATTCGCCTCTGCCAGGTCCTGTTGCAAATCGGCCAGGAGTTGCGGCGTGGCATTGCCCAAGGCCGAGCGTTCCTGGCTGAGTCGGGTCTGGCGGGCCTTGACCTGTTCGATGGCCCGCTCGGCGTGCTGCCGGTGGGTCAGTTCGACCTGGGCCTGGCGTTCGAGGCCGGCCATCTCGCGCTGACGCTCGGCGTAGCGGCGCTGGGCCGCTTCCAGGGTTTGCTCGGCATCGGGCAGGTTGTGCGCCGATTCCAGCGCCTTATTGGCCAAGCTCTCGGCCAGTTCACGGGCGGCCTCGCCATCCATCCGACATTGCTCGATCTGCTCGGCCAGGGTTTCCTGGTCCAGCCGGGTCTGCTCGGCCCGCTCGCCGAGTCGTTGCAAATCGTTTTGCAACCGTTCGCGGTTTTCCTTGATATGGCGCTGGGCCTGTTCCAGCCGGCTCGCCTCGGCGCCCTCGGCGTAGAAATGCGCCTGGGCCTGATTGACCGCCTCGGTGGCGGAGAACTGCTCCAGCCGGGCGCTCTCCAGTTCGCTTTCCAGTCGCCGCAGCTCGGCCATGGCGGCCTCGATGTCGTTATGGGCGCGGGCCATGTCCTGTGCCAGCCGGGCCTGCCGGGCCTGAGCGTCGCGCTTGCGTAGCAGCGACAACAGGCCTTCCTTCAGGGTCTTTTCCTGGCTCAGGGCGAAATAGCGTCGGGCCACCTCGGCCTGGCTGGTCAAACGCTCCAACTGGCCGGCCAACTCGGCGCGTATGTCATCGACCCGGGCCAGGTTTTCGTGGCTGTCGCGCAGTCGGCTCTCGGCTTCCTTGCGCCGCTCCTTGTACTTGGACACCCCGGCCGCCTCTTCCAGATAGCCGCGTAGTTCCTCGGGCTTCGATTCGATGATCCGGGAGATCATCCCCTGCTCGATGATGGCGTAGGCATCGCCTCCCAGACCGGTGCCCAGAAACAGGTCGTAGACATCCTTGCGCCGGACCTGGATATTGTTGATGTAATAACTGGAATCGCCGGCGCGCGTCAGCATCCGTTTTACTGAAATCTCGGCGTATTGCGACCACTGCCCCTGCGCCCGACCCTCGCTGTTGTCGAACAGCATCTCCACCGAGGCGCGCGATGCCGGCTTACGGTTGGCCGAGCCGTTGAAGATGACGTCCTGCATGGTTGAGCCGCGCAGTTCCCGCGCCTTGGACTCGCCCAGCACCCAGCGCACGGCGTCGATCACATTGGACTTGCCGCAGCCGTTCGGGCCGACGATGCCGGTCAGGCGCGCAGGGGCCGGTATGGTGACGGGGTCGACAAAGGACTTGAACCCAGCGAGATGAATGTGTTTTAGACGCAACGAAAGAGGCTTCGGGTTTTATAATCTGCGCCCACATTTTAACTGCCCGGCTAAAAACATGCCCAGCCAACCGCAAAAAACCCTGGAAACCTTCGTCAACCCAAGCACGGAGCGGGACTATCAGATACACATCGAGGCCCCGGAATTCACCTGTCTATGTCCCAAGACCGGCCAACCCGACTTCGCCACCCTGTTTTTAGACTATATCCCGGACCTGAACTGCGTCGAGTTGAAGAGTCTGAAGCTCTATATCTGGTCGTTCCGTGGCGAGGGCCATTTTCACGAGGCGGTGACCAACCGCATCCTGAACGATCTGGTCAAGGCCATCGGCCCACGTTTCATGCGCCTGACTGCCAAGTTCTATGTGCGCGGCGGCATCTTCACCAACGTCGTGGCCGAACACCGCAAGGCCGGCTGGCAAGCCCAGCCCAAGGTCGAATTGAGCCAATTTCCGGCGCAATCGAATATCCGGGGCTAGCGAATATCCGGGGCTAGCGGCAAGGCAATCGCGCAGAGGCAGAAAATCGATTGAGTTCGGCGAACGGCTGAAAAAAAATCTGGTGGGCGGTATTGGTATCGAACCAACGACCCCTTCCGTGTGAAGGAAGTGCTCTACCACTGAGCTAACCGCCCGAGAGCGGCGCATTTTAAAGAGCCGGGCTAATCCGGTCAAAGGCTTTTTCCGAAACGCCCGGCTTCCAGTAAAATTGCCCTTTCAAAAAAAGCCCCTCACTCATGATCCGCACTCGATTCGCACCATCTCCCACCGGCTATCTGCACATCGGCGGCGCCCGCACGGCCTTGTTCTCCTGGGCGTATGCCCGCAAGCACGGCGGCCAGTTCGTGTTACGCATCGAAGACACCGACCGGGAGCGTTCGACCCAGGCCTCCGTGCAAGCGATCCTGGATGGTTTGACATGGCTGGGCATCGACTGGGACGAGGGTCCGTTCTATCAAATGGAGCGCCTGGATCGCTACAAGACGGTTGCCGATCAGCTACTCGCCGAGGGCAAGGCCTATTACTGCTATGCCAGCAAGGAAGAGCTGGACGCCCTGCGCGAGAGCCAGCGGGCGCGCGGCAAGAAACCTCGCTATGACGGTCGCTGGCGACCGGAGACCAACAAGATATTGCCGGAACCGCCGGCCGGGGTAATACCGGTGATCCGGTTCAAGACCCCGCGCGCAGGCGCGGTCACCTTCAACGATCTAATCAAAGGGCCGATCACCGTCGCCAACAGCGAACTGGACGACCTGGTCATCATGCGCGGCGACGGCGTGCCGACCTACAACTTCGGCGTGGTGATCGACGATTGGGACATGGGCATCAGCCACGTCATCCGCGGCGACGATCATGTCAACAATACCCCGCGTCAGGTCAACATCCTGAATGCGCTCGGCGCGCCAGTTCCGGTCTATGGCCATGTACCGATGATCCTGGGCCATGACGGTGAACGCCTGTCCAAGCGCCACGGCGCGGTATCGGTATTGCAATATCAGGAGGATGGCTATCTGCCCGAGGCGCTGATGAACTATCTGGCTCGGCTGGGCTGGGGTCACGGTGATGCCGAAAAATTCAGCAAGGATGAATTCATAGAATGGTTCAATCTGGAAGGGGTCAGCCATGCGCCCGGCCGATTCAACCAGGAAAAGCTGGCCTGGCTAAACCAGCAATACCTGAAAGAGGCCGATAATGGCCGCCTCGCCGAACTGGCCCTGCCCTTTCTGGCCAAGCAGGGCATCGACACGGCGGGCGGCCCGGCGCTGGCCGACTTGATGGCTCTACTGAAGGAGCGTACCGCCACCGTCGAAGAGCTGGCCGATGCCGCTCATATCTTCTATCGCCATAACCTGGCGGCCGTCGAGGACCTGCAAGCCAGGTTGGAGCCGGCCGCCCTGCCCGCCTTTGAACAACTACAGGCCGAGCTGAATACCGTGGTTTGGGAAGCCGACGTCTTGAATCGGCTGTTCAAGGACACCGCCAAGGCATTCGGACTGAAGATGGGACAGATCGGCGTCCCGCTGCGCCTGGTCCTGTTTGGTACCGCGCATACGCCATCACTCGACGCCACCCTGGTCGCGCTCGGCCGTGCAGAAACCCTGCGCCGTTTCGCCACCGCCTGGCCGCATGCCCTGGCCGCGCTACAGACACGCGGCGGTTGACCGCCTGGCCCGATGAAGAACGATAAAAAACCCGCTGCTTTGCAGAAGATGAAGCTCATCGCCTCATTGACCAGCCCGTTCGCCCGCAAGGTGCGCATCGTCGCCAATGAAAAGCGCGTCGATTTCGACCTGGTGCTCGACAATCCATGGGAGCCGAACAGTCATGTCCCGGAGTACAACCCATTAGGCATGGTGCCGGTCTGGCCGCTCTGAGCGCCGACATCGGTATGAACAAATGGTGTCTGGGCGAGTTTTTCACCTTGGCCGACATCGCTGTGGGCTGCACCCTGGGTTATCTCGATCTGCGCTTCCCCGAGATCGACTGGCGCCGCTCCCAACCGCACCTGTCCGAACTCTACGACCGCCTCATGCAGCGGCCGACCTTCATGGACACCGCGGCCAAGTCATAAATCAGGATGGCCCGGCCTCGACCGGATCGACATGGGTCATGACTGTCATCACCGGGAAACCTGCCATAAGTCGACGCTCGACCTCCTCGGCTATGTCGTGGCCAGCCCTGACCGGGATATCGCCAGCCACCTCCAGATGGACATCGACCACGATGAGGTCGGCCATCTTGCGGGTATGCAGATCATGCACGCCCAACACCCCGGTGTGTCCTCGATCATCGCCCGCATCCCCGCCAGGGTCTCGGCATCGACTGCCCGGTCCATCAAATCGCCAAGCGCGCTCCAGGCAAAATTCCAACCCATCCTGGCTACCATCAAGCCAACCACCAATGCCGCCACCGGATCGAGCAGCGGATAGCCGAGCAAATTGCCCACGATGCCGCCGGCCACCACCAGCGACGAAGCGGCATCCGAGCGGGCGTGCCAGGCATTGGCGATCAACAGCGAGTGGATGCCATCGGCGACCAGACCTTGCGAACCGGAGATGAAGCCGATCGCGATCTGCCCGGTGCTGAGCATGATATTGACGGCCACGCTGACCAGCGTGCTGCGTTTGCTGGCTGCGTGTCGCGCCGGGGTGTCTTCTTCGAGTTTTCTTAGCGCTGGTTCCATAGTTATCTCAGGTTCAAGTCCGGCAAACTCCTAATAATTATCCAGCTCATAACGAACCCGGATATAGATCAGCGCCCGGACTGGCCGGCCATCCTTGCGCGCAGGCTCGAAATGGCCATGCTTGAAGGCATCGAGCGACGAGTTTTCGAACACCGCGGGTGGGTCGCTTTCCTGGACTTCGACATCACGCACCACGCCGAATTCGTCGACCTTCAGCTTCAGCTTGACCGTGCCCTGCTGGTTGCGGCGCAAGGCCTCGACCGGATAGATCGGGTTGATCGGTTGGCTGGCCCTGGGCTGGACATCCAGTTGCCGCGCCTCGTACCAATTGGTGTCCACCAGAACCGGAACGCTGGGCAAGGCCAAAGAGTCGCTGGCGGCAGGGCGGACTACTGCAGTCTTGGCCTCGGGGGCCGTGACGGCCGGCCGGGCATCGAGAACTGGCGCAGGTTTGGCGTTATCGTGGCGCGCGGGTACAGACGGTTCCGGCCGTGCCGGCTCCGGCCGTGCCGGCTCCGCCAACGGCGGGACGACCGGCTCGACCGGAACGGCGGCGGGGACTGGCGGCGGTGCTGCCGGCGGCGCCGTGGTCAGTTGAGCATTGATGACCGTAACTACTTGATGCGCGACATAGCCGCGCGGCTGAACCAGCATGACCACGGCCACGTGCAAACTCAGAGAGAGCAGCAACATGCGGGCCATTGGCTGGCGCCGGATTTGCTGCCAAAGGGCCATGTCGTGTAATGCCGGTATCCAGTCCATCGGTGCGGGCCGCCATAGCGGCGGCCGTCAATGTATCTATTTGCCGCCGGCCTCGTCCAGCATCTGACTCAACCGGTCGGCGGTGGTCAGGCCGGGAATACGCTTGCCGTTGCCGAGGATGATGTTGGGCGTGCCCTGGATATGCAGCTTGTCGCCCAACGCCAGGTTGGCATCGACCGGATTCGGGCAGTCGTCCTTGCCTTCCGGCACCGTGTTGTTCAGCATCAGGCCTTCCCAGGCCTTGACCGGATCGGCGCTGCACCAGACCAGGCGGCTCTTGCGCGCGGCGTCGGTGTGCATGGGCAACGGATATTCGAAGATGTAGATGGTGACGTTAGTCAGCTTGGCCAGTTCCGGTTCCAGCTTCTTGCAATACGGGCAATCCGGATCCGAGAACACCGCCATACGCCGCTTGCCGTCGCCTTTCACAACCTTGATGGCCTGTTGCAGTGGCAGGCTGTCGAAGCCGACCAGGGTCAGCTTGTCGACCTTTTCCTGAGTCAGGTTACGCTTGCTCGCGGCATCGACCAGCATACCTTCGATGACGTACTTGGCATCCTTGTCGGCGTAGATAACATGGCTACCATCCACCACCACCTCATACAACCCGGCAATCGGGGTCTTGCTGACACTATCGATCTTGACGCCGGGGAAATGAGCTTCCAGGTTTTTCTTGATGCTATCTTGGCCCGCGTCGCAAGCGGAGGTCAGCAACAAGGTGAACAACAGTGGAATAAAAATACGCATGAGGTCTCTCTATCGAGTTATTGAATGGCATGGCGCATCAGCGCCTGTTTCAGCCAATCCTGGCTGTCGGTCAAACCGAGGCCGGCATTGCGCAAAGTACGCGCGACCGGATCGGGGCTGGTAAATAGTTTCTTTAAACCACCGGTGGTGAACTGCATGGTGGCCACATCCTCCATCCGGCGAACCGAGTAGGCTTGGAGGCGGCCAATGGCGCCCGGGTTCCCGCCGGAAGCTAACATTTCGGCCAGCCGCCGGCAATCCCGGAAGCCCAGGTTGACGCCCTGGCCGGCCAGCGGGTGGACCGTATGGGCGGCGTCGCCGATCAGGACCAGCCCTGGCCGAAACCACTCTTTGGCCCGCCGTATCTTCAATGGGAAGGCGGCCTGTGGCGTAATTTGCCGCAGTCGTCCGAGTACCCCATGTCCCGCCTGTGCGACCGCCGCAGCGAATTCATCGGCGGTCTGCGCCAGCCGCCCCGGCACCGCATCTTCGTGACTGGACCAGACAATTGAGATGTGCCTTCCCGGCAGAGGCAGGTAGGCCAGGATGCCGTCCTGGCGGAGCCATTGCCAGGCGATACCGCGATGCGGCCGCTCGGTCTCGAAGTTGGCCACCACGCCCGACTGGTGCTGATCCTTGACGGTGCAGCCGATGCCGGCCTGTGCGCGTAGCCAGGAGCTGGCGCCATCGGCGCCGACCAGCAGGTCGGTCTCAATACGCCGGCCCCCGATCAAGTGAAGCGTATGGCGACCTTCGCCCCAGGCCACCGCCTCCGCTGCGACCGCAATCAACTCCACGTTGGACGCCCGCCTGAGCGCCTGCCACAAGGCAAATTGCAGACGGCCGTTCTCGGCGATCCAGGCCAGTTCCGACAAACCGGTCTCCAGGGCATCAAAGTTCAGCCGGCCGCCGTCATCGCCGAAGATGCGCATGGCCTGGACGGCACCTGCCCGCACTGGCTCGGCCCAGCCGCCCAAGGCCTTCAGCCAGTTCACGTTGCCCGGGCTGAAGGCGTAGATGCGAGCGTCCCAGTCTTCGGCCGGTAGCGGCGGCGGCCGTGGCTCAACCAGGGCAACGCGATAGGGTGAATTCTTCAGGGCCAGGGCCAAGGCGGCGCCGGTCAGACCGCCACCGACTATCGCGATGTCAAAACGCTCCATCATGCCTGGGCCCCGAACATCATCTTGCGCGCGAACAGGTTTTTCAGCGGCGGCACGGCATCCATGGCCGTCAGCTCCAGGTCGCGCACCTGCGACAACAACGGCAGGTCATTGGCGAATAGATCGACCAATAGATCGGTCATGGCGATGCCGCCGGCCACGTCCCAGCGCCGATGATTCCGGTAGCGGGCGAGAAAATCGCTATCGCCCAACTGCTCGCGGGATGAGTCCATGATCGTTTCCGCCAGCCACCAGGCATCGCGCAGGCCCAGGTTGAAGCCCTGCCCGGCGACCGGGTGCAGGGTCTGGGCGGCATTGCCGATGCGCACCAGGCCGGGCCGATCCTTGGCCGCGCTGGTTACCAGGCGGAGCGGAAACACCGAGCGCGGGCCGGCCGCCAGGAAGCGCCCCTGGCGGTCGCCGAAGGCCTGCTGCAAGGCGTCCAGGAAGGTGGCCTCGTCCCATTGCATCCGGGCCGCCACCTGATCTGCCGGCGTAGTCCAGACCAGGGCATAGTGGTCGCCGAGCGGCAACAGCGCCATCGGCCCCGCCGGGGTGAACCGCTCATAGGCCCGACCGCCATGCGGCAGCTCGGTCCGGACCGTGCAGACGATGGCACTCTGGCGGTAATCCTTGATCTTGACCTCGCCCGGCAGGCTCTTGCCGCCGTCGGCCAGGACCAGCAAGCGGGCGGTCAAGGTGCGCGCAACACCTGCCTGTCGATATTCCACCAGACCGCAGCCGGAGGCCGGCCGCACCGCCGAGACCCGGGCGCCGGTAATCAGCTCCGCAGCGGCATCCGGCAGCCCTGCCGCCAAGGCGGCATAGAGGTCGCCGTATTCTGCGCAGTAGCCGAGGGCCGGCACTTTCATCTCATTCGCCGCCAGCACGGCCCGGCCAAAGCGGCCCTGCTGGGATACGTGGATGGTCTCGATCGGTGTGGCCCGCACGGCAAGCCGGTCCCATGTGACCAACCGTTCCAGGATCAAGCGCGTGCCTTGGGACAGCGCCAGGGCGCGAGGGTCGCGTGCGGCGAATTCGCTCCTGGCCTCCAGCAGCGCGACGGTCAGGCCGCTATCCTTGAGGGCGATGGTCAGCGCGTCGCCAACCGGGCCGCCGCCAATGATGGCGATGTCGCAATGTTCAATGACCACCCATCGTCTCCTCGATCGCCGCCACGGTCTTGGCTGTCGCGGCGCTCAGCACTTCGCACCCGGTTTCAGTCACCAGCACGTCGTCCTCGATGCGGATGCCGATATTTTCCAGCCGCCGGGGCACCCCCTCGCCCGGCCGGATATACAGGCCCGGCTCGACGGTGAGCACCATGCCCGGCTGCAAGGCGCGCCATGCGCCATCGACCTTGTATTCGCCGGCATCGTGGACGTCGATCCCCAGCCAGTGGCCGGTACGGTGCAGGTAAAAACGGCGATAGGCACCAGACTCGATCAGGCCGTCCAGCCGCCCCTTGAGCAGCTTCAGGTCCTTCATGCCCTGCACCAACACCCGCACGGCGGCCTCATGGGGAGCATTCCCGGCGCTGCCGGGTTTGACCTCGGCAATGGCCGCAGCCTGGGCCGCCAGGACGATTTCGTAGGCGTCCCTCTGGACCGGACTGAACCGGCCGTTGACCGGGAAGGTGCGGGTAATGTCCGCCGCATAACCGGCATACTCGGCCCCGGCGTCGATCAATAGCAGGTCGCCGTCCTGCAATGGCCGGTTGTTGAAGACGTAATGCAGGATGCAGGCATTGGCGCCGCCGGCCACGATGGAGGTGTAGGCCGGGGCCTCCGCGCCGCCGCGCCGGAAGGCGTAAAGCAGTTCCGCCTCGATCTCGTGTTCGCCCGCGCCCGGCCGGCAGGCGCGCATGGCCCGACGATGGGCGTCGGCGGAAATCGCGATGGCGCGGCGCAGCATGGCCAGTTCGTGGTCGTCCTTGAACAGGCGGAATTCGTCCAGCCAGCGGCGCGCATCGGTCAAGGTCGCGGGCGCCTGTACACCAGCCCGCGCCTTGTCGCGGACGCTGTTTAACCAACCCACCACCCGGTTGTCCCAGGCCGTATCGTGGCCGATCAGGTAGGACAACACAGGCTGATTTTCCAGCAGTCCGGGCAGACGCTTGTCCAGTTGCCCGATGGGCCAGGCAGCGTCGAACCCGAAGGCCGTTTTGGCCTCTTTCGGACCCCAGCGGAAACCATCCCATGTCTCTTTGTCGATATTCTTTTCCCGGCAGAACAGATATTGGCGCGGCCGCTTGCCGGCCACCAGGACGACCACGGCCTCCGGCTCGGCAAAACCGCTCAACCACCAGAAATAGCTGTCGGGCCGGAACGAGTAATAGGCGTCGCGGTTACGCACTGCTTCCGGCGCGGTGGCGATGACCATAACGCCCTCGCCCATGGCCTGCATGACTCGGCGACGACGTTGACGATACAGTTCGCGATCAGGCGGTAATAAGTCCATTTAATTCCTCGTCGAGTGCCTTGAGACGGGCCGGGGTGCCGACATCCTCCCAGCGGCCGCTGAAATATTCGCCGCTGACCTGGCCCGCATTCATGGCGGCGATCAACAGCGGCGCCAGTTTTGCCTTGTCGCCGGAGGTGACGCCGGCGAATAGTTCGGGCCGGTAGCAGGCGATGCCGGAGAAGGTATAACGGCCGGCGGCATGGGTCCGCGGCAGGCTCGCTTTGCCCGCTGCCAGGACGAAGTCGCCTTGCGGATGATGGGACGGGTTATCGACCAGCACCAGATGGGCGATCCGATCCGGATTCGCGACCATAGCGGCCAACACCGGTTGCAGCCGGCGGTAATCATAATCCGTGTAAACGTCGCCATTGGTGACCAGAAACGGCCGGTCTCCCAGCAGACGCAACGCCTTGGCGATGCCGCCGGCGGTCTCCAGCGGCATAGCCTCGGCCGACCAGGCGATATGGACGCCATGGCCCGCACCGTTGCCCAGCGCAGCTTCAATCTGGCCGCCGAGGTGGGCGTGATTGATAACCAGATCGGCAAACCCCGCCGCCTTCAGGCGCTCGATCTGCCAGACGATCAACGGCTTGCCGCCGGCCATGAGCAGAGGCTTGGGCGTATGGTCGGTCAGCGGCCTCATGCGTTCGCCCAGGCCAGCCGCCAGGATCATGGCCTTCGGCCGGTATGGGGTAAGGACAGGTTGCATCAAAAAGTGTAGCCCACGTCGGCCCGCCGGCCTGCCAGTTCGTCAAGCAGGCGCATGAAGGGACGCAAGGCGTTGAAACGCTCGCAGGCACGGCGCAGGTAATCCATGACCAGCGGCATGTCCTTGAGGTAACCGGACTTGCCATCGCGGTAATACAGCCGGGCGAAGATGCCGAGCACCTTGATGTGGCGCTGGACGCCCATCCATTCGAAATCGCGATAGAAATCGCCGAAGTCGGCGGCCACCGGCAGGCCGGCCTGGCGTGCGGCTTGCCAATAACGCACCAGCCAGTCGAGCACCCGGTCCTCGTCCCAGCGAATGTAAGCGTCCTTGTAGATGGAGGCCAGATCGTAGGTGATGGGGCCGTAGACCGCGTCCTGGAAGTCCAGCACACCGGGGTTATTCTCCGTCGTCACCATCAGGTTGCGGGAATGCCAGTCGCGGTGGACGTAGACCCTGGGCTGGGCCAGATTGTTGGCCAGGATGGCGGCGAAGGTCTGGTCCATGACCTGACGCTGGGCATCGGTCAGTTCGACCTTCAGATGCTTCGCCAGATACCAGTCCGGGAACAGCATCAGCTCGCGCCGGAGCAGCGCTTCGTCATAGTCGGGCAGTTCGCCGGGACGGCTGGCAAGCTGGATATTCACCAGCTCGGCATTGGCATCGCGGTAAAGCCGGTCGGCGGTTTGCTCGTTGAGGGCCGACAAATAGGTGGTGTTGCCAAAATCGGTCAACAGCAGAAACCCTTCGTCGAGATTCTCGGCCAGGATTTCCGGGGTGTTGGCACCGGCGGCGCGAAACAGGCGGGCGATGTGGACAAAGGGCCGGCAATCCTCGTGGGCCGGCGGCGCATCCATGACGATGTAGCTGGCGGTCGCGGTCCGGGCCCGGTAATAGCGACGGAAACTGGCGTCGGCGGAGGCCACGTCGAGGCCAACCATGGGCGCTGGCAAGACGCCTGCCGCCCACTGCCGCAGACGGCTCAATCGGTCAGGGGTTTCCGCTGGTTCCAAGTTATAATCCGGCCACAAACAACGCTTGCCATTCTATCACCCACCCGCCCATGGCCCCGTACCGCCTCCTGCCACTGACCGTCGCACTGACCGTCGCCAGTGTCTGCTGGGCGGCGGACGCGCCGCCCGCCATTCAGCCGTCGGGGCAAGCGCCGGCCAATCACGAAAAGGTCCAGACCCAGCGCGGTCCGGTATCTTTCGAGGCGGACCGGGTCAATGGCCAGGACCAGGACTACATCCTGGCCGAGGGCGCGGTCATCGCCCATACCCAGAACGAGACCATCCAGGCCGATTGGCTGCGCTACGAGCCCAAGTCGGATGCGATGGACGCCAAAGGCAACGTTCAACTCCAACACGGCAAAAACCGGCTCGACAGCGAACGAATGTCGCTCAAGATCGACGCCCGTCTGGGCGAGGCCGAACCGGCGCATTTTTCCCTGGTCGGTGACAAGGGGCTAACTGGCCGCGCCGATGCCGATAAGCTGTTTTTCGAAGGTCCAAACAAATACCGGCTGGAGCCGGCCAGCTTCACCACCTGCCCGGCGAATAATGACGGCTGGTATCTGCGCACCAGCAGCCTAAAGCTGGATTATGACCGTAGCATCGGCAGCGCACGCAACGTCCGGGTCGAATATCTTGGCGTACCGATCCTGTATGCCCCGGCGCTCGATTTCGCTCTGGACGACAACCGCAAGTCCGGCTTTCTGTCGCCTTCGTTCGGTGTTTCGGACAATCGCGGCCTGGAGCTCATCGCCCCCTGGTACTGGAACATCGCGCCCAATCGGGACGCCACCTTCACGCCCAGGATCATGACCAAGCGCGGCGCACAACTGGGCGCCGAATACCGCTACCTGGCGCCGAGTTATCAGGGCGCGCTGGTACTTGAGGCACTGCCTTACGACAACCAAACCGGCACCGGGCGTTATCGTGAGTTCGTCGATCATAGGCAGCAGTTCAACTCACGGCTGTCAGGCGCGCTGCACCTCGAAGACGTCTCCGACGATGCCTATTTCACCGACCTGTCCAGCCTGGTCAGCCAAACCGCCTTGCAGAACCTGCCCCGCGAGGCCAGCCTGAATTACAACGGCGGCTGGTGGAACATACTGGGTCGGGTACAGAACTATCAAGCCCTGCAGGACCCCGCCGCGCCGGTCGATCTGCCCTATCGCCGGGTACCGCAAATTCTGGCCAGCGCCAACCGCAACGACCTGTTCGGCGGCCGTATCCACTTCGGTTTTTCCGGGGAGCTGGTGCGCTTCGACCACGATCTGGCCAGCAAGGCGGCAGGGGACCGGTTCAACGCCTATCCCAGCATCGACATGAACCTGGAGCAAACCTATGGCTTTATCCGGCCCAAGTTGGGCTGGGAGTTGACCCGTTATGTACTGGACCGTAACCCGGACTACCCCGGCACCCTATCCGCCTCGCGCAGCCTGCCGATATTCTCCCTGGACAGCGGGGTTTATCTGGACCGCAACATGAACTGGCGCGGGACGCCTTATTTACAGACACTCGAACCGCGCCTTTACTATGTGCGGATTCCCTACCGCGACCAGACGGTCCTGCCGGTATTCGACTGCGGCATGGGCGATCCGCTTCAGCCTCAGCTCTACACCGATAACCAGTTCATCGGCATCGACCGCATCAATGACGCCAATCAGGTCACGCTCGGCGCCACCAGCCGCTTTCTTGAGACCGATACCGGCCTGGAACGGCTGCAGGTCACGTTGGGACAACGCTATTATTTCAACGGCCAACGCGTCGTCATGCCTGGCTTCAGCGCCCTGGGCGCCAATGTCACCAACCTGCTGGGCCAGATTTCCGGCCAACTGACCGACCGCTGGCGCATCGATGCCGGCTTGCAGTACAACTCGCGCGCCGGCCAGTTGGCGCAGGCCAGCATCGGCAACACTTACCGTGCCGGCCCCGGCAAGCTGGTCAACGCCGACCTGCGCTATACCAATCCGCTCTATGGAACCGAACTCAGGCAGGTCGATCTATCCTGGCAATGGCCGATTCAGACAAAATGGTACAACCTTGGTCGAATCAACTATTCCTTCTATGATCACCGTCTGGTCGAAGGCTTGGCCGGGCTTGAATACAACGCCGGCTGCTGGTCGGCGCGCGCCGTGATGCAGAAACTGGTTACCACCGCGCAAACGTCCAGCACGACCTTTTTCCTGCAATTGGAATTGCAGGGCCTAACCCGTCTGGGTCCCAATCCCCTGGACATCCTGAAAAACAGCATCCCTGGATACACTAAGAGCGATGAACTCGAACGACACTAACCTGCCCCGCCGGCTGACCGGTCATCTGGCCGCGCTGCTGATATTCCTCCTGGCCGTCACCTTGGCGCCACTGCCCGTCCAATCGGCGCCGGTGCTGTTAAATCGCATCATCGCCGTGGTCAATAACGCCGTTATCACTCAAAGCGAACTGGACCGGCAGATGGAACAAACCCTGCGCCAGATGGCCTTGCGCAATACGCCGCCACCGGCCAAGGGCGTTTTGGCAAAGCGCCTGCTGGACCGCATGATTACGGAGAAAGCGCTGCTCCAGATGGCCGACGAAACCAACGTCCGCGTCGACGGCGACACCCTTGATCGTGCCGTCGCCCGGGTCGCCGCCCAGAACAACCTCGAACTGCCGGCCTTTCGAACCGCGCTGGAAAAAGAAGGCATCGATTTCGCGGCCTACCGGCAGCAGATTCGCCAACAACTGATCATCGCCCGGCTACGGGAACGCGAAGTCGATAACCACATCGTGGTAACTGACGCCGAGATCGATAATTTTCTGGCTAGTCGGAAGCAGGACAGCGACCGCCAAGTCGAATACAACCTGGGCCATTTACTGTTCCTGGCGCCCGATGGCGCCAGTCCTGAAACATTACAAAAGTTGAAGGCCAAGGCCGAAAAGGCTCAGGCAGAGATCAAAAACGGCGCCGACTTCGCTCAGGTCTCGGCCAGTTATTCGGATAGCCAGAATGCCCTTCAGGGCGGCGCCATCGGTTGGCGCGGCGAGGACAAACTACCCAGCCTGTTCGTCGACGCGATCAAAGGCATCAAGATCGGCGAGATCACCCCGATACTGCGCGGCCCAAATGGTTATCACATCCTCAAGCTGATCGACCGACACGACATCGATGGCAAACAAATCGTTCGCCAAAGCCATGCCCGACACATCCTGATCAAGACCAACGAGGTAATTACCGACCAGGACGCCTATAGCCGTCTCATGGAACTGCGCGACCGGCTGGCCAACGGCGGCGCCGACTTCGCCAAACTGGCCAAACAATATTCGAACGATGGCTCGGCCGCACTAGGCGGCGACCTGGGCTGGCTGAACCCGGGCGATACAGTGCCGGAGTTTGAGCAGGCCATGGATGCCGTCCAGGTGGGTGAAACCAGCAAGCCGGTCAAGACCCCGTTCGGTATGCACCTCATTCAGGTGCTGGAACGCCGGGACCAGGACGTCGGCCCGGAACGGCAACGGCAACTCGCCCGCCAGGCCATCCGCGAGCGCAAGAGCGAAGAGGCGTTCGACGACTGGGTTCGGCAGGCGCGGGACCGCGCCTACGTCGAATATCGGCTGGAAGAGTGAGGCGGGAAAGTGATGCGTGAGGAGGGGCTGCCGCCCCTCGTGCTGACCGCCGGCGAACCGGCCGGCATCGGGCCCGACCTCGCCATCCTGCTGTCCCAATCGCCGCCGCCCTGCCCGCTGGTCATCCTGGTCAACCGGGAGACACTTACCGACCGCGCCCGGCAACTTGGCCTGTCGTTCAACCTTCCTGACTATGCCGCCGGCACCAGCACCCCGCTAAGCCTGCTCTCGATGCCTCTGGCCGCTCCGGTAGAGGCTGGACGGCTCGATGCCGGCAATGCCAACTATGTACTGGCCACCCTGCGCAGGGCCACCGCCGGCTGCCAGTCGGGTGAGTTCGCCGGCCTGGTCACCGGCCCGGTACACAAGGGCATCATCAACGACGCCGGCATCCCGTTCACCGGCCACACCGAGTTTCTCGCCGCGCTCACCCAGACGCCGCGCGTGGTCATGATGCTGGCGGGCGCCCAGGGCAACGGTCTTGAACTCCGGGTCGCCCTGGCCACCACCCACCTGCCGCTACGGGCAGTCGCGGACGCCATCACCGCGCCAGGGCTGACTGAAACCTTGCGCATCCTGCACGCCGCCCTGCGCCGCGACTTCGGCGCCAGCAACCCGCGCATCCTGGTCGCCGGTCTCAATCCCCATGCCGGCGAAGGCGGCCACCTGGGCCGCGAGGAGATCGAGCTCATCGAGCCGGTATTGGCTACGCTGCGCGCCGAAGGCATGAACCTGATCGGCCCACTGCCGGCCGACACCCTGTTCCAAGCCAAATATCTCGCTGAGGCCGACGCCGTGCTGACCATGTATCACGACCAGGGTCTGCCGGTGCTCAAGTACGCCTGCTTCGGCCGCGGCATCAACGTCACCCTGGGCCTGCCGATCATCCGCACCTCGGTCGACCACGGCACCGCGCTCGACCTGGCCGGCCGCGGCAAGGCCAGCGACGGCAGCCTGCGCGCGGCCATTGATCTGGCCTGGAAAATGGCGCGCAACCGGCGCCACGACGGGAACCACTTGTGACGGCCTATCGCCACAAGAAATCCCTTGGCCAGCATTTCCTGCACGACCCCGGCTACCTGGCGAGCATTGTTGCCGCCATCCGCCCGGAGGCCGACGACCTGATGGTCGAGATCGGTCCCGGCCAGGGCGCGCTCACTCGCCCTTTGTTGGCAAAGTTACGTCACCTGCAGGTGGTCGAGATCGACCGCGACCTGGTCGCCCACCTGAGCCAGGCCTTCCCACCCGAGCGTCTGACCATCCACCGCGCCGACGCGCTCCGATTCGACTTCGGCAGCCTGGGGGCAGCGTTGCGCGTGGTCGGCAATCTGCCCTACAACATCTCCTCGCCCCTGCTCTTTCATCTTGCCGACTACGCCAATGAGATCAAGGACCTGCATTTCATGTTGCAAAAAGAGGTCGTTGACCGCATGGCCGCCGCCCCGGACACCCCCGACTACGGCCGCCTCTCGGTCATGCTTCAGGCGCGCTTCCAGGTCGCGAAACTGTTCAACGTCCCACCCGGCGCCTTCAACCCGCCTCCCAAGGTGGATTCTGCCGTGGTCCGACTGGTGCCGCTGCCGGTCGAGGCCATCCCCTATCGCGATGCCGGACGCTTCGCCGAGATCGTCGCCCGCGCCTTCGGTCAGCGTCGCAAGACCCTACGCAACACGTTAAGAGGATTGATCGAGCCGGAGCAGTTCGAGGTGCTCGGCATTGATCCGCAACGCCGGGGCGAGACCTTGAGCGTCGATGAATTCAGCCGTCTGGCGAACCACTAAACGGATTCAGAATTGCAGGTAGCGGTGGCCGTTTTCCCGCAACCGGGCGCGGACCGTGGCATAGCCCGGACACAGACGTTCCACCTCCCGCCAGAAGGCGGCGGAATGGTCACGCCGACGGAAGTGCGCCAACTCGTGGCAGATGACGTAATCAATCTCCGCCGGGCTGGCCTTGATTAGGCGCCAGCTCAGGCCGACCACACCCTTGACCGACAGGCTGCCCCAGCGGCTACGGGCGTTGGACAGACGCCAGGGCGGCTCGATGCGCCCTTGTCCCCGGCAAAGGGCGGCGAGGCGGGTGCCCAGCAGATCGGCGGCCTGACGGCGATACCAGGCGGTCACAGCGACGGCTGGGTTGGCCAGCCTGGCGGGGCAACACAGCCGGTCGCCTTCCCGGCAGAGGGCCTGCCCTTCGACGCCTTCATGAATATCGAGATGCAGCACACCGCCCAGATAGGGCAACTCCATACCGGACTGCCAGGTATGAGCGACCGTACGCCGCGCCAACTGCTCGATCAGCCACCCGGCATGGCGCAGTAGAAAGGCCTCGATGCGGCCGTGTGGCAGGGCCAGTGGCGCGTTGACCTGCACTGCGCCGGCCTCGGTCACCCGCAGCGCCAGGGTGCGGCGGGCGGAACTGCGTTTAAGCAGGTAGCCAAGCGGCCGGCCTTGCAGTTCGATGCTGGCCTCGGCGGCCGCGCGGCGAATGGGCAGCCGACTCACAGTTTCAGCATCTCGGCCTCGATCCAGGCCTCGACCTCGGCGTTGATGGCGGCGGCCTTCTTGCCGGCCGTGGCGATGGCCGGACCGATGACCACGGTGACCCGTCCAGGGTGTTTCAGGAAGGCGCCCTTGGGCCAGAGACGGCCGGCGTTGTGGGCCACCGGAATGACAGGTGCCCCCGTCTTGGCCGCCAGCCAGGCGCCGCCGATGTTGTATTTGCCGATTTCACCGGGCTTGACCCGGGTGCCCTCCGGATAGACCAACACCCAGAAACCCTTGGCCAGACGTGCCTCGCCCTGGGCCTCAAGTTCCTTGAGCGCCTTGCGGCTGGCCGCCCGGTCGATGGCGATCGGGCTAATCATGGCCAATCCCCAACCGAAGAACGGGATCCGCAGCAGTTCCTTCTTCAAGACAAAGGCTAGAGGGGGAAAAATCAACTGGAAGGCGATGGTCTCCCAGGCCGACTGATGCTTGGACATGACGATGGCCGGACCACCAGTCGGAAGGTTCTCCAGGCCAATGACCCGATGCTCGATGCCCAGAATATAACGGGCCATGACCATCACCACGCGGGCCCAGATGCCGATGAAACGATAGCGGGCCAGTGGCGGCAGGGGTACCGCGACGATGGCAAGCACCACAAACGCTATGGTAAACACGGACTGGAGCAGCAAAAACAGCAGTGAACGCAGAACTATCATGCGGCGAAAACCATCTTTGAAAAAACGCCGATCAAATCGGTTCGTTGCCAATCAGCGCGCTGGCCGCCTCGGCCAGGTCGGCATAGACCGGCGTACCTTCAGGCACACCGCCGCCGGCCAGGGTACGCTCGCCCTTGCCGGTGCGCACCAGGATCGGCCGGGCGCCGACCTCGGCCGCCGCTTGCAGATCGCGTAACGCGTCGCCGATGGCGGGCACGTCAGCAAGGTTGGTGCGGTAGCGCTTGGCGATGTCGTGAAACAAGCCGGCCCGCGGCTTACGGCATTCGCAGCCGGCATCGGCGGGATGCGGACACAGAAAGACCGCATCGATGCGCCCGCCGGCCTGACTGACCAGCTTGTGCATCTTGGCATGGATACGGTTGAGCATGGCCATGCAGTACAGACCACGGCCCAGGCCGGACTGGTTGGAGGCCACCACCACCCGATAACCCGCCTGATTAAGACGAGCGATAGCCTCCACGCTGCCAGCGATGGGCTTCCATTCTTCCGGTGATTTGATGAATTGGTCGGAGTCGTGATTGATAACCCCGTCGCGATCGAGTATGACAAGTTTCATGGCGGCGCCCCGGCTGGATGGCTCATTGTGCGCGCGGAGTGCCGTCAGGTTCAAGAGACCCCGCCTCGACCCGGTTCCGGCCCTTGAATTTGGCCGCCGTCATCGCTTCGTCCGCGCCCCTGAGAGCGGCCCCTATCGGACCGCCAGACTGGCGTTGCACCACGCCGATGCTGGCCGTGAAATGGATGTCCACCTCGTCCATGGCTACCGGCGTTCTCTGGCATTCGGCCCGAATCCGTTCGGCCAATTTCGCGCCGTCGGCCAGGTCCAGACCAGGTAGCAGGATGACGAATTCCTCGCCGCCCAGGCGAGCCAGGCAATACGGCTCGCTCAATAACGACCTACAGACCTGCACCAGTGTCTTGAGTACCCCGTCGCTGCGGATATGGCCATAGGTGACATTGATTTGCTTGAAATAATCCACATCAATCAGCAAAACGGCGAGCGGTTTCGAGTCCGCGTCGGCCTGGTGCAAGATGGTCTCGGCGCGAGCAAAGAGGGCCGCGCGATTGAGCGCTCCGGTGACATCGTCGATCTCGGCCCATTGCCGCAGAACTCCTTCCAGCCGGGCACGCTCAACCATCTCGGCCTTTAGTTTCAGGTTGGCCATTTCGACAATGGCGCGATCGCGATATTCAGCGCGCATCAGCCAACTCAGCCGATAGTTGGCCATGGCGCCTATGATGTTGGTCACGATCAGCAAGGTCGATAGCCTGAGCAGTTCATCGCCCGGCAGACCGAAATGGATCGCCGCCAGCAGCAGGAAGGCCAACGAGCCAGTCAGGCAAATCGCCAGGATGGCCAGTAAACGGTTCGGGATAAAGACATATCCGCCAAGCAACATAATCATCAAGCTCATGCCGTGCCAGCCGACTGAGTAAGGGCGGAGGAAGGTGATGGCAAGAAACCCGACCATGGCAAAGACCGCCACCAG
This sequence comes from Hydrogenophilus sp., assembly GCA_020692235.1. Taxonomy (GTDB): domain Bacteria; phylum Pseudomonadota; class Gammaproteobacteria; order Burkholderiales; family Thiobacillaceae; genus Parasulfuritortus. The sequence continues at coordinate 30,637 of JAIMKU010000015.1, forward strand.
GCCGGGATGACACCATTGACCAACTGGCGCCAATATTTCGGCAATATGAACGCAGTAATCAAGCCGGCCGCACAAATCGACGCGCGCGTCGCCAAGACCACGGAATAATCCTCGCTGCGCCCCATGGCCAGATAATCGGTGGAGGCAAAGGCCAGGTAGAACACCGCCGCTAGGAAGATCACCAGGCGGGTATCCCTGACCCGGCGAGCGCGGATGTCCTCCCGAAAATCCCGCTCGGTCTCGGGATAGAAGAATTCGGCGGTCAGCCGGTCGATCCGGAGGGCTTCAGCGGCCTCGCCCACGCCCATCTCGTTTTAACCTTGATCCGGCAGTTGGGCGGGGATGCAGCGTGCGTTCATCGCGTTGTCGGGCAAGGCGCGGAACGCGGCAAATGCTTGTTCCATTTGCAAGTTTCGCAACACCGCCCGGCGGCGCGAGGGACGTGCGATGCGCCCCGAAACGACCCACCCATGGGGTGAGTTTGGACATGGCCAATTTACTCGGCACCATCATGACGTTACCGGGACAGAGAAGGGGTCAACTGCTGGATCAAGGTTTAAGGTCAAACAGTCAACTCCGAAATATCCGCCACACTGTTCATGGTGCGCGACAGTACTTGCAACAAGGCCAGTCGGTTGGCCCGGATCAGCGGCTCGTCGGCCATCACCATGACCTCGTCGAAGAAACGATCGACGGCGGCGCGCAGGCCGGCCAAGCGGGTCAGCGCACCGGTATAGTCGAGGCTGGCAAGCGCGGTCTCGACCCCCGGCGTCACCGCCACCAGGGACTGGTGCAGGTCGGCCTCGGCGCCGGCCTGGAGCAGGGCGACATCGACCGTCCCGCCAACGACTTCGGCCTTCTTCAATATGTTGCGGATGCGCTTATTGGCGGCTGCCAGGGCTGCGGCCTCCGGCAGTTTGCGGAACTCGGCCACCGCCGCCAGGCGCGCCGGCACCCGGTCGATGCGGGTGGGCGCCTGCACCACAACCGATTCCACCTCGTCCTGCATGGCACCGCGTTCTTTCAGATACACGCGCAGTCTATACTGCATGAACTGGAACACATCGACCGCCGTGCTGGCGGCGATCTGCTCCTTGTCAAACTGGGCTTGAGCCTGCCCCAGGAGTTGCTTCAGGTCGAGCGGCAGATAGCGCTCCATGAGCATCCGCAGCACCCCCAGCGCGGCGCGACGCAGCGCGAACGGGTCCTTGTCGCCGGTCGGGATGGCGCCGATGCCAAAGATGCCGACCAGGGTATCCAGCCGCTCGGCCAACGCAACAGCCAGCGCAATATTGCCTTCTGGCAAGGTATCGCCGGCAAACTTCGGCTTGTAGTGTGCCTCGATGGCCTCGGCCACTTGAGCGTCCTCGCCGTCGTGCAGGGCGTAGTATTTGCCCATGGTGCCTTGCAGTTCCGGGAACTCGCCGACCATATCGGTGGAAAGGTCGGCCTTGGCCAGTTCGGCAGCGCGTGTCGCCAAGCCTTCATCGGCCCCCAGTTCGCGGGCGATGGTGCCGGCCAGCTTCATCAGCCGACGGACCCGAGCGCCCTGACTGCCCAGCTTGTTGTGGTAAACCACCCGATCCAGCGCCTCGACCCGCGAGGCCAGGGGCCGCTTGCGATCCTGATCGAAGAAGAACTTGGCATCGGCAAGGCGCGGACGGACCACCCGCTCGTTGCCGCCAATGACCAGTGACGGATCGGCTGGACGGATGTTGGAGACAATCAGGAATTTGTTCGTCAGCCTGCCTTGCGTATCCAGCAGCGGGAAATACTTCTGGTTCGCCTTCATGGTCAGGATCAGACACTCCTGAGGCACCTGAAGATATTCCTCCTCGAACTGGCAGAGCAGCACGTTGGGCCGTTCGACCAGGGCAGTCACCTCGTCCAGCAAGGCAGCATCCTCGATCGGCTGCACGCCGCCACCGACCTTGGCCGCAGTCTCGGCGAGCTGATGGGCGATCTCGTCGCGGCGCTTGTTGAAACTCGGGATGACCGCGCCCTCGCCTTCCATCTGGGCCTCATAGCTGTCGGCATCCTTGATCGTGATTGTCCCGCCGGCTGCCTCGAAACGATGTCCCTGAGTCGTGCGCCCAGCCGTCAGGCCAAGCACCGACACCGGCACCACCTCGGCACCGTGCAGCGCGATTAGCGCATGAGCGGGGCGGACGAAATTGACCGTGCTCCAGCCATCCGCCAGTTGATAGGTCATCACCTTGGGAATGGGCAAGCGGGCCAATGCATCTTCCAGCGCCTTTTGCAGACCGTCGACCATGGTTGTGCCCGTGACCATGGAGTCGTAAAACAGGGCCTCGGCCTTGCCGTCCTGGGCGCGCTTGAGTTGCCTGACCACGCTGGCATCGAGCCCGATCGCGCCCAGTTTTTTCAGCAAGGCCTGGCTGGCCTGGCCATCGGCGGTCAGGCCGACGCTGACTGGCATCAACTTCTGCGACACCGACTTGTCAGCGGCCTGGCCGGCCACCCCGGTGATATGCGCGGCCAGACGGCGCGGCGAGGCATAAGCGGTGACCACGGCATCGGCAGAAGCCAGCCCCTGCGCCTTGAGCGATTCAAATAGGGTATTGGAAAAGGCTTCACCCAGCTTTTTCAATGCTTTGGGCGGTAACTCTTCGACAAACAGTTCAACCAGCAGATTCTTACTCGACATATACAGATCCCGTCATTCCCGCGCAGGCGGGAATCCATGTTTTTCTTAACCCCGTCTGGATTCCCGCGAACACGGGAATGACGGCCAAGATAATGTTTCCGATCACGCGGCCTTCTTCTCGATCTTCGCCAGCACCTCTTCGGCCCATGCCCTGGGCGCCATCGGGAAGCCCAGCCGGGCGCGCGATTCCAGGTAACTCTGGGCGACGCCGCGGGCCAGATTGCGGATGCGGCCGATATAAGCAGCGCGCTCGGTCACCGAGATGGCGCCGCGCGCGTCGAGCAGATTGAAGGTGTGCGCCGCCTTCAGGATTTGTTCATAAGCCGGCAGCGCCAATTGCGATTCCATCAGGTGTTTGGCCTGGCGCTCGTAAGCGTTGAAGGCGGTGAGCAGGAATTCGACGTCACTGTGCTCGAAGTTGTAGGCCGACTGCTCGACCTCGTTCTGGTGAAAGACATCGCCATAGCTGACGCCGGGCGCGTATTCCAGATCGAACACGTTCTCAACCCCTTGCAGATACATGGCCAGGCGCTCCAGGCCGTAGGTGACCTCGCCGGTGATCGGTTTGCACTCGATGCCACCGACCTGCTGGAAATAGGTGAACTGGGTCACCTCCATACCATTCAGCCAGACCTCCCAGCCCAGACCCCAAGCGCCCAGGGTGGGGTTTTCCCAGTCGTCCTCGACGAAGCGGATGTCGTTCTGTTTCAAGTCGAAACCAAGGGCTTCAAGCGAAGCCAGATAGAGTTCCAGGATATTCTCCGGCGCCGGTTTCAACACCACCTGGAACTGATAGTAATGTTGCAGACGGTTGGGGTTTTCGCCATAGCGACCGTCCTTGGGCCGGCGGCTGGGCTGCACGTAGGCGGCCCGCCACGGCTCGGGCCCGAGGGCGCGCAGGAAGGTGGCGGTATGGCTGGTGCCGGCGCCGACCTCAAGGTCATAGGGCTGCAGGACGGCGCAGCCTTGCTGCCCCCAGAACTGCTGGAGGGCCATGATGATGTCTTGGAATGCGGGCATGGCGATCTTTTCTTCAATGAGGCCGGCATTTTACCGTTCGCACGGTCCTTCTTGCACCCGGGTCAGCCAATTTGATTGCCGGCCAAGCCAATATCGGCAAACCAGCCAGGCCATTTCGCATACCGCATCACCCCATGACGATCAGGGTCGAGTCTTTATTCGGCACGGGATAGAATGCGCCACCTCGCAAGGATTCAGCCACCATGAAGAACACCATTCTCGATATATTCCATCGCCGTTATGCCTGCCATGCCTTCCTCCCAGACCGGGTCATCACCCGCACCGATCTGGACATCGTCCTGGAGGCTGGCCGGTTATCGCCATCCTCGTTCGGCCTGGAACAGTGGAAATTCGTGGCGGTCAGCAAGGCCGATGAAAAAACCGCATTGCAGGCCGCCTGCTTCAACCAACCGCAGGTGGGTAGCGCCAGCACGGTCGTGGTAATCCTGGCCAAGACGGCCGAACTGGACCCGGATTCCGAATACGTCGAGAGGCTCATGGCCCGGGAATATCCGGGCGCAGCCCTTGCCCCTGCCTTGGCGAATTACCGCGCCTTTCATGCCGCCACCGACATCAAGGCCTGGAGCATCGCCCAGTGTCACATCGCCGCCGCCAACATGATGACCGCCGCCGCCGCGCTGGGGTTGGATACCTGCGCCATCGGCGGTTTCGACCCGGAGGCGATAAAAACGCTATTAGGCATCGACGGCGACCGTCATGAGATTGCCCTGATCTTACCGGTTGGCTATTGCGCGGACCTGGCGCCGGAAAAACAGCGACTGCCGCTGTCGGAACTGGTGGAATACCGCTGACATAGCGCCGTAGGAGCGCGAAGAACCGTCGGATCGGGAGCCGGGGCTCCCTGCCAATTGAGCCGATTAGAATTTCCGTACGGTATCAGATTTCGTCATTCCCGCGCAGGCGGGAGTCCAGCTTGACTGGACTGGACCCCCGCCTGCGCGGGGACGACAAACACTTACGCCATTCGATGGCCGGGTTAATACCGACACCACCTCAGTCGAACACCACGGTCTTGTTGCCGTAGACCAGTATCCGGTTGTCGATATGCCACTTCACGGCACGCGACAGCACCACCTTTTCCAGGTCGGCACCTTTCCGTATCAAGCTTTCCTGGTCGTCGCGGTGGCTGATACGAATCACGTCCTGCTCGATGATCGGACCGTCGTCTAGCGCCTCGGTCACATAATGACTGGTCGCACCGATCAACTTCACACCACGCTCGAAGGCCCGCTGGTAGGGCTTGGCGCCGTGGAATGCGGGCAAGAAGGAATGGTGGATGTTGATTACCCGGCTTTCCCAGCGGTGAATAAATTCCGGCGACAGTACCTGCATGTAGCGCGCCAGAACAATGAAATCGATTTTGTGCTCCTCCAGTAGGACCAACTGCTGCCGTTCAACCTCTGCCTTGTTGTCCTTGGTCACGGCAATACGTATGAATGGAATCTTGTAGGCCTCGGCCAACCAAAGGTTGTCCGGGTGGTTGCTGACGATCAGCGGGATGTCGCAAAACAGCTCACCGGCGTGATGGCGGTAAAGCAGGTCGGCCAGACAATGGTCGAACTTTGAGACAAAGATAGCCAGCCGTGGCTTGACGCTCGACATGGCAAGCCGCCAAGTCATCTTGAACTGCTCGGCGATGGGCGCGAAGGCCTCGTCGAACTTGTCCAGGTCCAGTTCAAAACCATCCAGACCCCATTCCACCCGCATCAGGAATAGCCCGAACACTTTATCCTGATGCTGGTCGGCATGGAGTATGTTGGCGTTGTGGCCATAGAGAAAATCGGCGATAGCGGCAACCAGTCCCTTGCGGTCGGGGCAGGACACCAGCAGACAAGCGGTATTGCGCATTTTTTGATCGGGTCGGCAGGCACGAATGGCCGCATTTTACGCTATCGGGATGCACTCCCGGACCAGAGTCTCCCCTATTTTCAATGCCTTCCGCAGGCGGTGCAGCCATTGCCCAAGCCCGCAACAGGCTCTAACTTTATGACACCCCTATTCCTGAACTGTCCGCCACCACATTAAAACTGCCGAATGCCCTCAAATCCCGTATCCTCAGCACCGACTCGGTCGCCCATGACACGACTGGTTACAGCGCCACAGGCACTATTTGAAAAGAAAGCGAGATAAGCAAATGAAAATCCAGCCCCTGATCGGACTCATCCTGCTGGCGGCCTTGCTCGGTTGCAGCAAACTGACCGTGCAGAACTACGGCAAGATTACCGTTGGTATGCCCTACGACGAAGTCGTCAAATTGATCGGCACCCCGGACAAATGCGACGACGTGATGGGCCTGCGAAGTTGCAACTGGGGCGATGAAAAGCAGTCGGCGGCAGTGAGTTTCGCCAGCGACAAGGCGCTGCTGTTTTCTTCGAAAAACCTGAAGTAGGAAGAACGGCAATCAGGCCGGGAACCTGGCGGAGAGGGCGGGATTCTCCAGACAGCAGCACTAACCCAATGAATACAAGCGACATTTTTTTATTGTTGCGTGAAAGTGTCCCATAAAAACTGGTACCCCGATATGTGACACCTCCCATTGTTCCAATTAGGCGGGGACACGTCAATCATTGACGCCAACTAAATTCGGTACTAAATTTAGACCTAGTGAATTCCAGGAGGCAACATGCAGTCCATCGCCAACATCAAGTCCATTTCGTACCTAAAAAGCCATACGGCCCAAATTTCTGAATATCTGGAAATAAACGGGAATCCGTTTGTTATCACCCAGAATGGTGAGGCCAGCATGGTGATTGAGGGCGTTAAGCAGTTTCAGGAAAAGGAGTCGCTCATTGCGGCTCTGAAAATCATTGCCTTGGGCGAGAAGGACCGCATACAAGGGAAAGGCATTTCCGTAGCGGAATCACGGGCACAACTGCTGGCTGCTCGTCAAAGCCGCAAATAATGGCGGTCATCGTTCTTCCCGATGCCCAGGCGGACTTGCTTTCGCTTCAGGACTACATGCTCGACAAGTGGGGCGAAATCGCATGGCTGAAAGCTGAGGACGAGATTTTTGAAAAGCTGGAGAAGGTTGACTCTGGCATTTTCAATGGAACGCCTGTTCAAGAACTGGCATCAGTGGGCATCTTGGACTACCAGCATGTCTATACCTCGCACCACAAATTGGTCTACCGACGGATGGGCAACGATACCTATGTGTACCTCATTGCTGGGCATAGGCAGGATTACCCCACGATTCTGGCGAAACGCTTATTGAGCAGGTGACTGGTTGGTTGAGTGATGGTGCTCATGCAGGGCGTAGATACATGAGAGTCTTTTCCAA
>JAIMKU010000016.1:0-539 GCA_020692235.1 Hydrogenophilus sp.
CGAGCGAGGAAATCCCGCCGCATTACTGACGCTTGATGCGCGGGCATCAATCTGGCTGTCCATCAATACCCGAAAGAGTAAGGGCAGGTGAGTGGTTAGGAGCCGAGAAATAATAACTTGGACAATTATGGGTGCGTTGGCTGGATGCGATGCAAGGCGCCGGTCGCGCCGCATGGCCATTCCCTGCAAGCGGCCGGCAACGCGGCAGCGCGCCAGACAGCGCGGCCAGAATGTTCGGGTTATTGTTTCTCGGCTCCTTAAGTTCCGGACATCCAATAGCCAACAACGTCACGCCAATCATCCGAGAAGCGGCATAAGCGCTAGCGTGACTGTGCTGGCGCTGCTGAATTTCTTGCTCATCTGTAAACCATGGATTACAAATAAAAAATTATTCGAAATAATCCAAAGCGAAGAGTTTAAGCGGTGGCGCACCGGACTCAAGGATCGGCAGGCGGTCCTTCGGATCAATGCCAGGATCGGCCGAATGGCGGACGGTAACATGGGTGACGTGAAGCCGGCGCGTGATGGAGTCAGCGAAT
>JAIMKU010000016.1:570-36836 GCA_020692235.1 Hydrogenophilus sp.
TTCTGGCTCCACGACCTGGGCTCGAACCAGGGACACACGGATTAACAGTCCGTTGCTCTACCAACTGAGCTATCGGGGAATTGAGAGGTCGCAATCTTACTGACGGTGAGGCCTCAGGTCAATATGAAGACTAGGTATTCGAGACAATTTAGATCGGTTGGCCGGCTAGTCTTGCGGTAACCGAGATTATTCTGCGCTTGGGCTTGGGGCGCGTGATGCCGGCCGGGTCGTGACAGTCACTTGTCGCGCCGGGGATACGGTGGAGATGGCATGTTTGAAAATGGCTTGCACGGCTTGGTCGTTGCCCCGCAGCAGGACCATGTATTGGTCGAAGGATTCAATGCGGCCTACCAACTTGATGCCGTTTACCAGAAAGATGGAGATCGCGGTGTGTTCTTTTCGCAGGGTGTTGAGAAATACATCCTGAAGGTTTTGTCGTTCGTTCATAATGAATTGAATGGTGGTATAGCCGGGGCGCAATCATAGCACAACGCCTATATTGGACTTGGGAATCCCATCTCTTTCGTTTGTGTTGGGCGGTAGTTTTTTGAGCTTGATCTAGGACGATGAAATACAAGGACTATTACAAGGTTTTGGGCGTACCTCGCGAGGCGAGCGTGGATGAAATCAAGAAGGCGTATCGCCGCCTGGCGCGGAAGTATCACCCCGACGTGTCCAAGGAAAAGGATGCCGAGGAGCGTTTCAAGGCCGTTAATGAGGCCAATGAGGTGCTGGGCGACGCGGAGAAGCGCGCCGCCTACGATCAGTTGGGCGATTATCGTGGTGGCCAGGAGTTCAGGCCGCCGCCGGATTGGGGGGGCCGCTTTAACCAGGGCAATTTTTCGCAAGCCGATTTGGGCGGCATGGATCTATCCGATCTGTTTTCGCAAATGTTTGGGATGGGCGGCGGGGCGCATGGCCAGCGTCGAGGTTTCTCGGGTGGGATGCGCGGACGCGACGTCGAAGCGACGTTGCATCTATCCTTGGAGGAGGCCTTTCGCGGTGTCGAGAAAAGCCTGCAACTGGCTTCACCCGGTCAGGCGTCCAGGGCAGTGAAGGTACGGGTTCCGGCTGGCGTTCTGCCCGGCCGGCGACTTCGAGTGCGCGGTAAGGGCGAGGCATCCATGCACGGTCAAGCGGGCGATTTGTTGTTGCAAGTGGCGATCGACCCGCATCCTCTGTTCCGGTTGGACGGGAAGGATTTGCTCATCGATCTGCCGGTGATGCCTTGGGAGGCTGTGCTGGGGACCTCGGTCACGGTGCCCGCGCCCAGCGGTAATGTACGGGTACGGATTCCAGGTGGCTCTAAGGCGGGGCAGAAGATGCGCTTGCCCGGCAAGGGAATGCCGGATGCAAGCCGCGATGGCGATTTATACGTGATTGTGCAAATCGGCGTACCGCCTCAGGTTAGCGAGGGGGAACGGACATTGTATGAACAACTGGCAAAATTGAATCGCTTCGATCCCCGCCCGAAGTTCCCCAGGGATTGATTCGCCCAGGTCCGCCCTGGGTACTGTCAGGCGGGTGTCGGCGGCGTTTATTTTGTTGCTGGTGCCGCAGCCTTGGTCTCGACTGCCGCCTTGGCGGCGGGGAGATCGATCTTGGCCTTGTCGCGCAAACCGGCAAGGTAATTACGGACGTCTTCCTGTAATAGCTTGTTGGCGATCCGGTCCTTGAGTTGGTCGAGCGGTGGGAAGGCCAGCTTGCGGGTATCTTGCAACTGAACGACATGCCAGCCGAACTGGGTCTTGACCGGCGTCTTGGTGGTTTCACCCTTCTTTAGGCCAGTCATGGCGGCGGAGTATTCCGGCACCAGGTTGGCGGGCGCCATCCAACCCAGGTCGCCGCCCTTGGCGGTCGAACCGGGGTCCTTGGAGTATTTCTTGGCCAGGCCCTCGAATTTGGCCGGCTTTTTGCCGCTCAGCTTGGCGATAATCTCTTTGGCCAGTTTTTCATTGTCAACCAGGATATGGCGGGTGTGGTACTCGGTGTCGCCCATCTTGGCCTTGAACTTGTCGTATTCGGCCTTGATCTTGTCCTCCGGCACCACGTGGCTTTTGGCATAGTTTTCCAACAGCACTTTGCCGAGGATGTCTTTGCGTTGCAGGTCGAGCAGTGCCTGTACCGGCTCCGGCTTGTCCAGGCCCAGCTTGACGGCTTCCTGGGACAATAATTCGGTGCTAATCAGTACCTCCAGGACGTTTTCATCGGTTGGGCTTCGGCCGGTACGGCTAAGGTCGCCGCGCGCGACATCGGCATATAAGTGGGTGATTGCCACGCCGTTGACGGTAGCGATAGGCCCGTTGTCGGCTGGCTTTGCCTCTTGCTTGGCGGTGGGGACCGCCGTCATGGCGTCGTCGGCCGCGAGGGTGGGCAGGGTGAGTGTGGCCAGTCCGGCCAGGATGAGGCTCTGAAGCAGTTTGTTCATTTTTAGTCCTGTGGTTGTTAAACGTTAAAGTTCTTCGGGGGCGAAGGCTGAGATGCTCAGTGCGTGAATTTGTTCCTGCATCATGTCACCAAGGGCTTGATAGATCGCGCGGTGGCGGGCGACCGTGTTCATCGCCTTGAATTGCTCGGATACGATGACCAGGCGATAGTGGCCGCCTCCGCCCGCTGCCCCGCTGTGCCCGGCATGAAGGGCGCTTTCGTCGGTCAGGTCCAGGCGCTGAGGTTCCAGTACCGCCAGCTTCTCTTTGATGAGTTCGAGTGTCGTGTTCAAGGCAGTACCTTCTTGAAGGGGTTGACGCTGACCCGGCGATAAACGCCGGCCGCGACGTAGGGATCGGCATCGGCCCATGCCCGCGCAGCGGCCAGGTCGGTAAAGGCGGCGACGATCAGACTACCGGAAAATCCAGCCGGGCCGGGGTCCGGGCTGTCGATCGTCGGGAATGGTCCAGCCAGCAGCAAACGGCCTTCGCTTTGAAGTGCTTTCAGCCGCTCCAGGTGTTGCGGCCGTGCCGCCAAGCGCTTTTCTAAACTGTCTGGAACGTCCTCGCCGACGATGGCGTAGAACAGGCTCATGGTGTTTCTTTCATGTGCCGGGATAGATAAACGCCCTGCATCAAGATGAAAACCAGCATCAGGCCCAGGGTGCCGAACATCTTGAAGTTGACCCAGGTATCGGTGCTGTACGAGAACGCCACGAACAGGTTGACCGCCCCGAGTACGGTGAAAAATGCGGCCCAGCCAAGATTGAGCCGAACCCAGATCGGGTCGGGCAGACTAAGCTGTTTTTCCATCATCATGCGAATGAGATTCCGTTCGAACAGGACGGGTCCCAGGCCTAGCGTCAGGGCGAATAACCAATACAGGACAGTGGGTTTCCACTTGATGATGTTTTCATCATGCAGCAGCAAGGTGGCGCCGCCGAATACGGTAATTAAACCAAAGGAAAGCCATAACATGCCATCGACCTTGTGATGTTTCAGAGCGCTCCAGGCGATCTGAACGCAAGTAGCCAGGATGGCGACCAAGGTCGCCAGAAAGACGCCGGGTTTGGCCGCGCCGAGGTCGATGCCGAGGCCGCTCAGCAAGCTTATGGCCAGTTGCGGATGAGACTCACCAAGCTGGTAAGCGATGAAGAATAGGACGACTGGGAATAGATCGAACAGCAGTTTCATAAGGTTATTATGGCGACAACGCGGCGCTCGTTAGTGAGTCAGCGTGCATTTTGCTATGATTGGCCGCATGTCCTCAAGTTCATTTCTGTGTGATTTTCGACCTGCATAGCCATTCGACGGCCTCGGATGGCGTTCTTTCTCCCCCGGATTTGGTCAGTCGTGCCGCTCAACAGGGCGTCAATGTCCTGGCCCTGACCGACCATGACGAGATCAGGGGCGTGTTCGCGGCCCGCGCCGCTGCGGCCGAGCATGGTATCGATCTGGTGGCCGGCGTTGAAATATCAGTGACCTGGTCCGGGCGCACGATACACATCGTCGGCTTGCGGGTTGATCCTGAGCATCCGGTGTTGCTCGAAGGTCTGCGCTGTAATCGCTCGGGGCGCCGAGATCGGGCGCAACGCATGGCGGATGCCCTGGCCGGCGCCGGTATACCTGGCTCAATGGCGGGCGCTTGTCTACTGGCCACAAACAAGGAACTGATTAGTCGGACCCATTTCGCCCGGTTCATGGTTGAGCAGGGCTATGTAAAAAATATGAAAACGGTATTCAAAAAATTCCTGGTCCGGGGCAAACCCGGTTATGTCAGTCATCAGTGGGCCGCCCTGGCCGATGCCATCGACTGGATACACGCGGCCGGTGGCGTGGCGGTACTGGCCCACCCGGGCCGCTATGAAATAGGCAAGGAAAAGATGGCCCTGCTGATGGCCGAGTTCAAGGAGTTGGGCGGCGAGGCCATCGAGGTCGTAACCGGCAGTCACACCCCCGACCAGGTGCCGGTGTTCGCCGCTTATGCCGAGCGCTATGCTTTACAAGCCTCGGTTGGCTCGGACTTTCATGCACCGGGTGAGGGCGGTAGGGAACTGGGCCGGCTGGCACCGTTGCCGGCGCACTGCATCCCGGTCTGGCAGGGCTGGTAAACGCATGGCCGAACTATTCCATGTCCACCCCGATAATCCACAGAGCCGCCTGTTGGCCGAGGCGGTCAGGATTCTGCGCGGCGGTGGCGTCATGGCCTACCCGACCGATTCTTCCTATGCCCTGGGCTGCATGATCGGCGACAAGGGCGGTATGGAGCGGATTCGTGCCATTCGCGGCGTCGACCAGAAACACCATTTCACACTGGTTTGCCGGGACCTGTCCGAGATCGCCAAATATGCCAAGGTCGATAATCGCCAGTACCGTCTTCTGAAGGCCGCCACGCCGGGACCCTTCACCTTTATCCTGGAGGCGACCAAGGAGGTGCCGCGCCGCCTGCAACACCCCAAGCGCAGCACGATCGGTCTGCGGGTGCCGGATAATGCCGTGGTGGTGGCGCTGCTGGCGGAACTCGGCGAGCCGATATTGTCCATGACCCTGGCGTTGCCGGGCGACGAAAGCCCGCTCGGTGATCCGAACGATATTCGTGACCGGCTGGAGCATCGGGTCGATATGATTATCGATGCCGGCCCTTGTTCATTGGAACCGACCACGGTGCTTGACATGACCGGCGAGGCGCCGGAACTTCTTCGCCGTGGCCGTGGCGATCCGAAACTATTGGGTTTTGATGACTAATGGAACTCACCTTGATTCAGAAAATCGTGGTCTTCGCCATTCCGGTGATCTTTGCCATCACCCTGCACGAGGCCGCCCACGGCTATGCCGCGCTGCGCTTTGGTGACCGCACGGCGAAGATGCTGGGGCGCATCACCCTGAACCCGCTCAAACACATCGACCCAATCGGCACGATCCTGGTGCCGCTGATTACCTACCTGGCGGGTGGCATCCTGTTCGGCTGGGCCAAACCGGTGCCGGTCAATTTCGGCAATCTGCGGCGGCCCAAACAGGACATGTTCTGGGTTGCAGCGGCGGGGCCGGGGGCCAATATCCTGATGGCCCTGTTCTGGGGCGCGGTCATGAAGTTGGTACATATCCTGCCGCTGACCGATTATTCTCAGCCGTTGCTGCTGATGGGCGGGGCGGGGGTGACCATCAATGCCGTCCTGGCTGCGCTCAATCTGCTGCCGATCCCGCCGCTCGACGGCGGTCGCGTCGCCGTCAGTTTGCTACCGTCGCGCTGGGCCTATGGCCTGGCTAGAATCGAGCCTTATGGCCTGTTTATCCTGATTGCCCTGATCTTCACCGGCTTGCTGAGCGCCTTTATCGGCCCGGTTTACTCGGCGATAGAGCAACTCACCTATTTTGTTTTCGGACTCTGATTAAAGACCATGTATGTAGACCGCGTCCTATCCGGAATGCGCCCCACCGGAAGCTTGCATCTGGGGCATTACCACGGCGTGCTCAAAAACTGGGTCAGACTCCAGCATGAGTTCGAGTGCCTGTTCTTCGTGGCCGACTGGCATGCCTTGACCACCCACTACGACAGCCCCGGCGACATCGAGGACAGCGTGTGGCAGATGGTGATCGACTGGCTGGCGGCCGGGGTCGACCCCACAAAGTCCACATTGTTCATCCAGTCCAAGGTGATCGAACACGCCGAACTGCACCTGTTGCTGTCAATGATGACGCCGCTGGGTTGGTTGGAACGGGTGCCGACCTACAAGGACCAGCAGGAAAAGCTGACCGAGAAGGATTTGTCCACCTACGGTTTTCTCGGCTATCCATTGCTGCAATCGGCCGACATCCTGATCTATCGTGCCAACCAGGTGCCGGTGGGTGAGGACCAGGTGCCGCATATCGAGTTCGCCCGCGAGATCGCCCGCCGCTTCAATCATCTATATGGCAAGGAGCCGGGGTATGAGGAAAAGGCCGAGGCGGCGGTAAAGCACTTGGGCGGCAAGAAGGCCAAGCTGTATCGGGATTTGCGTACTCGCTACCAGCAGTCGGGCGACGAGGCTGCGCTGGATTCGGCGCGGGCCCTGCTTGGCGAAACCCAGAACCTCAGTCTGGGCGACAGGGAACGACTGTATGGCTACCTGGAAGGCGGCGGCAAGATGATCCTGACCGAGCCCCAGGCGCTGCTGACCGAGGCATCCAAGATGCCAGGTCTGGACGGCCAGAAGATGTCCAAGTCCTATGGCAATGCCATCGCCTTGCGGGAAGAACCGGACATGGTGGTTAAGAAAATTCGCACCATGCCGACCGACCCGGCGCGGGTGCGGCGTACCGATCCCGGTTCGCCGGACAGATGTCCGGTCTGGCAATTCCATCAGGTGTATTCAAGCCCCGATGTCCGGGACTGGGTCCACCAGGGCTGTATCAGCGCCGGCATCGGCTGCATCGAGTGCAAGCAACCGGTGATCGACGGGGTGCTGAAAGAATTGGCGCCGATCCAGGCCCGTGCCCAGGCCTTGACCGAAGACCTCGATACGGTAAAGAACATCATCGCCGATGGTTGCGACAAGGCCCGCGATCTGGCCCGCGAAACGATGCGCGATGTGCGCGAAGCGATGGGGTTGAACTTCGGCTGAGGCGTGACAGTGACGGCATGACGCAGGTGCATGATATGAAAAAGGCGTGACCAGGAAACTGGTCACGCCTTTTTCGTTACCCCGTCACGCCTTCGCGTTACGGGGTTTGCTGTCACTCGTTGCGGGTTTCGACCATGACCAGCGGTTCGGCTGCGGCCTGCCCGGAGTCGGGAATGCGACGGCGCCGGGATCGGCCCGGTCCGGTAGACTGGGCGGACTCGTCAACCGGTGCGTCCTGAGCGACCGGGGCGGTCTCCACTGGCTTATTGGTCGTTTCGATCATCGTCATCGGCTCGGCCGGCGCGTTCTGACGCGAGCGTGGGCGCTGACGGCGGCGAGCGCCCTGACCGGCCTCAGCCGAGTCGGTATTGGTCTTGGCCGCGGCCTCTTCGGCATGGGTCTCCACCAGTTCCAGACCGGCGGCTTGCAGATTGGCCTTGATCGGCTTGACGACGGTCTTGACGGCCGGGGCCGCGACGTCGGCAACGACCGGTTCCGGCTCGGCTACCGGGGCTTCGATCCGGACTGCGGGTGCTGGCGCCTCGACTGCGACCGGGGCCGCCGCAACGACCGGGGCCGTTTCGGCTTGAACATCGGTCAGTATCTCGTTGACGGTTTCCGTTGCCATGGCGGTGGCTTCGTCAGTGCGGCCTTCGCCGCGTCGGCCACGACCCCGACCGCGCCGGCGACTACGGCCTTCGCCGCTGTCGGCCAGCGCCTCGCTGGACGCAGGGACTACTGGTTCGGCGGTTTGTGGCTCGGCGGGGATCGGTGAGCGGCGTGGCCGTTCCGGACGCTCGCTACGGGCCGGGCGTTCGCCTCCTTCCTGACGGCCGGGGCGTTCTTGCCGTTCGGCTCGGCCTCCTGGCTTGCGGTTGCGTTCGGGGCGACCTTCGGACGAGCCTTCCCGACGCGCCTCCGGTCGTTCGCCTTGTGGGTGACGGCCCTTGCGGTTACCTCGGTCGCGCCGGGGCTCGCGCGGTTCGCGTCGACCGGCCGGTTTTTTCTCGGCTACGACCGGTGCCGGCGAGGTTTCCCCGCGGCTACCGCGTAGCCAGCCCAAAATGCGGCCGAATAGGCCGGCCTTGCCGTTGTCGGTTGCCTGCTGCGCGGCGGCAGATGCGACCGGGCTGGGCGCCGGCTGGCTGGGCGTGATGCCCTGGACCATGGGCTGAGCGCGTTCCGGTTTCGGCGCCGAAGCCTCGGCGGTAACGTCTTCCTCGGCTGGACGTTCCATCATCTGGTAACTGGGGGCCAGATTGTCGGATTGGTTTAGTTGGTCGTGGCGTAGGCGAGTCAGGGTGTAGCGGGGCGTCTCGAAGTGGATGTTGGGGATCAGGATCAACTCCACCTTGTGTCTAGCCTCGATATTGAGAATATCGGTGCGCTTCTCATTCAGCAGATAGGTGGCGACATCGACCGGTGCCTGAATGTGCAGGGCGCCGGTGTTCTCCTTCATACCCTCTTCCTGCATGATGCGCAGCAGGTGCAAGGCGAAGGATTCGGTACTGCGGACATGGCCGGTACCGCTGCAGCGGGGGCAGGTAATGTAACTGGTTTCACCCAGAGACGGTTGCAGACGTTGACGGGATAGCTCCATCAGGCCAAAACGGGATAGCTTGCCGGTCTGGACCCGCGCCCGGTCGTAATGCAGTGCCTGGCGCAGACGCTCTTCCACCTCGCGCTGGTTCTTGGCGCTTTCCATGTCGATGAGGTCAATCACCAAGAGACCGCCCAGGTCGCGCAGACGGGCTTGACGGGCTACTTCATCGGCGGCTTCCAGGTTGGTGTTGAGGGCGGTCTGTTCGATGTCGGCGCCGCGCGTGGCCTGGGCCGAATTGACGTCGATCGCCACCAGAGCCTCGGTGTGATCGATGACGATCGCGCCGCCGGACGGTAGTGGCACTTCGCGCGAATAGGCGGTCTCGATCTGGTGTTCGATCTGGAAGCGAGAGAACAACGGCACGCTATCGGTGTACAACTTCACCTTATGAATGTTATCCGGCATCACATGGGCCATGAACTGGCGGGCTTGCTCGTAGATGTTCGGTTCGTCGATCAATAGTTCGCCGATGTCGGAGGTGAAATAGTCGCGGATGGCGCGAATAACCAGGCTCGATTCGGCATAGATCAGGAAGGCGCCTTTCTGGCTCTTGGCGGCACCGTCGATGGCGGTCCAGAGTTGCAGCAGGTAGTCGAGGTCCCACTGTAGTTCTTCGACGCTGCGGCCGATGCCGGCGGTGCGACCGATCAGGCTCATGCCGCCGGGCACTTCGAGCTGGGCCAGGGCGTCGCGCAATTCGTTACGCTCCTCACCTTCGATGCGGCGGGAGACGCCGCCACCACGCGGATTGTTGGGCATGAGCACCAGATAGCGGCCGGCCAGGCTGATAAAGTTGGTCAGCGCTGCGCCCTTGTTGCCACGTTCGTCCTTTTCGACCTGAACGGTGAGCTCCATGCCCTCTTTGAGGAAGTCCTGCATGCGGCCGCGGCCGACGTCGGCATTGCCGAGCGAAGCGCGAGCGATTTCCTTGAACGGCAGGAAGCCGTGACGGTTCGTGCCGTAATCGACGAAGCAGGCTTCGAGACTGGGTTCGACGCGGGTGATAACGCCCTTGTAGATGTTCCCTTTGCGCTGTTCCTTGGCGGCGGACTCAATGTCGAGATCGACCAATTTCTGGCCCTCGACAATGGCAACGCGGAGTTCCTCCGCCTGCGTTGCGTTAAACAACATACGTTTCATTTTTAACCCCTGCGCAATCGGCGCCCCGGGGCGATAAACCCGCCGCGTTGACGCGGCAGTATGGCGAAGCAGGGGAATCAGGCGGCGATGGTTAGGTAGTCGCTTTGGGTCTCGTGCATGGTGCGTAGGTTTATCTTTTAATCGGCCAGGTCGTTTATAACGGCCTGCCAGTATCCGGGTGCGATTGTCGCGTTAAATACGTTACTATCGCTGCTTCTCGCGATTTTCTCCACGTCAGTACGTCCGCCTTGGTATTCGGGGAAAAGTGCCCCCAGCCAGGCCGTGGATGTCGGTGGTCGAAACCGCAACCGGTGAGCATCGTTAACCGGCGCTCGGAGGCGCAAGGGGGCATGATCTTCAATGTCCTCGGGGTGCCTACACAAGTCCTCGGCAGTATACAGATTAATGCAAGAAACGCGCAAAGAAGGTGTAACAAAAGTGCTGGCTGGCGATGAGTCGGCTGGCCAGCGCCTGGATAATTTCCTGTTTCGCTTGCTCAAGGGGGTGCCCAAGAGCCGGGTCTATCGCATGTTACGGGCTGGCGAAGTGCGCGTGAACGGCCGTCGGGTGAAGCCGGACGATCACCTGCAATTAGGTGACGAAGTCCGTATTCCACCGGTGCGCACGGCAGCCAAGGCCGCGGTTGCCGACCTGCCCAAGATCGGTAAAAGCCTGCTCGGACGCATTATTTACCGGGATGATGCCTTGTTGGTGCTCGATAAGCCGCCGGGCCAAGCGGTGCATGGTGGCAGTGGAGTCAGTCTAGGCATCATCGAGCAATTGCGGCGTGAGTTGCCGGAATGTCGGTTCATGGAACTGGCGCATCGCCTGGACAAGGAGACCTCGGGCGTCCTGTTGATCGCCCTGAAGCGTTCGGCTCTGGTGGAGTTGCACCGTATGTTTCGTGACGGCGAGGTGCGCAAGGCCTACCTGGCACTGGCAATCGGCCAATGGCGGGACAAGCTTCGCAACGTGAAGCTGGCCCTGCGCAAGTACCATACTGACGACGGCGAGCGCCGGGTGGTGGTGGATGAGGAAGGGCAATATGCCCACACCATCTTTCGTCTGCTAGGCCATTACGGCGATTTCAGTCTGCTGGAGGCTGAGCTTAAGACCGGCCGCACCCATCAGATCAGGGTGCATCTGGCGGCCTTGCAACACCCTATTGCCGGGGATGACAAATATGGCAATTTCGAACTCAACCGGGTCTTGAAAAAACAGGGCTTGAAACGCATGTTTCTGCATGCTGCCCGGCTGGCGTTCAATCATCCGCTGACCGGGCAGCGGATCGAGCTAGAGGCGCCGCTACCGGACGATTTGGGCAAATTTCTGAATGGATTGGACAAGACCGCGTGAGTAAACGCTACGACTTATTGATTTTCGACTGGGATGGCACCCTGATGGATTCGGCCGATCTCATCGTCGCCAGCATCCAGCAGGCCAGCGCCGACCTGGGCTGGACCGTGCCCAGTCGGGAGGCCGCCAGCCACATCATCGGTCTGGGTCTGAAAGAGGCGATCCAGACGCTGTTTCCGGATAAGCCGGAGACCGATCATCCCAGGCTGGTCGAGCGCTACCGCGTTCACTATCTGGCCCGCGATGGCGGCATCGCCCTGTTCGATGGCGCGGCCGATCTGATTCGGGATCTGCATGGCCGCGGTCATATCCTCGCGGTCGCCACCGGCAAGGCCCGACGCGGTCTGGAACGGGCCTTTGAACACAGCGGGCTGGCGCCGTATTTCCATGCCTCCCGTACCGCCGACGAGACCTTTTCCAAACCGCATCCGGCCATGATTCTGGAACTGCTGGATGAACTGATGACGCCGCCCGAGCGGGCCATCATGATCGGCGATACCAGCCACGACCTGGAAATGGCCCGCAATGCCGGCGTCGATGCCCTGGCCGCTGGCTATGGTGCCCAGCCGCCGGAAAGGCTGGCTGAATACCAACCGGTCGCGCTGTGTGGCAACTTTGCCGACCTGGCGTGCTGGCTTCGGGCCAATGCCTGAGACCGACTATAATCCGCCCCCCCCGCTAATCAGGACTCAAACCATGTCGGATGACGATAGCCTAAATTCGGAACGTGGCGCCCTGGAAAGGCTGTTGCTGGCCAATCTGGAGGAACAGCGCCGAGCCCGGCGCTGGACCCTGCTGCTCCGGTCGTTGAGCTTTATCCTGGTATTCGGACTCATTGCCGCCATCATTTTCCAAAAGGATGGCGAACTGGCGGCGACCGGACCCCATACCGCCCTAGTCGAAATTCAGGGCGAGATCGGCGGCGAAAACGGCGTTCGGGCCGACGACATTATTGGCGCCCTGGACAGTGCCTTCGACGACAAGAAGGCCAAGGCGGTTGTCCTGCGTTGCAACAGTCCGGGCGGCTCGCCGGTCCAGGCCGGGCAGATCAACGACGAGATTTATCGCCTGCGAGCCAAATGCCCCAAGATGCCGGTCTATGCCGTGGTCGACGATATCTGCGCCTCGGGCGGGTATTACATCATCGCTGCCGCCGACAAGATATTCGTCGACAAGGCCTCGTTGATCGGTTCCATCGGCGTACTGATGGATGGTTTCGGTTTTACCGAAGGCATGAAGAAACTGGGTGTCGAGCGCCGTCTGCTGACGGCCGGCGAGAATAAGGGTTTTCTCGATCCATTCTCGCCGGTTGACGCCAAACAGGAAGGCTATGCCAAGGCCATGTTGGAGGAGGTTCACCAGCAGTTTATCCAGACCGTCCGGAAAGGTCGCGGCAAACGGCTGAAAGAAACCCCCGATTTGTTCAGCGGTCTGGTCTGGAGCGGCGCGCGCGGCATTGAACTCGGTTTGGCCGATGGCCTGGGTAGCCTGGATTACGTGGCGCGGGACGTGGTCAAGGCCGAGGAGATGGTGGACTTTACGCCTCAGGAAAACATTGCCGACCGTCTGGCCCGTCGCCTGGGCGCGGCCATCGGCGCGACCATCCGGCCCACTGCCGAAGCCAGGGGTCGTTTGCGCTGATGTCGGATTATGTCCCGATTGCCTGTGCCGACCATGAACGGCTGGAGTTTGCCGTTCTGAAGCGACACCGGCTGCATCTGCGCCTGAGCGATGGTGAAGATTGGACCGAGCTCGATGTGCTGCCGCTCGATGTTTATACCCGGACTGGTGCCGAGTGGTTACGCGCCATAACCGATGCCGGTCAGGAAATCACCTTGCGTTTGGACTCGATCCTGGAATTCGCGGAAATCCCAGTCGAGCGCTCTTGAAATCTTTGTGACCATCCCCATTCGATGTGGGTTGTAGGAGAGAACCGATATGTCTGATGAAAATTTGACTGCCGCCGAGGTGGCTAAAACAGATGCCGCCAATGGCGAAACCGCAGCTAAGGAGGCCACGCCCAGCCTGGAAGAAGAACTTCGCCAGGCCGAATTGCTGGCCCAGGAGCATCACGATGCCTGGCTCAGGGCCAAGGCTGAAACCGAAAATGTGCGTCGGCGCGGCGCCGAGGATGCCGAAAAGGCCCGTAAATTCGCCGTGGATAAGTTCGCCGGTGAATTGCTGGCGGTTAAGGACAGTCTGGAGGCTGCCTTGGCGACGGGCGATGCGGTCAGCCTCGATAGTCTGAAGAGCGGCGTCGATCTCACCTTGAAACAACTGGCCGGCGTGTTCGAGAAAAACAGCATCACCGAGGTCGACCCACTGGGTGCGAAATTTGATCCCAATGTCCACCAGGCGATTGGCGTGATTGATGGCGAGGGTGAGCCGAATACCGTAGCCAGCGTGCTGCAAAAAGGCTACCTGCTCAACGATCGCGTGCTACGTCCGGCGCTGGTGATGGTGACCAAGGTCAAAGAGACTTGAAGTTCGCTACCCCATACCCATATCCATACCAGTTCAATAATTTCTTGAGGGAATAACATTATGGCCAAGATCATCGGCATCGACTTAGGTACTACCAACTCCTGCGTCGCCATCACGGAAGGCGGCAAACCCAAGGTTATCGAAAATGCGGAAGGCACACGGACTACGCCGTCCATCATCGCCTACGCTGAAGATGGCGAAATTCTCTGCGGCGCACCGGCCAAGCGGCAGGCGGTGACTAATCCCAAAAACACGCTGTATGCGATCAAACGATTGATCGGCCGCCGGTTCGATGAAAAAGAGGTGCAGAAGGACATTGGTCTGATGCCCTACAAGATTTTCAAGGCCGACAACGGCGATGCCTGGGTGGAAGTGCGCGGCGACAAGAAGGCCCCGCCGCAAATCTCCGCCGAGGTGCTGAAGAAGATGAAGAAGACCGCCGAGGACTATCTGGGCGAAGAGGTTACCGAGGCGGTCATCACCGTGCCGGCCTACTTCAACGACTCGCAACGCCAGGCCACCAAGGACGCCGGCCGCATCGCCGGCCTGGAGGTAAAGCGGATCATCAACGAGCCGACTGCGGCCGCGCTCGCTTTTGGTATGGATAAAAAGGAAGGTGACCGCAAGATTGCCGTATTCGACCTGGGTGGCGGCACCTTCGATATCTCGATCATCGAGATCGCCGAGATCGAGGGCGAGCACCAGTTCGAGGTGCTGTCAACCAACGGCGACACCTTCCTGGGCGGCGAGGACTTCGACCAGCGCCTGATCGACTACATCATCGACGAGTTCAAGAAAGAGCAGGGCGTTGATTTGAAGAACGACGTGCTGGCCTTGCAACGTCTCAAGGATGCGGCTGAAAAGGCCAAGATCGAGCTCAGCTCGACCACCCAGACCGAGGTCAACCTGCCCTATATTACCGCCGATGCCAGCGGGCCTAAGCATCTGGTCATGAAGATCACCCGGGCCAAGTTCGAGTCCCTGGTTGATGAACTGATCCAGCGCACCATCGGGCCGTGCAAGACTGCCGTCAAGGATGCCGGCGTGAAGGTCTCCGACATCGGTGACGTGATCCTGGTCGGCGGCATGACCCGGATGCCCAAGGTGCAGGAACTGGTCAAGGAATTCTTCGGCAAGGAACCGCGCAGGGACGTCAACCCGGACGAAGCCGTAGCGGTCGGTGCGGCCATCCAGGGCGGTGTGCTGCAGGGCGAAGTCAAGGACGTGCTGCTGCTCGACGTGACGCCGCTAAGTCTCGGCATCGAGACCCTGGGTAGCGTGATGACCAAGCTGATCCCCAAGAACACCACCATTCCGACCCGCGCCAATCAAGTGTTCTCCACCGCCGACGACAATCAGACCGCGGTAACCATCCACGTCCTGCAAGGCGAACGCGAAATGGCCTCCGGCAACAAGAGCCTGGGCCAGTTCAACCTCTCCGACATCCCGCCAGCGCCGCGCGGCCTGCCGCAGATCGAGGTCACCTTCGACATCGATGCCAACGGCATCCTGCACGTTTCGGCCAAGGATAAGGGTACCGGCAAGGAGGCCAAGATCACCATCAAGGCCAATTCCGGTTTGAGCGAGGCTGAAATCCAGCAGATGGTCAAGGACGCCGAGGCCCATGCCGCCGAGGACCACAAGGCCTTCGAGTTGGCTGCCGCCCGCAACCAGGCCGATGCCATGGTCCACTCGACGCGAAAAGCCTTGAAGGATTATGGCGATAAGGTCACGGCCGACGAGAAGACCCGGATCGAGGAGGCCATTGTCGCCTGCGAAGCGGCGATCAAGGCGGGCGACAAGGACGATATCGACGCCAAGACCCAGGCCCTGGGCGAGGCCAGCCACAAACTGGCTGAGCAGATGTATGCCCAGCAGGGTGGCCAACCGGGTGCCGATGCGGGCGCCCAGCCGGGTGCTGCGGAGAGCAAGGCCGGCGGCGACGATGTGGTCGATGCCGAGTTCGAAGAGGTGAAAGATAAGTGAGGAGTAAAGAGGGAGGCGTGAGGAGGAAACTCCTGCCTCCCTTGGTTTTTCTCTTTACCCCTAACTCTTAACTCCTCAGGTATGAGCAAACGCGACTATTACGAAGTCCTCGGCATCGCCAAGGGTGCGTCCGACGACGAGATCAAGAAGGCCTTCAGGAAGCTGGCGATGAAGCATCACCCTGACCGCAATCAGGGCGATAAGGCTTCCGAGGAGCGATTCAAGGAGGTCAAGGAGGCTTACGAAGTCCTCTCCGATGGAAACAAGCGGGCGGCCTACGACCAGTACGGTCACGCCGGGGTCAATCCATCCATGGCCGGGGCTGGCGGCGCCGGTTTTGGCGACTTCGCCGATGCCTTTTCGGATATCTTCGGCGATATCTTCGGCGGTGCCGGCGGCCGCGGCCGGCCTCAGGTCTATCGCGGCGCTGATCTGCGCTATAACCTAGAGCTTTCGCTGGAGGAAGCGGCGCGCGGCACCGAGACCAAGATACGCATTCCAGTGCTGACCGAGTGTGAACAATGCCACGGCAGCGGCGCCAAGCCCGGCACCGAGCCAGTTACCTGTACCACGTGCGGTGGCCACGGCCAGGTGCGTATGCAGCAGGGCTTCTTCTCGGTTCAGCAGACCTGTCCCCGTTGCCACGGTAGTGGTCGGGTAGTTGCCGATCTCTGCACCCATTGTCACGGCGAAGGCCGGGTCAAGCAGCACAAGACACTGTCGGTGCGGATTCCGTCGGGGGTAGACGAAGGCGACCGCATCCGCCTGGCCGGTGAGGGCGAGTCCGGCATCAATGGCGGCCCGTCGGGCGATTTGTATGTACAGGTTCATTTGCGACAGCACCCGGTGTTCACCCGCGATCACAATGACCTCCATTGCGAGATGCCGATTTCATTCTCGACCGCGGCTCTGGGCGGCGAGATCGGCATCCCAACCCTTGATGGTCAGGCGACCATCAAGATTCCCACCGAGACCCAAAGCGGCAAGGTATTTCGCCTGCGCGGCAAGGGCATCAAAGGCGTCCGCAGCAACGCACCGGGCGATCTGCACTGCCACATGGTGGTGGAAACGCCGATCAACCTCACCGACCGACAGAAGGAACTGCTGCGTGAATTCGAGGAGATCAGCCGCAGTCATGAAGGTAGGCACAACCCGCGTGCCCAGGGCTTTATGGACAAGGTAAAGGCATTCTTCGGCCAATAGGTCGAAGACTGTCGATCAATCATGACCACACCAGACGAAGTCATTGCCGCCACCCGCAACTGGGTTGAAAAGGCGGTCATCGGTCTGAACCTGTGCCCGTTCGCCAAGGCGGTCTACGTCAAGAACCAGGTCCGCATCGTGGTCAGCTAGGCCCGACATCTGGATGCCTTCCTGGAGGAGCTGGACAGTGAGCTGGACTTGCTGGCGGCGGCCGATCCGAGCGAGATCGATACCACGTTGCTGGTGCATCCCACACTGTTGCCGGACTTTCTTGAGTTCAACGACTTCATGCAACTGGTCGAGGCGGCGGTGACCGAGCATGATCTGGAGGGCGTCATTCATATCGCCAGTTTCCATCCGTCCTTCCAGTTCGCCGACACCGAGCCGGATGACATTAGCAACTACACCAATCGTGCGCCCTATCCGACCATCCATCTGATCCGCGAGGCCAGTATCGCCCGTGCCGTAGAGACTATCCTGGATACTGACTCGATCTATGAGCGCAATATCGAGACCATGAAAGCGCTTGGCCACCTGGGTTTGAAGCGTGTTCTGGACGGCGAGGCATGAAGGCCGTCGCCGGTTCGCCGATCCCGGAAATCCGTCCGGGCCAGTCGATCGAGCTGCTCAAGGAACTGCATATTCTGACCGGCGACGGCCGGCTCAACCAAGACACCCGGCGCAAGCTCAAGCAGGTCTATCACCTCTACCAGTTCATCGAACCATTGCTGAACGACGTGCTGGAGCGGGGTGGCGATCTGACCTTGGTTGACCATGGCGCGGGCAAGTCTTATCTCGGGTTTATCCTGTATGACCTGTTCTTCAAGGATAAGACGGTCGGTCATCTGTATGGCATCGAGACGCGCCCGGAACTGGTCGCCAAGTCGCAGGAACTGGCCGAGCGTTTGGATTTCAACCGGATGACCTTCCTCAACCTGTCGGTCGAGGAATCCATCGCCAGCCCGGCGCTGCCCGCGCGCATCGACATCGTCACCGCGCTCCATGCCTGCAATACCGCGACCGACGATGCGATCCGCTTCGCCCTGGAAAAATCCGCCCAACACATCGTTCTGGCGCCCTGTTGTCAGGCCGAGGTCGCCGCCGTGCTGCGCAAGAACAAGAACATCTCGTTCGGCCTCACGCCCTTGTCGGAACTCTGGCGCCACCCCATCCACACCCGCGAATTCGGCAGTCAGGTCAGCAACGTCCTGCGCTGCCTGCTACTGGAAGCGCACGGCTATCAAGTGACAGTGACCGAACTGGTCGGCTGGGAACACTCGATGAAGAACGAACTGATTATTGCCAGCCACAAGGGAGACAAAAAGCCAAGCGCCCGAGAGAGGGCGTTGGCAATACTGGCGATGCTGAACCTTGAGGAACTGACCGGGCGGTTCGTTTATTAACCTTTGCAATTTTGACTGGCCGGTCAAGAAAACCTGGATGCTACCGCATCCCACCCACCTGACCGGCGTTACTCAAAATTGCACTTCATCCTTTTTCCGTCCCAACGCCTGATTTTCAGGTCAATGCCCGCATAACCGCCTGTGGGTCACGGTCGATAAGATTGAGCAGTGTCAACGCCGGGCCTTGTGGATTACGGTCGCCTCGCTCCCAGTGGCGCAACGTGGCCACAGAGAAACCGAAGCGCGCGGCGAATTGTTCCTGAGTCAGGTCAAGACGCTTGCGCAGGCCGGTCACATCCACGATAGAAGGCCGGTAGACATTCGCGGCTACCTTTTGCCCCTTTGCGTGGGCCACGGCCTCGGTAAGACCCTGTTTGATGCTCTCAAATGCGCTTCCCATCATGTCACCTCTCAAACCATACTTGCACCAGAATATCCACCAACCCCACCAAGTCGTTTCGCTCTGCCTTACTGAGATTGGCCCGTTCGTTCTTGGCGAACAGGGTCAGCAGGTAAAGCGGCATGGCATCGCCGTGGTAGTAGTAGATCACCCGGACACCGCCAGACTTGCCTTGTCCACCACGGCCCCAGCGCAGCTTACGCACGCCTCCGGTTCCCTCCATCAGGTCGCCGGCCTTGGGGTGAGCCGCCAGGTACTCGATGACATCGCGCCGTTCCTCGGAAGAAAGCGGCTTTTCGGCTCGGCGGATGTATTCAGGTACTTCGGCCACGGTAATCATATTTTATTGTAATCCATTGGATTATACTTGCACGCAAGAAAAACCCCGCCGAAGCGGGGCCTGGTTCAATGTCGCCTTCGGATCGTGGCGGGACCGCAACACCCCCATGGTTTGCAGCGCCAGGCAATGATGCGCAGGACTTCGGCCAGGGCGGTGTCGGTTGCTTCAGTCATCCCACACCGCCTTGTGATCTTTTCTAATGTCTGACACCTGTTCGGTGGTCAGTATGGCATCAGGCACCCAGCCATCAGGATCAAGATTGGGCGCGCCAACTCGATAAACAAATTCCGGGGCTTCGACCAAGGTGCGAATGTAGCCGCGCTGCCGATCGGGCAAACCATCCAGGGGATCCATGGCCGCGTCGATCACGGCATCAAGCCCGGCAAAGTACTCCTCGGCAGGATCATCGCTCTGGCTTCTCGCCCAAGCATCCAGGTTGCGCAGTGTGCCTATAGCGAGGCCGGCGCCCTCTCTGAATGTTGATTCTTTAAGTCCGACAGGCTCCTAGACATGATGTCTAGTGAAGCGGTCAACGACCGCTTCCAGGATTAATGTGGCAGCATCGCCGATCAGAAGTCGGTGACGGCGTTCTCGCTGCTCTCCAGCACCTTCGAGGCCGGCCCCACCAGCAGCGGGTCCGGCGCGTGGGTGATGTGCTCGTCCTTGTCTGGATATGGCAGGTTGTGCAGGAAGTGGCGCATGCAGTTCAGACGGGCGCGCTTTTTGTCGTCCGATTTGACCACGGTCCAGGGCGCGGCGGCCGTGTCGGTGTGGAAGAACATGGCCTTTTTGGCGACGGTGTATTCGTCCCACTTGTCCAGCGACTCGATGTCGATGGGCGATAGTTTCCAATGCTTGAGCGGATCGTCTCGGCGGGCGACGAAGCGGCGCAATTGTTCCTCGCGGCTGACCGAGAACCAGAACTTGAATAGATGAATGCCGCTGTTCACCAGCATCCGCTCCAGCTCGGGTGCCTGGCGCATGAATTCGAGATATTCCTGCGGCGAGCAAAAGCCCATCACCCGCTCGACACCCGCGCGGTTGTACCAGGAACGATCGAAGAATACGACCTCGCCGTTGGTTGGCAAATGCTGGACGTAGCGCTGGAAATACCATTCGCCACGTTCCCGGTCGGAGGGCTTTTCCAGCGCCACCACGCGGGCACTACGGGGGTTCAGATGCTCCATGTAACGTTTGATGGTGCCGCCCTTGCCGGCGGCGTCACGGCCCTCGAACAGGGTGACCAGCTTTTGTCCGGTCTCCCTGACCCAGTTTTGCACCTTGAGTAACTCGATTTGCAGCTTGGCCTTCTGCGCCTCATATTCTTTACGCCGCA
This sequence comes from Hydrogenophilus sp., assembly GCA_020692235.1. Classification (GTDB taxonomy): domain Bacteria; phylum Pseudomonadota; class Gammaproteobacteria; order Burkholderiales; family Thiobacillaceae; genus Parasulfuritortus. The sequence goes on from JAIMKU010000016.1 coordinate 20,849, forward strand.
TCCGGCTGCGATAGGGATAATCCGCCGGCAGGGGGGCGTAGTCGCTTTCCTCGTCGCTGCCGCGCGGCGCGTGGGCCACCGCCTCGGCGACCGGACCATGACTGACCGACTCGATTGCAGCTATGGCGGCGGCGTTGGACAATTTGCCGGCGCGGGGCCGCTTCGGTTTGGCTTGCTCTGGCGGAGCGGCAACAACGGCCGCTTTGGTTGGGGTACGACGGCTGCGGGGTTTGCTGATGGTTTCAGTCATGATGGTCTCTGACGCCCTGGTTATTAATGGTTAAACCCATTATTTATAGATGCCCCGATGCCCTATTACCAAGCCGCTTATACGCCCCTGGTATCAAAATACCAACCGGCCGGCGCCCTGCGACGTCAAATACCGCGTAGCAACTCGTTGATACCAACCTTGGACAGGGTCTTGGCGTCGACCTTCTTGACGATCACCGCGCAGTAGAGGCTGTACTTGCCGTCCTTCGAGGGCAGGTTGCCGCTCACCACCACCGAGCCCGTGGGGATGTGGCCATAGCTGACCTCGCCGGTCTCACGGTCGTAGATCTTGGTGCTCTGGCCGATATAGACGCCCATGGAAATGACGCTGTTGTCCTCCACCACGACGCCTTCGACCACTTCCGAACGGGCGCCGATGAAGCAGTTGTCGCCGATGATGGTGGGGCCGGCCTGGACCGGTTCCAGCACACCGCCGATGCCGACGCCGCCGGACAGGTGGACGTTTTTGCCGATCTGGGCGCAGGAGCCGACGGTGGCCCAGGTGTCGACCATGGTGCCTTCATCGACATAGGCGCCGATATTAACGTAGGAGGGCATCAGCACGACGTTTTTGCCGATGAATGAGCCGCGCCGGGCGGCGGCCGGCGGCACGACCCGGAAGCCGCCTTCGCGGAAGTCGCGCGAGTTGTATTCGGCGAATTTGGACGGCACCTTGTCGTAGTAGTTGGTGAAGCCGCCCTTGATGAAGGCGTTGTCTTCCAGCCGGAACGAGAGCAGCACCGCCTTCTTGATCCATTGGTGGGTGACCCAGTTCTGACCCCCGCCATCTTGATCTCGGCTGCGCTCGGCGACGCGGAGCTGGCCGTGGTCGAGCATATTGATTACCGACATGACGGCATCCTTGACCTTGGCCTCGGCGGTGCGCGGGGTGATGTCGGCGCGGCGTTCGAAGGCCTCTTCGATGATGGCTTGTAAGGTTTGCATGATGATCCTTTCTGGCTATGGCAAATCGTGGTTAATGTCTTGCGCAATCAGGTCAGGATTTCCTGAAGCGCGGCCGCCAGCGTTTGACACTGCGCATCAGTGCCCACGGTGATGCGCAGGAATTGTTCGATGCGCGGCTGTTTGAAATGGCGGACGATAATGCTGCGCGTCCTTAGCGCCTGGGCCAGTTCGCTGGCATCGCGATCCGGGTGGCGGACGAAGATGAAGTTGGCCACCGAGGGCAGGACCTGGAAGCCCAGTCTTTCCAACTCGACCGTTAACCGGCCGCGACTCTCGATGACGGCTTGCCGGGTCCGCTCAAACCAGGCCCGGTCTTCGATGGCGGCGACGGCACCGACGATGGCCAGGCGGTCCAGTGGGTAGGAGTTGAAGCTGTTTTTCACCCGTTCCAGGGCCTCGATGAGATTGGCGTTACCCAGCGCGAAGCCGACCCGCAGGCCAGCCAGTGAACGGGATTTGGACAGGGTCTGGACCACCAGCAGGTTGGGGTGGCGGTCGATTAGCGGTACGGCGGTTTCACCGCCGAAGTCGATATAGGCTTCATCCACCACGACTACCGAATCCGGGTGTTCCGTCAGCAGGCGCTCGATATTACTCAGAGGCAGTTGCCGGCCGGTGGGGGCATTCGGGTTGGGAAAGATAATGCCGCCGTTGGGGCGGGCGTAGTCGGCTATGTCGATCTCGAAGGTCTCGGTGAGCGGCACGGTCCGGTGGGCAACTCCATACAGGCCGCAGTAGACCGGATAGAAACTGTAGGTGATGTCCGGGAACAGGATGGGCCGGTCATGCTTGAGCATGGCCAGGAAGACATGGGCCAGGACCTCGTCCGAACCGTTGCCAACGAATATCTGGGCGGGCGAGACGCCGTTAAATTCAGCGACCGCCGTCTTGAGCCGCTCGGCGTTGGGGTCCGGGTATAGGCGCAGACTGTCGCCGACCTCGGCGCGCAAGGCCTCCAGCGCCTTGGGCGAGGGACCGTAGGGGTTCTCGTTGGTGTTGAGTTTGATGAGGTTGGTCAGCTTGGGCTGTTCGCCTGGCGTGTAGGGCGTTAGCTCGCGGACCAGTGTGCTCCAGAAACGGCTCATGGTTGGATATGGTCAGAGTGGAAACAAAGCGGCGCGGGAATGGTATCATAGACGACACCATTGCCCGTTTGCATTACCTACAAGCTAACTCCCATGCGGAAATCCGAAGTCTCCCGCGACACACTCGAAACCCGGATCGTCGTCAATCTGAATCTGGATGGCACGGGCATCGCCAAGCTCCAGACCGGCGTCGGTTTTCTCGACCACATGCTGGATCAGGTCGCCCGTCACGGTTTGATCGACCTAGATATCCGGGCCGAAGGCGATCGCCACATCGACGATCATCACACGGTCGAAGACATCGGCATCACGCTGGGTCAGGCGATGGCCTCGGCATTGGCCGACAAAAAGGGCATACGCCGCTATGGCCATGCCTATGTGCCACTGGATGAGGCCTTGTCCCGTGTCGTGGTTGATCTGTCCGGCCGGCCTGGCCTGGAATACCACGTCGACTTTACCCGCGCCCGCATCGGCGAGTTCGATGTCGACCTGTTGCGCGAATTTTTCCAGGGCTTCGTCAATCACGCCGGCGTGACCTTGCACATCGACAACCTGCGCGGCAGCAATGCCCACCACCAGGCCGAGACGGTGTTCAAGGCCTTTGGTCGGGCGTTGCGCATGGCCCTGGAGGCCGATCCGCGCATGGGCGGCGCGCTGCCTTCGACCAAGGGCACCTTGTAAATGGCCGTGGATATCGCCGTAGTCGATTACGGTATGGGCAATCTGCATTCGGTCGCCAAGGCCCTGGAGAAAGTGGCGAAGGGCGCCAAGGTGGTCGTCACCGACGATGCCCAAACCATCCTGGATGCCGGCCGCGTAGTCTTTCCCGGCCAGGGCGCTGCGCCTGACTGTATGCGGGAGATCGATGCCCGTGGTTTGCGCGAGGTGGTCAAGCAAGCCGCCAGCGAGAAGCCTTTTCTGGGTATCTGCATGGGCCTTCAGGTGCTGTTCGAACATAGTGACGAGGGCGATACCCCGTGTCTTGGCATCTTCCCCGGTCAAGTCAAACGCTTTATCCAGGCCAAGATGACGGATGCCCAGGGTAACCGACTCAAGGTGCCGCACATGGGCTGGAACAATGTCCGCCAATCGCGTCCGCATCCGCTTTGGGCGGGTCTGCCGGACGGCGAGCGTTTCTACTTTGTGCATAGCTATTTTGTGGTTCCGGCGCGGCCCGACTTGGTCGCGGGCTATGCCGACTACCCCACCGAGTTCGTCTGCGCTTGCGCGCGCGACAACCTGTTCGCGGTACAGTTTCACCCCGAAAAGAGTGCGTCGGCAGGTTTGCGCCTGCTGGCTAACTTCGTCTCCTGGAACGGTAAACCTGCTTAATCACCGAGAGTTCAGCAATGCTCATTATCCCGGCTATAGACCTCAAGGATGGTCACTGTGTGCGTCTACGCCAAGGCGAGATGGATAGCGCCACGGTGTTTTCCGAAGATCCGGCCGCCATGGCCAGTAAGTGGGTGGCAAGCGGCGCCCGTCGCCTGCACCTGGTGGACCTCAACGGTGCCTTCGCCGGCAAACCGGTCAACGAGGCGGCGATCAAGACGATCACCGATGCGGTCGGCGATAAGGTCCCGGTTCAGTTGGGCGGCGGCATCCGCGATCTGGACACCATCGAGCGTTATCTCGACGATGGCATCACCTATGTCATCATCGGCAGCGCGGCGGTCAAGAACCCCGGTTTTCTGCACGATGCCTGCAACGCCTTTCCCGGCCACATCATCGTCGGTCTGGACGCCAGGGATGGCAAGGTGGCGGTGGAGGGTTGGTCCAAGGTCACCCACCATGAAGTGGTCGACCTGGCCAAGCGTTTTGAGGACTATGGCGTCGAGGCCGTGGTCTACACCGACATCGGCCGCGACGGAATGATGTCCGGCGTCAACATCGATGCGACCGTTCGGCTGGCTCAGACCCTGACCGTGCCGATTATCGCCAGCGGTGGCATCACTAACCTGGATGACATTCGCAATTTGTGCGCGGTGGAGCACGAAGGCATCATGGGCGCGATTACTGGCCGCGCCCTCTATGAAGGCTCCCTGGATTTTGCCGCAGCGCAGAAACTGGCCGACCAACGCGGCAAACCCTGATGGCCCTCGCTAAACGCATCATCCCTTGTTTGGACGTGACCGCCGGCCGGGTGGTGAAGGGGGTTAATTTCGTCAACCTGCGCGACGCCGGCGACCCGGTCGAGATTGCCCGCCGCTATGACGATCAGGGCGCCGACGAGTTGACCTTTCTGGATATCACCGCCAGCTCGGATGACCGTGACCTCATTTTGCACATCGTTGAGGCGGTGGCGGCGCAAGTGTTCATTCCGCTCACCGTGGGCGGCGGCGTGCGCCAGCCGAACGACGTACTGCGCCTACTCAATGCCGGTGCCGACAAGGTCTCGATCAACACCTCTGCCGTGACCAACCCGCAACTGGTCAAGGACTGCTCGGACCGCTTCGGCTCGCAATGTATCGTGGTTGCCATCGACGCCAAACAGACCGTTTGGGGGGATGCGCCGAAATGGGAGGTATACACCCACGGCGGCCGCCGGCCGACCGGGCTGGATGCCGTGGAGTGGGGCAAGAAGATGCAGGCACTGGGCGCTGGTGAAATCCTGCTCACCAGCATGGACCGCGATGGCGCCAAGATCGGCTTCGACCTGAATTTGACCCGTGCCTTTTCCGATACGCTCGATATCCCGATCATTGCCAGTGGCGGCGTCGGCAACCTGCAACACCTGGTTGACGGCGTGGTCAAGGGCGGAGCGGACGCTGTATTGGCCGCCAGCATCTTCCATTTTGGCGAATACACTGTCGAGCAAGCCAAGCGGGCCATGGCCGAAAAGGGTATCGAGGTGCGTCTGTGATGGGAAACGAAGCCTGGCTGAACAAGATCAACTGGTCCGAGGATGGCTTGGTGCCGGCCATCGCTCAGGATGGCGTCAGCGGTGAAATCCTGATGCTCGCCTGGATGAACCGGGACGCCCTGAAAAAAACCTTCGAACTTGGCGAGGCGGTGTATTGGTCCCGCTCCCGCAAGAAGCTTTGGCACAAGGGCGAAGAGTCCGGTCATACCCAGAAGGTGCTGGAAATCCGCACCGATTGCGATGAAGATGCGATCTTGCTCAAGGTTGAACAAACCGGCGGTATTGCTTGCCATACCGGGCGCAAGAGTTGTTTCTTCCAGAGGCTCGATGACGCCAGGTGGCAGTCGGTCGAGCCGGTGCTTAAGGATCCGCACGAGATATACAAGAAATGAACAACGACATACTGGCCCGCTTGGCTGATACCCTGGAGGCTCGCAAACAAGCTGATCCGCAGGCATCCTACGTGGCCAAGCTCTATAGTCAAGGCCTGGATGCGATTCTCAAAAAGGTGGCGGAAGAGGCGGCTGAAACCATCATGGCAGCCAAGGATGGCGAGCCGGACAAGATTGTTTACGAAACCGCCGACCTCTGGTTTCATTCGCTGGTGCTGTTGGCTCAGCAAGGCCTCCGGCCCGAGGCCGTACTGAATGAGTTGGCCCGTCGCGAGGGTATGTCGGGCCTGGTTGAAAAGGCGGCGCGGAAGGAGAAAGCATGAGCGATTGCATCTTCTGCAAGATCGTGGCGGGAGAGATTCCGTCGAGAAAGGTTTACGAGGACGAGGATGTCCTGGCCTTTCATGACGTCAACCCGGCTGCGCCGGTACATTTCCTGATTATCCCCAAGCGCCATGTGGCCAGTCTCGAAACCTGCGACTCCGGGCACCGGGATATTCTGGGCAGGTTGCTGCTGCTGGCGCCGAAACTGGCGCGTGAGCAAGGCCTGGCCAACGGCTTCAAGACCGTAATCAACACCGGGGTGGACGGTGGCCAATTGGTCATGCATTTACATGTTCATGTGTTGGGCGGTAGTAAGCTTCAGCACGTTTGATGTGTTTTAGATTGAGGAGTTGAGACATGGGTGCAATTAGCGTCTGGCATTGGCTGATCGTATTGGTCGTTGTTCTGTTGATATTTGGCACCAAAAAACTGAAGAATATCGGCTCTGATCTCGGTGGCGCCGTGAAGGGTTTCAAACAAGCAATGAATGAGGAGCAGAAACAGCCAACCGAGTTGCCTCGCAATAGCGAGGCGGGTAGTTCGACCATCGATGTCGAAGTCAAGGACAAAGAGCACAACTGACCGCCCCGCTGAATGTATTCAAACATGCCCTATCTACTGCGTTCTGAGCTTGGTTCCTGAGCAATGTTTGGTATCGGATTTATCGAACTTCTGCTGATTGGTGTCGTGGCCTTGATCGTGATCGGACCCGAGCGCTTGCCCAAGGTGGCGCGTACGGTGGGGGCTTGGGTTGGTCGTCTCAATCGTTATACCACGCAGGTCAAGGCCGATATCGATCGCGAGTTGCGTCTGGACGAACTGCGCAATGTGCAGAAGACCATGAAGGATTCCGTCCAGGAGTATGAAATCATGGCGGAGGAGACCGCTCAGCAGGTCAAGCAGGAAGCTGGCGAGCTTGAGCACGCAGTCAATGTAGTCGCCGATCAGGTTGCCTCCGATCCGAATAGTCAGGCCGCTGTTACTCCCCCCGCTGTGGAAAACTAAGGTGTCCTGAGGCATGGATTCGGCGCAGACCTTCATTTCCCACCTTCTGGAACTGCGAGATCGTCTTATCCGTGCGGTCATTGCTTGGGCCATCCTCTTTATTTGTCTCTTTCCCTTCGCCAACAAGCTCTACACCCTGCTGGCTAAACCCATGTTGTCCAAGTTGCCTCAAGGCAGTCACATGATCGCCACCGAGGTGGTTACGCCGTTCTTCGTACCCCTCAAGGTGGCCATGATGACGGCCTTGCTGGGTGCCTTGCCTTATGTGCTTTATCAGGCCTGGGCCTTCATCGCGCCGGGCCTGTATGCCCGTGAGAAACGGATCATCCTGCCTTTGGTGTCAGCCAGCGTGGTCTTGTTCGCGTGCGGCATGGCCTTCGCTTATTTCCTGGTCTTTCCGGTGGTGTTCGGTTTTGTCATTGGCAGCGCCCCCGAGGGCGTTGCCGTGATGACTGACATCGACAAGTACCTGGACTTCGTTATCACCATGTTCCTGGCCTTCGGCGTGACCTTCGAGGTGCCCATCGTCGTGGTGGCACTGACCCTGATGGGTCTGGTCGAGGTCGCAAAATTCAAGGAGATTCGGCCCTATGTGGTCGTCGGAGCCTTCGTGATTGGGGCTATTTTTACGCCGCCGGATGTGATCTCCCAGACCATGCTGGCCATACCGCTGTGGTTCCTCTATGAACTCGGCGTGTTTGTCGCCGGTTGGCTGGTCAAGCGCCGGCCACCGGACAATGCGGTCGACCCGACCGACGAATACCGGCCAATGACCGAGGAAGAGATCGAGGCCGAATTTAATCGCAATGACAGTTGACGATTACATTGGCACCAAGATGGTGCCAATTACACATTAAACGCACCCACCGGGTGCGTTTTTATTGGCCGCATGTGCCCTAATTTGAAACAAATCAATGCACTAAATAAAGGCACGCTATTTGCTTTGGACAATAGATCGTACCTAACGGGTGACTACCATGGATGCATTCAAGACAAGTTCGGATATGGTGTTCATATTGCTTGGCGCCATTTTGGTGCTGGCCATGCACGCCGGCTTCGCCTTTCTGGAACTGGGCACTGTGCGCCGGAAGAACCAGGTCAATGCCTTAGCCAAGATACTGACCGATTTCAGCGTTTCGACGATTGCCTACTTCTTCATTGGTTACGGCATCGCCTACGGCGTTCATTTTATGAGCGGGGCTGATGTGCTGGCCCAGAAGAGCGGCTATGACCTGGCCAAATTTTTCTTCCTGTTGACCTTCGCGGCCGCTATCCCGGCCATCGTTTCCTGAGGCATCGCCGAGCGAGCCCGGTTCTACCCGCAGCTCATGGCGACATTCGTCCTGGTGGGCTTTGTCTATCCCTTCTTCGAAGGTATCGTCTGGAACGGTAATCTGGGTTTTCAGGATTGGTTGCAGGCCACCTTTGGCGCCAAATTCCACGACTTCGCCGGTTCAGTGGTGGTCCATGCCATGGGTGGTTGGGTCGCCCTGCCGGCGGTCCTGTTGCTGGGCGCCCGACGCGGTCGCTATCATCACAATGGCATGGTTTCGGCGCATCCGCCCTTAAGCATTCCCTTCCTGTCGCTCGGCGCCTGGATACTGACTGTGGGCTGGTTCGGCTTCAACGTGATGTCGGCCCAGAACGTGGCAGCCGCGTCCGGCCTGGTGGCGGTCAATTCGCTGATGGCCCTGGTGGGCGGTACTCTGGCTGCCTAGGTAGTAGGTAAGAATGACCCCGGCTTCATCCATAACGGCGCCCTGGCTGGCCTGGTGGCGGTTTGCGCCGGCTCGGACATCATGCACCCGATCGGCGCCCTGGCTACCGGTACGGTCGCTGGCGGGATGTTCGTCTGGATGTTTACCACGACTCAAAACAAATGGAAGATCGACGATGTGCTGGGCGTTTGGCCCCTGCATGGACTGTGCGGCGCCTGGGGCGGCATCGCGGCCGGTATCTTCGGCAGTCAGACCCTGGGTGGCATGGGCGGCGTCAGTGTGTGGGCGCAACTGATCGGCACATCGTTGGGAATTACGGTCGCACTGAGCGGCGGTACAGTCATCTATGGCGCCTTGAAATATAGCATCGGCATCCGTCTTGCCCCCGAACAGGAGTTTGAAGGCGCCGATCTATCAATCCACAAGGTCTCGGCCTCGCCGGAGTACGAAACCAGTTGGTGAGCCAAAATCGCCTTCGAGAAGTATTTCATTCGTAAGATGAAGAGCGGCAATACCGAGCCACTCTATGAGAAATACATGCTGGGTGTGCTGGGCATCAAGAAGCTGAAATAGTCAGACCGCGCAATCGAGCCTGTTTCCCGATCCCGAGTCGGGAAACAGGAGTCGATGCAATAACCAGGCGGCGAAATAGACCGCGAAAAACGAGAACACCACATCGCTGAGGAAATGTCCGCCTTGGGCCATGCGCATCAGGCCGAGCCCGCCGCCGCTGACAGTGGCCGCGATAAACCAGCGCCGTGGCCGTTTGGCCAGAAACGCCAGCGCCAGCAAACTGAAACCCACCGACGAGTCGCCGCACACGAATGAGCAGTTGGTGTCGCATTGTTGGCTGGGTATCCAGGCCGGGGTGAATTGGGCCTGGCCGCCAAAGGGCTCGATCTGCGCCGGTCGGGCGCGTCCCCAGTGATCCTTGAATACAGTATTGACCAATAAGCCAGGCCCCAGCACCAGGACCAGGGCAATGTAGGCAGCCTTCATGCGCCGGCCACCGGTTTCAAAAGGGCCATTCGCCAGTCGGCCGATCAGCCAGACCAGACACCCTGAGCCGAAGGCCAGCCAGCCTAGGTGGTTGTGGACGAAATCGGTCAATGGGTAATCATCCAGAACGAAGCCTGTGGCCGGCGTGTAAAGCCAGCCACTGGCGATCAAGTCCAGATCGGGAAAGGTCAGGAACAAGGCGGTGCAGGCCAGCGCGGCCAGGGCCATGAAGCGTGGTGAAGGCAACTGTTTTAGCGGACTCATCGTTGCAGATAATCCCGCACCAGCCAGACCCGGTATAGCGGGGCGAAATCCGGATATGGTTTTAGATGGATGGCCGGTTGCGGACTGGTCTCGGCAAACCTTTCCTTTACCTGGGCGTCGCTCAGATGTTGGCTGACCAGCAGGAAGGACCCCTTGGGCTGGGCGCGGACATCGGCGGTCAGGGCATAGTGGTTGTCGATCCGGCCGCCGATGTTCAGATACAGCCCGCCCTCGCTGTAGGGCCTGCCGTAGTAGCGGATCAACGCATAGAGCATCCGGTCGTCACTCAAAAAGCGTGTGTTGGGGTGTTCCTTCAGACGTTTGCCGACCTCGATGCCCAAGGCTCGGAAACCGGTCACCCGGCCGTATGGATCGGTCTTGCGGGTCAACTGGATGTTGAACAGTTGGGTGATGTCGTGGAAGTTGTAAACCACTACGCCCAAGGCCAGGTTGACGGCCAGCGCGGCGATCAGCCAAGAGCGCCATCCTTTCATCAGCAGGATGGCGGCGACGAACGCCGCACCGGAGACATACGCGAAGGCCGCCCAGTTGGCGAAGGCCCGCGACAACAGACTCAGAACCAGGAAGGCGAACAGGGGTGCCAGGGTGAAGGCGGCCAATAAACGCAGACGGTCGTCGCCGAACCAGTCGCGCGGCCGCACGGCCAGGACCAGCAAGCCGGCGGCGGCAATCGGGCCAAAGACCAGAAACTGGCCGAGGAAAAATTCCAATAACGCATCCGGATGGAACAGCGCCCGGTTTAACTCGGAAATTTCAGCGGTGTGCTGAAAGCTGACGAATTGGTGGCCGGCATTCCAGAGTATGTTGGGCGTCAATATCAGTAGGGCCAGAGCCGCGGCGGCATAGGGCTTCGGGTCTTTGAAGAGGGGCCAGCGTTGTCGGTTCGACAAGACATAAGCGACCAAGCCCAGGCCGTAGAACGCCATGCTGTATTTCGACAGCAGACCGAGGCCGAGTGCCGCGCCCAGCAGCAGCCAGTCGCGCCAGCGTCCCGTCTCCAGCGCCGCAATCGTGAAATACAGGGACAAGGCCCAGAACAGCAAAAGCGGGGCATCCGTGGTCATTAACCAGGAGCCCAGACTGGTCATGGGCAGGGTGGCGAACAGCAGGGCGGCCCAGAAGGCCATGGCCTCGGCCGGCGGTGTGGTTTGGAACAGTTGGCGCACCAGGCGGCTGATGCTGCCCGATGGTTGGGTGCCTGGCCTCTCGGCCGACTCGGCCTGGAACAGACGACGTACCAGCAGGAAGATCACCCAGGCGGTTAGCGGATAAAGCAGCAGCGCGGCTGAGCGCACCCCGATCTCGCTGTCGCCGAACAGGTGCGTACCGAGGTAGATCAGCCAAGCCACCATGGGCGGCTTGGAGTAATAGCCCCAGTCCGGCTGCAGTGACCAGGTCCAGTATTGGGCCTCATCGCCATAAAGCTCGATGCCGGCATGTTGGCCGGCCAGCAGATGCCAGATCGTCAGACCGGCCAGCCAGGCCAGTAGCCAGAGTGTGTAGCGGGACGGTTTACGATGTGCCATGGCGAGCGCGAGTCGGTGTCTGTGGGGCGAAGGACCAGCCCGGCAATAAATGGTAGACCAGTACGCCCAGGGCAAGCGCCTGTTCGAATGGCCGTGCCAGCGGATAGCCGGTGTCATGGAAAAAGAGCAGATAAAGGGCGCAGGCGACCAACAAGGCGCGCAGGGTCTCACGGATGGCGGGGTGGCCGGGATTACCGAAGCGCCGGGCCAGATAGAGGCCGATCAGCGCCGACGCCCAGCCGCACAACATGCCGCCGGCCACATCCAGCGGCCAGTGGGCACCGACGGCGACGCGGGCCAGGCCGACCAGTAAGGCCAGGATCAGGACGCCGAGCGCCGCCGAGCGGTTACCCAGTCCGGCCGTGAGTATCGAGGCCAGGACGAAGGCGGTGGTGGTGTGACCGGATGGAAATGAGCCGGCGCTCAGATAGGGGCCGATGACATGCACCGTATCGCCCAGCACGGCATAGGGACGGGCCATACCAAAGGCAGCCTTCAAGGCATGGGAAATGAGCGTGGCCGGCAGGCTGGCCAGCAGCGCCGCGAGCGCCAGGTCGGGCCGCTGGCGCAGGAATGGCAGGACCAGACACAGCGCCACCAGAGAATCACCCAGCACGGTCAGAGCGGACCAGACGGTATCCGGCAGTTGCGCCGCCAGACCATTAAGCGTCAGAAACAATGCGCGATTGTCGGCCGGGTCGGCCAGCAGCCATAACACGGCCAGGGCCAGGAACGGCGGCAGCCAGAAATACGGGTGGCGGCTGAATGCGGGCAGGAATGATCGGGACATGTTCAGTGCATCCTGGCCAAAATATAGCTGCGTTCGGAGTAGACCACCGTGGCGCCGGGCAGGCGCGGCAGATCGCTGTGCCGGGTCAGGACCAGGTCGCCGGCTCGGGGCGGGCGTTTTGCCACCGGCCGGTTGGCATAGGTCTGCAAGCTGGGCGTGTTGGCGCCGAATAACACCAGTGGGCCGGGCAGGGTCTGGGCCAGTCGCCCGGCGTTGCGAATGGGCGCTTGCTGGATTTGACCGACGATGGGAATCAGGAACACGGTCATGGCGATGCCGGCCAGCAAGCCGGAGAAGCGTAGCGCCGTCGCCAGCCCGATATGCCGCGTGCCGAGCAGGATCAGGCTGATCGCCAGGGCGCCGCCGCACCACAACCAGTAGGCCGGACCGAAGGCATCCGGCAAGCCGGCGAGCAGTAATTGGTCATCGCCCTTGAGACCGCCGGCCGCCTGTTGCGCCAGGAAGGGCAGGGCGAGCAGCAGGGCGAAGGTCAGCGGCGCCGGGCCAAGCACCAGCCAGCGCCGGGTAGTCATCTCGACCATCGAGGCCAGGACGATCACCAGTCCGCCATAGCCGTAATAGACATAGTGCGGCAACTTGGTCCCGGAAAAGGAAAACAGGGTGAGGGTCAGCAGAAACCAGAGCAAACCATAGCGCAGCAACGGGTTGCGCCAGATCGCTTGCAGGCGGGTCAGGGCGGCAAGCAGCAGGCCGGTATGCGGCAGTAGCGACAGCAGCACCACTGGCAGGTAATAGAAAAAATTGCCGCGATGGCCTTCCATGGCCGTGTCGAAGCGTCCCAGGTTGTGGGTAAGGAAAAAACCGGTCAGAAAACCGGGGCCCTCGCGCCAAGTCAGGATCATGAACCACGGCGCGGCGATGACTAAAAACAGCGCCAGCGGGCCGGGGGCGAAGGCAAAGCGCAAGAATAGCCGCCCGTCTCGCTGACTAAGACACCAGAGCAAAACCGCGCCCGCCGGGATGACCACTGCAATGGGACCCTTGGTGAGAAAGCCCAGGGCCATGGCCAGCCAGGCGGCATAGAGCCAATGCTGGCCAGACTGCCGCAACCACAGCCAGGTGGCATAGCCGGCGCAGGCCAGCCACAGATTGAGCAGGGCGTCGGCGGTAGCGGCGCGGGTGATGACGGTTAGCCCGGCGGCGGTGGCAACGATCAGTGCAGCGGTCAGACCGATCCGGCGCTGGCTGACCCGGGTGACAAACAGATAGGTGACCAGTATCCACAGGCTGGAAGACAGCGCCGACGGCAAACGCCAGACGAACTCGTCGCGTCCAAACAGTGAAACGGCCGCCGCCTGTAGCCAATAAATCAGAATCGGCTTGTCATAACGCGGCTCGCCCAGGAGATAGCTGGACAGGAAATCGCCGCGCAGGAACATCTCGGTGGTCGACGCGGTGAAGGCGCCCTCGTCGAGGTCAAACAGCGGCGCGGCGCCGAGGGCGAGAAATGGAAACCAGACCAAGATCGCCAGAATCAGCCACTCGTCCCAGTACTCCGGCCAGGCAGATGCCCGGGTGTTCATGCTTATTGGCTGGGCGGCTCACGCAGCAAGTATTGGGCCTTGCCGCCCGGCTCGTGCCAGATGCGGGTGAGCATCTCACTCAGGATGCCCATGCCGATGAAGTTGGCGCCCATCAGGGTCAACATAACGCCCATTAGCAATAGTGGCCGGCCGCCGATGTCGGCCCCGGCGAATAGCTTGAGGCCGGCCAGATAGATCAGTATCAAAAAACCGGGGAAAAACATCGCCGCGCCGGCGCCGCCGAAGGCATGCATGGGGCGATGCAGGAAGCGCAGCATGAACTTGACCCATATCAGGTCAAGCAAGACCCGGATGGTGCGGTCGATGCCATATTTCGACACGCCCTTGGTGCGCGGGAAGTGGTTGACCTCGGCCTCCATCACCTTGGCGCCATATTCATGCGCCAGGGCCGGGATGAAGCGATGCAACTCACCATAAATCTTTACATGGCGCACCGACTCGCGCCGATAGAGCTTGAGCGAGCAGCCATAGTCGTGCAGGCGCACGCCGGTCACGGCGGAGATCAGCCGGTTGGCGATCATGGAGGGTATCTTGCGGGAAAACACCTTGTCCTGACGGTGCCTGCGCCAGCCGGAAATAATATCGATCTCTGGTTGCTCGTCGAGCATCTTCAATAGCCTCGGAATATCGGCCGGATCGTTCTGCATGTCGCCGTCTATGGTCACCAGTATCTCGCCCCGCGCGGCGTCGAAGCCGGCCTGCATGGCGGTCGACTGGCCGTAGTTACGGCGCAAGAAAAACGGCCGCAGCCAGGGCCGACTGGCAGCGAGTTCGGCCAGTCGCTTATCGGAACCGTCGCGCGAACCGTCATCGACACAGACCAACTCCCAACTATCGGGCTGGGCGGACATCACCGATTCGACCCGGTTCACCAGGTCGGGCAGGTTGTCGTATTCGTTATAAATGGGAGCAAGGATGGAAACGCGGACCGACTCGGGCATGGTCATGGGCTGACAGATCGAATAATCGCTAGTTTACCGGCAAATCGGTGCCCGCGTCCGCAGTCTCGCCTAGCTCACGCTCCAACGCCTCATCATAATGCCGACCATGACGCAGGCGACGAAACAGATACACGCCCAGAATGCCGGACCCGACAAACAGCACGACCCCAATCCCGATACGCCAGACAGGATCGACATTCACACCGCTGCCCACCAAGGCAAAAATCGCAGTTTGCGGCAGAAATCCCAGCGCCGAGCCGAGTAGGAAAGGGATTGCCGGTACGCTGGAAACACCGCCGGCCAGGCTGGTTGCGACATTGCTGCCGACCGGCAGCAGGCGGATCAGCAAGGTCATGGTAAACGGGTAATCCCGTACGAAATTATTGATCTTGGCGACCCGGCCAGATAGCCGTTTGGCCACCAATGGCCGGCCCGCCAGTCGGGCATAAAAAAATGTCGCGGCGCAGCCCAGTTCGGTGGCAATCAGGCCCAGCCATGTACCGTATATGAATCCGAAGGCATAGCCGGCCATGAACGAGACGACCTGACGCGGCAGGCCGATAGCCGTGAACAGCGTGCCGATGGCGAGAAACAATAGCTCGCCGGAGATACCCTTGCCACGCACCTCGCGGTCGATCCAGCCCTGATTCAACAGATCGCCCAAATGAGTTTGATTGATCAAAAAACCGATTGCCGCCATGGCAAGCAAGGCGACCAGTCCGCGCAGCAATATCTTGGGGTTCATGGGCGGCCATTCTAGCCCAAGGCTTGCCCAGGGTTGAATAACAGCGATTTCGGTTCACAATGAAGGTAGCCTGCTTCGTTTAGAAAAAAAGAGATGATTCGCCCCGTTTTAAGCCCCTTGACCTGGGCTGATTTTGCCAAGTCTTGGGGGCTGCGCTCATGAAGCTTCGCAAGCAATTTTTTTATGGCTACAGCTTCGTCGTGTTGTTGATTGCAGAGGGCGGACGAGACCGGGTTCGGTTTTATGAACCCGTGCCGCATACGGCAGGCACTACAGATTGTTCAAGCATCAACATCGGGGGCTAACAGTGGCTTCCCAGCCCTTGCCCGAACTCTGGTTAGCGGGTATTCTTGCGCCCCTTCCGGAGAGGTGGATGAGCGGTTTAAGTCGCACGCCTGGAAAGCGTGTTTAGGATAATATCCTAACGCGGGTTCGAATCCCGCCCTCTCCGCCAATTTTCACTTTTTGTGAAATCGTAAGAAACAGCCTCGGCGCAAAGCGCCTCGGCATGGTA
>JAIMKU010000017.1:0-20166 GCA_020692235.1 Hydrogenophilus sp.
TTACTGAATCGAATTTACAGCAGATTTTGGACTTGACCCGACAAAACCTGTATCGGCAGGTTGTGGGCTAATTTTTACCTTTATCAGAGAATGCCATGATCGACAATATCGTTAGCAAACACAAAGTGGTGTACATCCGCTACACCGTTCTCGATGACAGCGGCCTGGTGCGCGGCCAGCAGGACATGCCCATCGGCTATGTGCATGGTGCCCACAGTGGTCTGTTCGAGGAGATCGAGCAGGCCCTGGACGGCCACCGGGTTGGCGACAAAGTAGAGGCCTTTCTCAGTCCCGACACCTTCGGCGAACGCAACCCCGATCTGGTCATCGAAGAAGACATCGACAACCTGCCGCCGCAGATTCGCCACCTTGGCGCCGAGGCCGAATTACAGAATGATAGCGGTGACGTGCTGACCTTTCGGGTGATTGCCATCGCCGACGGCAAGATCACCCTGGACGGCAACCATGTCCTGGCCGGTCGCCCGGCCAAATGCGCCGCCGAGATAGTATCGGTACGCGATGCCACGAGCGCTGAAATCGAAAGTGGTTTTCCTACCGAGCAGGGCACACCGCAACTGCACTGAAAGAGGTAACAAATTACCCTGTGACACGGGCAAAAAAAGGCCCGCGTCGCGGGCCTTTTTTGATCTTCCGGAAGCTAATGTTATTTGGCGGGGCAGGTGTCTCCACCTCGAACCTTGCCAGGAATCAGCAGGAACTGTTCGAACGGACCCATGACCTTCATCGCCTCGCCCTTGGGGCCTTGGAACTTGAGGCGGCCGAACATCATGGCGCGCATCGGGCCATACTCACCGTTACCCATTTCATGCCAGCGTTTGGTCTCGGCGTTCATCAGGTAATCGACATCGTAGTTCAGGGTGGGGTGCTGTATCTTGCCGCCGTAGGAACAGATGGTCTTGCCGCCCTTGGTGGAGATGGTCATTTCCACCTTGGTTGCCTCACCGCAGTCGGTACGGTACATGTGAACAACCTTGTAACCACGGCCGGCATTGTTTGGTGCCCACCTCACCGCCAGATCGGTGGTTAAGGCGTGGTTAGTGTTCCAATACTGACAGGCCTGAGCCGCCCACTCGGCGGACATCAAGGGCGCGGCCTGAGCCGAAATGGCGCCGGTCAAGGCAGCCAAGGTAATCGCTAATTTACGCATTGAGTTATCTCCTCCAGATCAAAAAAATACCGGCAATTCGCCGGCAGCAAGGTTAGTCTAGTTGAAAGCAAACTGTCAAAGCGAGCATCCGTCGTTTCAAGCTCGGATCGGAGCTTGTCGGTTAGCGGCCGATAGAAGATTCCACCAGGCCGATACGCTGGCGCAGCTTGGCGCTGGCCGCTCGATCGCCGGCAGCCTCGGCCCGCTTTAGCTCGACCCCAAGCCAGGCCAGCAGCGGCCGCCGCCAACCTTGTGCGGAGGCGGTGTCGATGGCAATTGTGATCCCGGCCGGGGAGAGACGGCCTTGCCGGAACAATATCCCGGCGGCAATCAGGCGCGAGAGCGGGTCGGTAATCTGGCTAAGATCAGTCGCCGCGCCGTTTTTTAGCAGCAGCGCATATTGGCCGGGCAGCGACTTGCCATCGACTGCTTGCCAGTCGCCGGCCAGAAAGGCGGCATAGCTCTGTTCTTCCAGGTCGGCGCCATCTTTCAAGACGGCATAGGCGGGACAGTCATCGAATTCAAGCGCTGCGGCGCGGGTGGCGCAGCGGGCCAGTTCGACCCGTGCAACCCATTGCGGCTGACCGGTGCGAGCCGCCTGGGCACGGGCCCTGGCAAAGCTCAAATCGGTCAGTGCAACGCTGCCGTCGAGATAGGACTTTTCATAACTTTCCAGTGAACTCTGGGTGTTGGACTGCCAGTTCGGCGGTGGCGGATTGCTGGCGCAGCCAGCCAGCGTGGCAAGGATGAACAATGTCGGCAGTCGGTTCATGGCAGCTTCACCTCCGCCTTATGGGAGAACGGCCACTTGCGGTTGATCGCGTCGATCATGCCGTTGATCTTGGCCAGGCTGTCGTCGACCTGGGCACGTAACGAGGCGATGTCGGTGGTGGCGCCCTTGATGTCGGAACTGATGTCCTGGGTGTTCTTGAGGATAGCGTCGGCCTTCTTCAGGCTTTCCCTCGCATCGGTCAGGATGGCGTTGATCTGGACGACAGCCTTCTGCGTCTCGTCCATGATGCCGCCCTGGCCATGGAGCCGCTGGTCGGTCTTGGTCAGGACCGTGTCGACCTTGAGCGAAACACCATTCAGCGAGGCCAGCAGGGTATTGGCACGGTCGATGGCCTCAATCACCTTGCGGGCGTTTTGGTCATCGCCCAGGATGCCGCCAACGACGCCGTAGCGGCCGGCCATGCGGTCGCTGACCGTGCGCAGATTGACCATGGTCTGGCTGAGGCTGGATTGTTGGTCGGTCAGGTCTTGCAGGTTGCTCAGGACATCGCGAACCTTGACGATCAACTCCGGTATCTCCTGGGCCGCATCGCCTGTGTAGAGCGGACGCTCGGCGTTGTCGGCCAGGGGCGGGCTTTTCAGGTCGGTCGAAAAGGCCTTGATCTTGGCCGCGCCGACCATGGGCTTTTCCAGGGTAAACACGCTGTTGTCACGCAGCCATCGGGCATCCTTGAGCGGGATGGCCATCTCGATGCGCACCTTGCCCTGGTCGGTCAGCGCCATGCGCTTGACCTGGCCGATCGGAAAGCCCGAGAAGCCGATGGCCATGCCGATGCTGACGCCGTCGGCGTTGTCAGCGATCAGCGTCAGTTTTTGAGTACGCTCGAAGACGCCACGCGCATACAAGGTATAGCCGATGAAGATGACGGCCAGGATCAGCATCAGGGCCAGCAACAGGCCGACCTTGAATTCCAGATTCTTGATTAGCGGGGCGCGTACAGGGGCTCGTTCCATGTGTAGTCCACGATCCAGCATTGTTCGAATAAATCTTCCACGGCCGTCAATGCGGCATCGAGGAAGGCGGGGTAATGCGTGTCCGGCAGGAGCAGGCCCGGCCGCTCGATGAGGATTATAGGTTGCGGCAGGATCAATGCGCGCGCCAGCTTGGCGGCGAAGCGTTGTTCGCTACCCAGGTCGGGGTCGCGTTTGAAGGCCGAGTCGGTCTGGCCGAGCCGACCCAGCAGCGCCCAGGCCCGGTCGGCCGCCGCATCGTAATTCATGTTCCGTCGGTATTGCAGGACAATGGCGACGTTCTCCAACACCGATAGATTAGCCCGCAGCGGCAGCGAGTCCGAGATTAGCGCGGCGTCTGGGGTTTCCTCCAGCAGGCGCATCCGGACGGCATCGCCCGTGACCCATTTCAGATGTACTTTAGGGCTAATGACAGCACCTCGATCAGCATCAGGACGAAAAACAGCCGCACCATGCCGCGTAGTACAGCGATAGGCGCGAAGAATAGTTTCTTGGGCGCGGCCAGGGCCTCGGTAATAGGGATGACCGTCACCGCCAGGCCGAAGGCCAACACCTTGGCCCACAATATGGTGAGGGTGGGCAGGTCGAAGATGTGGGCTACAACCCTGGCGAAATCGGGCAGGTTCCAATACTGCGGGCCATAGACCACGACATAGGCGATCAGTAAGGCGATTGAGCTGGTCACGGCAGTCAGGGCCAGGACCGAGATGGCGCCACCGATCACTCTCGGAATGAACTCAAAACGATTAGGGTCGACGCCGGCCGCCTCGATCGCCTGAATTTCATTGTGGATATTCATCAGGACCACTTCGGTGCCGGTGGCGGCGCCGGAGCGCAGGGCCACGAACAGCGCGGTCATCAAGGGCAGTATCTCCAGCACCAACAGCCGGATGGTGGCCTCCAGTGCGTAATCGGCCAGGCCGAAGTTGCGTGCGGTGTCGACCACAATCTGGATCAGGACATAGGACAGCAGGGCGGCAAACAGGGTGAAGCGAGGCAATATTTGCCAGGCGGTGAAATAGATTTGCTTGAGCACGACCGAGCGGGTCGCGCTGTTGTAGGTCCTGGGGGTCAGCGATTCGACGATGGCGACGCCGGCGAAGCGGAACACCGCCCGCCAGCCGTGCAGCCAGTTGAGCAGCCCGCTGCCGGAGCGAGTCAAGAGATCGGGCGGGGACGCGCTGTTCATGCCGACATGATAGCGCCCTGCACACTTAGTTTGCGTATGATGACCGCGATTCAGTCAATGGTCGAATCTGCCGGCGTTAAGCGATGCCGCCCGGCCTTTGGGAGACTTAGCCAAAATGGACAAGACGAGTTTGCTCTCACAGCTTGAAAAGCTGGTGGCGGTGGGTATCGAGCTATCCGCAGAACACGATTCGGAGCTGATTCTCGGTCACATCGTCGAAGCGGCGATGGGGCTAACTAATGCCGATGGCTGTACGCTTTACCGGGCCCAAGGCGGCTCGCTGCACTTCGAAATCATCCATAACCGATCACTGTCGATAAGGCTGGGCGGTCCCTCCGGCGCCGAGCTGACGCTAAAGCCCATCCCGCTCTATCTGAGCGATGGCACGGCCAACCTACAAGCGGTATCGGCGGCGGCAGCAATCCGGCGCCGGACCATCAATCTGGCCGATGTCTATGCCGTCACCGAGTTCGATTTCGCCAGCGCACGGGCCTTCGACCGGGCCAACGGCTACCGCTCGAAATCATTCCTGACCGTGCCGCTGATCGACCATGAAGATGAGATCATCGGGGTACTGCAACTGGTCAACGCCATCGACCGGGAGACCGGAGAAATCGTCGAGTTCGACCGCGATGGCCAGCACCTAGTTGAATCCCTGGCCTCGCAAGCGGCCATGGTGCTCAACAAACGCCTGTTGATCGACCGGCTGGAAACCCTATTCATTGCCTTCACCAAGGTGATTGGCGCCGCCCTGGACGAAAAATCGCCCTATACCCACGACCATTGCCAGCGCGTGCCGGTCATCGCCATGTTGCTAGCCGAGGCCGCCAGCCGGACCGGGAGCGGTTCGTTGAAGGGCTTTTCGCTCACCGATGCGATGCGCCACGAGCTGGAATTGGCCGCCCTGCTGCACGACTGCGGCAAGATCGCCACGCCGGTCCATGTGGTCGACAAGTCGGCCAAACTGGAAACCATTTTCGACCGCATCGCCCTGGTCGATACCCGTTTCGAGGTGCTCAAACGGGATGCCCGAATCCACGAGCTGGAGGCCAAGCTGGCGGCAATGTCACCGAATATTGACTGGCACGGGCAACTGGCCGCGCGCCAGGCCGAGATCGACGCTGGTCTCGACGCTGAACGGGCCTTCCTGCACCAGGCCAACCTGGGCGGCGAAGCGATGGCCGAAAGCGATCGGCAACGGGTGCGCGAGATTGCCGAACGCCATACCTGGCGCACCCCGGACGGCCGACAGTTGGATCTGCTCAGCGCCGAGGAGATCACCCTGTTGAGTATCCCGCACGGCACCTTGTCGGACGACGAACGCGCCATCATCGACCGCCATATCGACTTGACCATCCGTATGTTGGAGGCGCTACCTTGGCCGAAGCACTTGCGCCACGTCCCCGAATACGCCGGTGGTCACCACGAGCGCATGGACGGCAGGGGTTATCCACGGGGTCTGACTGGTGACCAGATGTCGATCCCGGCACGCATCATAGCCATCGCCGACATCTTCGAGGCGCTGACCGCCAAGGATCGACCCTACAAGTTGGGCAAGCCCTTGTCGGAAACCATTGCGATACTGGGGCGCATGAAGCAGGAAAAGAGTATTGACCCCGATCTGTTCGACGTTTTCATCCGTGAAGGGGTATATCTCGACTATGCCGAGCGGTATCTTGATCCCAGGCAGAACGATGCCCCGGATGCGCGGTGGATACCGGGATACAATCCTGACATCACCACCGACTGATACGACATGAATTTGCTCAATACAAAACTGCCGATAATGAATCTGCGCGGCCGTCGTTTTATGTATCAGTTCAGCGTCGGTCTGGCACTGTTGCTGGCGCTGGTTGGTCATGTCGGCGGGCTTTATCGACTGGGCGGCCTCGATCGCCTGGAAGCCGTCATCTACGACTACAAGCTCCAGGCCGATATGCCCAGGACAGTGGACGAGCGTGTGGTGATCGTCGATATCGACGACCGCAGTTTGCGCGAGATCGGCCGCTGGCCATGGCCACGCGAGACCATGGCCAAGTTGACCGCCAACCTGTTTCAACAATACGGCGTGGCAGCGGTGGGCTATGACATCACCTTCTCCGAGCCGGACCAGAGTTCCGGTCTGCCAGTGCTGGAGCGGCTGGCGGTGGGCGACCTGAAGGGCGAAGGCGACTTTGCCGCGATACTGGCACGGTTGCGGCCACGGCTTGATTATGATGCCCGTCTGGCCGAAGCCCTGGCGACCGGGCCGGCCATACTCGGTTACTACTTCAGCTTGACCGGCCCGGGGGACAGCGCCGGCCAACTGCCGCCAGCCTCGATCGACTGCGCCGAGGTGCACCGTTACGGCATCTCGCCCCTGACCGCAACCGGCTTTAACGCCAATCTACCTATCCTGCAAGACAAGGCTGCCGATGCCGCTTTCTTCAACATGCAGGCCGATTTCGACGGCGTTGCCAGGCGCATGCCGATGCTCATCGAGTATCAAGGCCGCTGTTACGGCTCGCTGGCACTGATCGCCACTCGTCACGCCATGGCCAGCGGTGCACTTAAAATCAGGCCGTCGCACGGTTATACCCCGGCCGCGCTGGCGCTGGATGACCTGATCGTGCCACTCGACCGTCAGGCCATGGCGCTGGTACCTTACCGTCCACCCGGCGCGTTTCGTTACATTTCGGCTGCCGATGTGTTCAAGGGCACGGCGCCGGCCGCCGACCTGGAGGGCAGGGCGGTGCTGATCGGCTCTACCGCGCCCGGCATCATGGACCTCAGGGTGACGCCCACATCCAAGCAGTTTCCCGGCGTCGAAATCCACGCCAATCTGATCTCCGGCATTCTCGACGGCGCGATCCGCTGGGAGCCGGTCGGCGCGCGCATGATCGAACTGATTGCGGTGCTGGCTCTAGGCTTGACCCTGGCGGCGTTGCTACCCTTCGTCGCACCGCTGCGCGCTACCCTGATTATGGTTGCGGCCTTGGCGCTGTTGGCGGCGACCGACCTATATGCCTGGTCGCACTGGCACATGAACCTGCCAATAGCCACCAGCCTCGCCACCGTGCTTGGCCTGTTCGTGCTCAACATGTCCTACGGTTTCTTCGTCGAGGTCCGGTCCAAGGCGCAGATCACCCGCCTGTTCGGTCAATACGTGCCGCCCGAGTTGGTCGACGAGATGGCCAAGGACCCAGCCCGCTACAGCCTGCGCGGCGAGTCGCGGGTGATGACCGTGCTGTTCTCCGACATCGTCGGTTTCACCACGATCTCCGAGGGGTTGGAGGCCTCGCAATTGGCCGAGATGCTCAACCTCTTTCTGTCGCACATGACCCGCCTGATCCAGCACAACCGGGGCACCATCGATAAATATATTGGCGACGCTATCATGGCCTTCTGGGGCGCGCCGATGAGCGATGATCGCCACGCCCGCGATGCCGTATTGACCGGCCTGGCCATGCAGGTGGCACTTACCGAACTCAATACCGAGCTTGCGGCACGAGGCTGGCCGGCGGTTCGGATCGGCGTCGGGGTCAACACCGGGCGCATGAGCGTTGGCAACATGGGTTCCCAGTTTCGCATGGCTTACACCGTCATGGCCGACGCGGTAAACCTGGCCTCGCGTCTGGAGGCATTGACTCGACAGTACGGCGTTGGCGTGCTGGTCGGTGAGGCGACCCGCGAGTCCTGTCCGGATATTGCCTTCATGCAGGTGGACAAGGTGCGGGTCAAGGGCAAGGCCCAGCCGGTGACAATCTACACGCCGCTGGGGGTGACGGCGGAGGTCGCCCCAGCCCGGTTGGAGACCGCGCGCCAGTTCGAGGCGGCGCTGGAGGACTACAACGCGCAGCGCTGGGTAGAGGCCGAAGCGAAACTACAGGCCTTGAACCAGGCGACGCCGGGCAAGCTGTACGACGTCTATCTCGAACGTATCGCGCAGTTCCGCAATACCCCGCCGCCGGCAGACTGGGACGGCGTGTTCACCTACGTCACAAAATAGAGAGAAGATCAGATGCGGTTGCGGGTGCTAGGTTGTTCGGGGGGGATTGGCGGCGATCGGCAGACCACCTCGCTTCTGCTCGATGACGCTGTACTTATCGATGCCGGCAGCGGTGTAACCCGGCTGACCCTGGACGAGTTGAGGCGCATCCGTCATGTATTTATCACCCATAGCCATCTCGATCACATCCTGGCGTTGCCGCTACTCATGGACAGCGTGGGCACGGGCGCGTCGCCGCTGGTCGTTCATGCCATCCCGGAGGTGATCGCAGCGTTGCGCCAGCACCTGTTCAACTGGATGCTGTGGCCCGATTTCGAGAAGGTGCCGACGATAAAGGCGCCCTTCCTGCACTTCGCCGAATTGGCGGTTGGCGAGGTGGTCGATCTGGATGGCGGCAAGATCACGGCGATTCCGGCCCATCATGGCCGGCCGGCGGTAGGCTATCTGCTACAGGGTAAGACTGGCAGTCTGCTGTTCTCCGGCGATACTGCGAGCCACGACGCGCTGTGGCAAGCCGCCAATGCCTGCACCGACCTGCGCTATCTGCTGGTGGAGTGTTCGTTTTGCAATGCCCGGCGGGCGGTGGCCGAGGCCGCTTATCACTATTATCCGGAGGCTCTGTTGCAAGATATGGCGCGGCTCAAGCCCGGCGTCGAGGTCTGGATCAGCCATCTCAAACCGGGCGGCGAGGCGGTCATCATGACCGAACTCGCCGCCCAATCCCTGCCCTGCGGTCTGCCGCGCGCCCTGGAGCCGGATCAGAACTTCATGGTATAGCGGTAGCCTTCGGGTAACCCGAGGGAGTCGGCCAAGAGGTTTTTGGCCCAGGACTCCATGTAGGAGAATTCCAGTTCACTTTCCTGCTTGGAAATGCCGCTGCCGCCGAGTTCGGCCACCATGTTCTTGGCCGCAGGATCGTAGCGGAACACCGCCGCGACGTTGAAAGCGGTATGGTCGGTGCTGGCGGCATAGCAGGTATTGGTCACTACCGGGGCGTTATCGGGCCAGCGATCGTTCAATAGTTCGACCAGAGCGGTGGCACACATCTTGCCGGTGTTGTTGGCGACCGAGCCGGATTTGGGGAACACACTCTGGGTTGAGTCGCCCAGGATATGGACATTGGGCACAATGGTGGACTCGAAGGTGCGGTAGTCGATCGGACACCAGTGGCCGTTGTTGCTGGCCCGAGCGCCCGCCAGTTCGGTGATCGCCGCGGCGCGCATGGGTGGGATGATATTGATTACGTCACCGGTAATATCGTCGAAGTTGGTGTGGACGATCATCTTCTTGGCGTCCAGTTGATGAATTTCGTTGTCGGGCCGGTAGTCGATGATGCTATTGGCGGTCTCGAAGCCATAATGCTTCTTCCAGGCGGTCAGAAAAAGCTGCTTCATGACGACGATGTCCGGGTTGCCGTCCAGGACGACGACTTTGGTACGCGGTTTGGCCTTCCTGAAATAGTCGGCTATCAGGCAGGCGCGTTCGTAGGGTGCGGGCGGGCAGCGGAAAGGCATCTTGGGGATGGACATCACGAATACCCCGCCGTCCGGCATCGCCGCCAACTGCCGGCGCAACACCCCAGTCTGTTCGGAACCGACCTTCCATGCGTGTTTGATGGTCCGCCGGGCGGTCTCGTCATAGCCAGGCACCTTGTCAAACTGGAACTCAACCCCGCCGGCCAGGATCAGCCGATCATAGTCGAAACGCAGACCGCCGGCGGTCCTGACCTGCCGTTTAATGCTATCGATCGCGGTCACCCGGTCCTGCACGAAGCTGTCCACGGTCTTTTTGAGATAGTCGTAGGAGAAGGTCAGATCGCCCAACTCGTTCATCCCGGCCAGGACGGTGTTGGAGAAGGGACAGGAGACGAAATCCCGGTTGGCCTCAATGAGGGTGATATTGATCTTGGGGTCCCATGTCTTCAAGTAACGGGCGCAGGTCGCGCCGCCGAAACCGGCGCCGACGATAATCACCTTGGGCCCGGTATTGTGGGCCGTCGACAACGAAGTGCAGCCGGCCAGGGCGCCTAGCGTGCCGAGCGCGGCGCTGGCCTTGAGGAAGTCGCGACGATCTATAGCCATTTTCTGTCTCCTCTGTGTGGCTTATTTGTGAGTGGCGAACCAGTCGCCTAGCGCCGCGAATTCGGCGTCGGTGTAGCCGCTGGCGTGACTGGTCATGATGGTGTTGGGCCGGGTCCCGTCGCGAAAGGCCTTCATTCTTGACACGAAATGGTTCTTATCCATGCCGGCCAGGCTGGGGATGGAGCCCCGGCTTTTGCCGTCCGGGCCGTGGCAGTAGGCGCAGTTGGCGGCCATGAAACGTACCCGGCTGTGGGTCATCAGGGTTTCGGGCGCAGCGGCGCAGAGCGTGCTGACCAACAATAGTGCAAGCGCGGCGAATAACTTCATGGTGGCTTCTCCATGCTAGAAAAAACGGTATAAACCGTGATCCAGGAGTACGGCTTGGCAAACCTGGGAGTCGTTATGATTGTGCGCGATGATGGCCGATCCGGGGCCGTCCGGTCAACAGTAAAAAATATCGCACCGGTTCAAGGCGGACATCCGGCGTCCCGCGACCGCCTTTGCCGTTCGGTCAGCAGGTTCGATTCGGTTTCGGCATTCCAGTCGCTAGGCAGCCAGCCAGCAAGCTGTGCCAGGACGATGTCGGCTAAGGCCGTGACCCATGCCGGCCGGGTATTCAGCGCTGGAATGTAGTGAAATTCACCACCTCCGGCAGCAAGAAAGGTGGCCTTTCCTTCCATGGCGATCTCTTCCAACGTTTCCAGACAGTCGGCGGCGAAGCCAGGACAGAGTGTGTCGACCCGTTTGGTTCCCTGTTTGCCCAATTTGGCCAGGACCTTGGCGGTATAGGGTTGCAGCCATTCGGCGCGACCGAAGCGCGACTGGAAGGTGATCCGGTATTGACTGCTGTTCAAGCCCAGCGACTCGGCCAGCAAACGGCCGGTCTTGAGACATTCGCAGTGGTATGGGTCGCCCTGATCGAGGCTACGGCGCGGGGTGCCGTGGAAGCTCATCAGCAGGCAATCGGGCCGGCCGTGTTCGGCCCAATGGTCCTCGACGCTTTGCCGTAGCGAGGCGATATAGCCTGGGTGGTCATGGTAATGTCGAACGGTGCGGATGTCGGGCATGTTCCTGGTTTGCAGCAGGTAGTGGTACACCGCGTCCAGGGCCGTGGCGCCGCTGCTGGCGGCATATTGGGGATAGAGCGGCACGATCAGCAGGCGGTCGCAGCCTTTGGCTTTCATCTCTGCCAGGACCGAGGCCACCGAAGGCCGGCCATAGCGCATGGCATAGTTGATTAGCAACGGACAGTCATTGCGGCCGGCCAGCTCGGTTTGCAGTAGGCGGGTCAGTTGTTCGGTGTAAACCTTGAGCGGCGAGCCGCCGGGTTGCCAAATGGTGGCGTATTTCTCGGCCGATTTGGCCGGTCGGGTGTTCAGAATGATGCCATTGAGGATCGGCCACCAGAGCGCGCGGGGAATTTCAACCACCCGGCGGTCGGACAGGAATTCCTTGAGGTAGGGCCGCAAGGCGCCGGCCGTGGGCGCCTCCGGGGTACCCAGGTTGATTAGCAGGATGCCGATGCGATTGGCCTGATTGTGGCGGAAGGGCGGTTCTGGGAGGTAATTGGGCATCAGTGATAGGACAGTGCGTTGGATAACATGTGGGCGGTGATGTCGACGATCGGGATGACCCGCTCATAGGCCATGCGGGTCGGGCCGATCACCCCCAGGGTGCCGACCACTTGGCCGTCCACCTCGTAAGGCGCGGCGATGACGCTGCATTCGTCCAGCGGCGAGACACCCGATTCGGCGCCGATAAATAACTGCACACCACTGGCCTGATAGCCGTGATCGAGCAATTGCATCAGGTCGGTGCGGCGCTCGAACAGATTGAACAGTTCGCGCAGACGGTCCATGTTGGCGGCCAGGTCCGGTGTGCGCAACAGGTTGGCCTCGCCGCTGAGGACGCATTCGCTGCCATTCTGGTTGAGCGCCTCGCTGCCGGCCCGGACCGCCGCCTGCATCAAACTGCTGATGTCCGATTGCAACTCCATCAATTCCTTTACCAGCCGGGGACGGACCGCATCGAACGACAGACCGCCGTAATGCCGGTTAAATAAGTTGGCGGTCTGGGTAAGCTGGCTTTCGCTGTAGGGCCGGTCGGTAATCAATACCCGGTTCTGGACCTCGCCTTCCGGGGTGACGATGATGAGCAGGATGCGTTTCTCGGACAGGCTTAGAAATTCGATTTGGCGAAAGGTCTGGGTGTGCCGCCGGGGGGCGATGACCACGCCGGCAAACTGGGTCAGTTCGGATAGTAGGTGCGAGGCCGAGGCCAGCAGACGCTGGGGGTTATCCGGGGCCAGTTTGGCCTCGATCTGGCTGAATGAGGGATGGTCCAATGGTTCCACCGTCAGCAGGGTATCGACGAACAGCCGATAGCCTTTGGCGGTGGGGATGCGGCCGGCTGAGGTATGCGGGCTGGAGATGAAGCCGCCTTCTTCCAGGTCGGCCATGATGTTGCGAATGGAAGCGGGCGACAGGTTTAATCCGGCATGTTTGGCCAGGGTGCGGGAACCGACCGGCTGGCCTTCCTCGATGTAGCGCTCGACCAGGGCCTTAAGCAGTACATGGGCGCGTTCGTTTAACATGGCGGGTATATCGTTTGCTCGTATTTTTTAAAAGGGCGGTCGCTATAATTCCGGCTATGGAACAAAATTTCAAGAAAATCGCATTGGTCGACAAGCACAACAGTACCAGCATAAACGGTTATATGCTGCGGCTGGCCACATTCCTTCAAGACAAAGGCCATGAGGTCGTACTGTCGACGCCCACGGCGGATTTCTGCCACCTGACCGATCTGCCCTGCGCGCCGCTGGCGGAAATCGCCGACCACATCGACCTGGCCATCGTCATGGGCGGCGACGGCACCATGCTGAACATCGCCCGCAGGCTGGCCGATCACCGGGTGCCGCTGATCGGCGTCAATCAGGGCCGGCTCGGCTTCCTGGCCGATGTCTCGGTCGACACCATGTTCACTACCCTCGACGAGATGCTGGCCGGCCAGTATGTCGAGGAAAGCCGGATCATGCTGGACTGTTCGCTGGAGCGCGACGGCGACCTCCAGTTTCATATGTACGCATTCAACGACGTCGTGGTCAGCAAGGGCAGCCTGGGGCGCCTGATCGAGTTTGAAGTCTACATTGACAACAAGTTTGTCTATAGCCAGCGGGCCGATGGTCTGGTGCTGGCCTCGCCGACCGGATCGACTGCCTACGCCTTGTCGGCCGGCGGCCCCATCCTGCACCCGACCCTGGATGCCTTCGTGTTGTCGCCGATCTGCCCGCATACCCTGTCGGCCCGGCCCATCGCCGTAAATGGCCGGTCCGAGATCGAGGTCAATCTGATCCATGCCGACGACGCCCGGGTCCACTTTGACGGTCAGGACCACCGCGACATGGTGGTGGGCGACCGGGTGGTCGTTCGGCGTGCCCGGCACAGCGTCCGCCTGCTGCAACCCCTGGACCATAACTATTACGACACCTTGCGGCAGAAGCTGCACTGGGGCGAAAAGCTCTAGATGCTTCTAAGCCTGTCCATCCGTGATTTCGTGCTGGTCGATCGTCTGGACCTGGAATTCGGCGCTGGGTTTTCAGTGCTGACCGGCGAGACCGGAGCCGGTAAGTCGATCCTGCTCGATGCACTGCAATTTGCCCTAGGCGAGAGGGCCGAAGCCGGCGTGGTGCGTGACGGCGCACCACGCGCCGAGATTGCCGCCAGCTTTGTACCGCCGCCCGATCTGGTCGCCTGGCTGGCCGAAAACGGTCTTGATGGCGAGGAAAATGAGCTGCTGTTGCGCCGGGTGATCGACGCCGGCGGCCGTTCCCGCGCCTTTATCAACGGCCGGCCGGCAACCCAGGCCCAACTCAAGAAGGCCGGTGAATTTCTGATCGACATCCACGGTCAGCACGCCCACTACTCCTTGCTTCGGCCCGGTGCACAGCGTCAGATGCTGGATGCCTACAGCGGCAGCGAGGTCCTTGCCGTCCAGGTGACCGATGCCTTCCGTGCCTGGCGAAAACTGGAACAGGCCTGCGCCGAAGGCCAACGGCACGCCGCCGAAGCCGCCGCCGAACGCGAACAGCGGCAATGGCAGGCGGACGAACTCAGCGCGCTGGATTTCCGGGCCGAGGCGTGGCTCACGCTTCAGGAGGACCACCGTCGGCTTGCCCATGCAGCCGAACTGGTCCAGGGCGCCCAGCAGATTGTCTCGACGCTCGAAGAAGAAGGGCAGGGCGCCGTCGGACAGTTGCAAATGGCCCGCAACCGACTCGCCGACATGGTCGAGATCGATCCCGCCCTGAAACCCGCGCTGGATATGCTGGAAAGCAGTCTCATCCAAGCCGATGAAACCGCCAGTGAACTTGGTCGTTATGCTGAACGGGTCGACCTCGACCCGGACCTGCTCGCTCGGGCCGAGGCTCGCCTGGTCCAGGTCAACGATGCCGCCCGCAAGTTTCGGGTTCGGCCCGATGCGCTCCCCGACCTGCTGACCGAGGCTCGTACCCGATTGGCCGAACTGGATCGCCT
Organism: Hydrogenophilus sp.; assembly: GCA_020692235.1. Lineage (GTDB taxonomy): Bacteria > Pseudomonadota > Gammaproteobacteria > Burkholderiales > Thiobacillaceae > Parasulfuritortus. The sequence continues at coordinate 14,723 of JAIMKU010000017.1, forward strand.
GGCCGATACCGAAGGCCTGCGCCGGAGCGCCGACATGGCGCGCGGCGAATACCAAAAATACGCCGCCGAACTGAGTACAAAACGGCAAAAAGGTGCGGCCAGCCTGACCAAATCGGTCAGCCAGACCATGCAGCAACTGTCCATGCCGGGCGGCAGTTTTGCGGTTGTACTCGACGCATGTGCGCCGGAGGCCGGCGGACTGGAAACAGTCGAATTCCAGGTTGCGCCCCACGCCGGCCAAGGCCTGAAGCCGTTGGCCAAGACCGCCTCGGGGGGCGAACTGTCGCGCATCGGGCTGGCACTGCAAACCATCCTGTCGCAAGTCTCCGGCGCCCCGACCCTGATCTTCGACGAAGTCGATGCCGGCATCGGCGGCGGTGTTGCCGAGATCGTCGGCCGCCTACTGGCCGAGTTAGGCCGAACCCGACAGATACTGTGCGTCACCCACCTGCCCCAGGTGGCGGCGGGGGCCGCCAGCCACTTCCAGGTCAGCAAGGAAACCGTGGCCGGCCACGCACTCAGTCGGGTACGGCTATTGGCTGGTTCGCAACGGATAGAAGAAATTGCCCGGATGCTGGGTGGCGTTAAGATCACCGACATGACCCGGAAACATGCCGAGGAGATGCTCGGCGGCTAGCCGCCGGTCCGATCTCGGACTTCAGTCCGACAAAATTACTAAAGTTTGCCTGGTGGCGGTCGTTAAGGCCTTATTGCGATCCTGGCCTCCTACGCGGCACTGCTGGTCGCCCAGCACGTCTCGGTTGCCAGCGTGGCCAAGACCCGGCGCCTGTGGCTGGCACTCGGCTGGCTGGTTATCGCCTGGCTGAGCGCCGATTATTGCTCTAACCGCCTTGCCGGCGACCTGTATCGTCAGGTGTCGCAACTCACCAGGCAGCAGGCGGATATGGTTGCCGGAAACGTCGACGAACGATTGGAACGGTTAGAGAACATTGCCCTGGCGTTTTCCTATAGCGAGTACAACCATGGCGCGTTGCGTCGCTTTGGCGCCGACGTCGCGCCTTCAGCCCTGACCTATGAGGTCCGCAGACAACGCTGGACCGAGGACCGTGCGCTGGGCGGGGTGAACCATGCGCTGGCTGTCGCGGCACCCCGGCTCAAGGTTGACAACCTGTTCTTGGTCAATGCGGCGGGCGATTGCATCGCCGCCGCGAATGCCGGCAAGCCCGGCAGCCCGGTCGGTATGAATTTCGCCGATCGGCTATATTTCCCGGAGGTTAGGGCGGGGCGGTCCGGCCGCCAATATGCCGTGGGACGGACCACTCATGTGCCCGGTCTGTACTATGCCTACCCGGTCCTGGACCGAGGGCGCTTTATCGGCGCCATCGTCGTCAAACAGGATATGGCCCGTTTTGCCGACTTGTTACGCCGGACCCATGCCTTCTTCGTCGATGCCAACGGCGTCATCATTCTCGCGTCGGACCAGCGGCTTGAATTCCACGGTTTGCCTGATGCCGCCGTCGTGAATCTGTCCGAGGAAAAGAAACGATTACTGTACAAACGGAGCGTAATCGAGCCACTGGCGATAGTGCCCTGGGGCGACAAACGGTTTCCAGACGCTGTGCTCATCGGCGGCGACAATCGGCCGGCAATGCTGATCGGCAAACGCCTGGTGGACGATGCCATTAGCCTTTACCTGTCCGGTACGTTGGCCGGACTTTCGCGCCTGGACGCCGAACGAGGCTGGATCTTTCTGCTGCTTGCGGTCGCCGGCGGGATGCTGATCGTCGCGACCTCGGCGGTCATATTTTATTTGCGCGGATCGAAGCGAACTGCGACCGACCTGCGCGTCGCCGCCGCTGCCTTCGAGGCCCAGGAAGGCATGATGATTACCGATGCCCGCTGTGTAATCTTGAGGGTTAACCAAGCCTTTACCGAGATCACCGGCTACCCGGCCGAGGAGGCGGTGGGCGAGACGCCGAAATTGCTTCGTTCCGACCGCCACGCTGCTGACTTTTATGCCGCGCTATGGGCGGCGATCGGCCAGACCGATGCGTGGCAGGGTGAAATCTGGAACCGGCGCAAGAACGGCGAGGTATATCCGGTATGGCTGACCATCACGGCAGTGAAAGGCGTCGACGGCGAGGTCATCAACTACGTTGGCACGCTGGTTGACATCAGCCAGCGCAAGGTAGCGGAAGATGCGATCAAACAAACTGGCCTTCTATGACACGCTGACCGGCTTGCCCAATCGACGGCTGCTGACTGACCGCCTGAATCAGGCCATGATGGTCGGCGCCCGCAGCCGCCGTGGCGGCGCGCTATTGTTCATCGACCTCGATAACTTCAAGACCATCAACGACACCCTTGGTCATGACAAGGGCGACCAGTTGCTGAAGCAGGTCGCCGAACGCCTGGTCGGCTCGGTGCGCGAAGGCGATAGCGTGGCTCGTTTTGGCGGCGACGAGTTCGTGGTGTTGCTGGAAAACCTGAGCGAAAAGCCGGAGACGGCCGCCGCCCAGACCAGGACGGTTGCCGAGAAGATATTGGTGATGCTGAATCGGAACTATCAGATCGAAAACTGCCGGCATTACAGCAGTAGCAGCATAGGCGCAGCGATGTTCTCGGGCCATGACGTCGCCATGGAAGAGTTGCTGAAGCAGGCCGACCTGGCCATGTATCAAGCCAAGGCGGCGGGGCGCAATGTAGTGCGTTTCTTCGACTCGGCCATGCAGACTGCGGTCAATACCCGCGCAGCCCTGGAGGCGGACCTGCGCCAGGGACTGCAACGCAGCGAGTTCTGTCTTTACTACCAGCCTCGGGTTGACTGTGCCGGCCATTTGACCGGCGTTGAGGCGCTGGTTCGTTGGCGCCATCCAGTGCGTGGTCTGGTATTGCCCGACACCTTTATTCCGCTGGCTGAAGACACCAGGCTCATCCTGCCGTTGGGCCACTGGGTACTGGAAACCGCCTGCGCCCAACTGGCGGTCTGGGCAAAGCGGCCGGAATCGGCCGGGCTGACCATGGCGGTCAACGTCAGTGCCCGTCAATTCCGCCATCCTGATTTCGTCGACCAGGTGCTAGCCATCGTCGACCGGACGGCGATCGATCCAAGTAGGCTCAAGCTGGAAATCACCGAGAGCCTGCTGCTGGACGATGTCGAGGATGTCATCGCCAAGATGACCGCACTCAAGGCCCATGGCATCGGCTTCTCGCTGGATGATTTCGGTACCGGCTATTCATCGCTGGCCTACCTGAAACGCCTACCCCTGGATCAGTTGAAGATTGACCGATCCTTTGTCCGCGATGTGCTCACCGACCAGAACGATGCCGCCATCGCCCGCGCCATTGTGACCCTGGCCCGGAGCCTGGATTTATCGGTCATCGCCGAGGGTGTGGAAACCGAGGCGCAGCGCGATTTGCTGTATGAAAGCGGTTGCGCCGCCTATCAGTGGTATCTGTTTGGCAAGCCGGCACCCATCGAGGCTATCGAGCCATTCCTGGTCCACGGCTGATCCGGTTGGCTTACTTCTTCTTGTCGTGGCGCCAGAATGGCCGTGCTGCGAGCGTCGCCGCCGTCAATTTGGCCAGACGCCGAGCCTGGCCAATCGTAGCGCCGATCATGAAGCCCTCGGCCAGGCCGGCGGCGTGGGCCAGCGTCTTGTCCTGGGTCCTCAGCTCGACCAGCAGGGCCTGAGCCACGGCCGCGTCGTTGGCAGTGCCCAAACGATCCTGAAGCTTCGCCATACGCGTCAGGTAGTCGCCGGTCGCCTTGTCGCCATAAAGCGGTGCAAAGGCCTCGCCGGCATAGCGCAGGCGTTTGGCTGCGATCCGAAGGCGGTGGCGGCCAGCGCTATCCAGACGGTCATACTGCCGGGCCAGTTTACGGAATTGTCGTAGCCGGCGATCGAGTGACGCGCTCGCCCAGTCGGAGAGCTTCGCGTCGCCATATCGTTGCGCCAGCACGTCTTTGGTCATGACCAACAGCAGGCGGGTCGTTCGCGGCTCGCTAGCCGCTGTTCGGGCGCGGTCCTGGGCCGCCTTCCGGTGCGCTTCGGCAGCGGTTATCAGGGCATCCAGTCGGCCGCCATCGGGTAGCCCCGCGCGGCTGGCGGCCAGGGTTTCGGTGACTATCACGTCCCAGTCGCGGGCCGGTGCCAGCTCGGCCATCAACCAGTGCAGTTCAGTCATCCGGTCCGGCCGCGCCAAGCCGATGTCTCGTCCCAGCCTCAACACGGTCTCCATGCGCTGGATCGCGATCCGCATCTGGTGGCCGTATTCGGGCTCGCTACCAGCCAATAAACCGGGCAGATTACGGCTTAACTGGGTCAGACCGGCGAGCAACATGCGGCGCCAGGCCTCGGCGGCCGGCGGGCGGTCGGTCAAGACCACCGGGTTGGCCTTGGCGGGTGTCTGCCGCCAGACCCCGGCCAGTTCATAACCGCGCAGGGCCTTGCTGCGGTATTCCGGCAGCATGGGGGCGGCATCGAGCAGTTCCAGGGCGATGTCGATCAGCAGGCCGCTGGCGCCCGATTTAAGCTCTAGCTCCAACTCGGATATCGGCAGTTCTGCCTCTCCGGCGCGAATCCAGCCGCTATCCAGGGCGATCTCGACCACGCCTTCCGGACGTTCCAGCAGCCAGATGGTGCGCCGAATATCGGTTATGAAGGCGGGGCGCAGGCGGCTCGCCAGATCGCGCGGGAGTTGTTGCCGGGCCGCTTTTGGCAAGACCTCCAGATCGGGCTGGTTGCCGGTTACCCGTGCCTCCCACTCAGGGCGTCTGGATAGGGCAGTTGAGTCGCCGCCATCCAGTTTCAGGGTCTGCACCCAGTGATAGCCTTCGCGCCGCAGCCTGATGGCGCTGCGCCGGCGATACAGGTCGAACTCCTGGGTATCGAAATAGATGCCGTAGAGTTTGCGGCGTACCGGCGTCAGCGCCCTGAGCAACGGGTGGCGGCGCAGGCGGGCGGCATCGCTGGCGGCGATGGCGAGTTTCAACTCCACTTCCAGTGCCATGGTTTAGAAGATAGAAATGCGAATGTCTTTCAGGTTAGCATTGAAGACTCGATCTCTCATCATCCAAAGCGGCTTGCGGATGGCTCGGGAACATGGATGTGGTCTATCTTGATAATTAGGTCCAGTTAATAAAAGAGAATGATTATGGCCATCCTGTGGGATCCAAAACTCAATACCGGTATCGAGGTCATCGACCATCAGCACCAGCGTATCGTGTCTTACATCAATCAGCTTGAGGTGGCCAAAGAGAGTAACGACAAGGCCGCCATCGGCGAGGTGATCGAGCAGTTGGTCGATTACACACAATCGCACTTCGGTTTTGAAGAGGCGATGATGGAGCAGGCCGGCTACCCGTTTCTAAAACCGCACCAGAAGGTGCATGAATTATTCATCCGGCGGGTCAGCGATTTCACGATGCGCGCGGCCAAAGGTGAGGATGTGGTCGACGAGTTGCACCTGATGCTCGCAAA
>JAIMKU010000017.1:20187-36349 GCA_020692235.1 Hydrogenophilus sp.
CAACTAGGACCGTGACTACGCGAAGATCGTGCTGCACATGTTGGCCCAACAAGATAAGCCAGAGGTGCCCGTGCCGACCGAGGAAAAGCAGTATATTGGCTTTCTGGGTGGGCTCTTGCGCAAGTTCTTTCACTAATCGGTATTGAAATCCATATATGAATCAAACGCTTGCCAGTGAACTCATCATCAACCGCGAGCTCGGCATACTGGAGTTTAATCGCCGCGTTCTGGCCCAGGCGGAAGACCCGAACACCCCCTTGCTGGAACGCCTGCGCTTTCTGAGCATCTTTGCCAGCAACATGGATGAGTTTTTCGAGATTCGCACGGCCGGCATCAAGGAACAGATTCGGCTTAATCCGTTGCATCAGGGGCCGGATGGCCTGACCGCCCGCCAGGTGTACAAGGAGATGGCGCGGGTCGCGCACGAGATGGTGGCCTGCCAATATGGACTACTGAACGATCATGTGCTGCCGGACCTGGCGGCCGAAGGTATCCGCTTCCATAAACGTAGCGAGTGGACGTCGGAGCAGGAACAATGGATATGGGACTATTTTTTCAACGAGCTGATGCCGGTGCTGACGCCCATTGGCCTGGACCCGACTCACCCCTTTCCGAATGTGCTGAACAAGAGCCTCAACTTTGCCGTCGAGTTGTCCGGCAAGGATGCCTTCGGTCGCAACTCTGGTCGCGCCGTGGTCCAGGCGCCCCGTTCCCTGCCGCGGGTGATCCCGTTTCCCAAGACGGTCGCCAGTTGTGAGTACAGCTTCGTTTTCCTATCCTCCATCCTGCACGCCCATGTCGGCGCGCTGTTTTCGGGCATGGAGGTGCTGGGCTGCTACCAGTTCCGGGCCACCCGCAACTCTGATCTGTTTGTCGACGAGGAAGAAAACAAGAGCTTGCGCGAACAGCTCCAGGGCGAGTTGCCACATCGCAACTTCGGCAACGCGGTGCGGATCGAGGTGGCCGACAACTGCTCGGAAGAGATGAAGGCATTCTTACTTGAGCAATTCAGCCTGGGCTGGGATGACCTCTATCAGGTGCGCGGCCCGGTCAATCTGGTGCGGCTGATGAACGTGCCGGAAAAGGTGGATCGTCCGGACCTCAAGTTCAAGCCGTTCACGCCCGGTCTGCCGGCCAATCTGACCGACGGTGACAATATCTTCCAGGTCGTCAGCCGGGGCGACATCCTGCTCCATCACCCATTCCAGTCGTTCCAGCCGGTGATCGACTTTATTGACCAGGCGGCGAGCGACCCGGACGTGCTGGCCATCAAGCAGACGGTCTATCGCACCGGGACCGACTCCGAACTGATGCAGCGTTTAATCAAGGCCGCCCAGCGGGGCAAGGAGGTCACCGCCGTGGTCGAGCTGATGGCCCGCTTCGACGAGGCGGCCAACATCAACTGGGCCGAGCAACTGGAGGCCGCCGGCGCCCATGTGGTGTATGGCGTGGTGGGCCACAAGACCCACGCCAAGATGGCCATGGTGGTCCGGCGCGAGGCCGGCAAGCTGAAGCGCTATGCCCACCTGGGCACTGGCAATTATCACGCCCGCACCGCCAAGCTCTATACCGACTTCGGCCTGCTGACCTGCCATCCGGGTATCTGCCAGGACGTGAACGACGTCTTCATGCAAATCACCGGCCTGGGCGATGCCGGCGAGCATGGCTATCTATGGCAGGCGCCGTTTTCGCTGCATTCCAACATCCTTCGGGCCATCGAGAACGAAACGGCGCGCGCCCGCAAGGGCGAAGCCGCGCGCATCGCGGCCAAGATGAACGCACTACTGGAACCCAAGGTGATTGCCGCGCTTTACGAGGCCTCTCAGGCCGGGGTTCAGATCGACCTGATCGTACGTGCCGTGTGTGCCCTGCGGCCAGGCATACCGGAGGTATCGGAAAATATTCGGGTGCGCTCGGTGATCGGTCGCTTCCTGGAGCACCACCGGGTGTTTTACTTCTGGAACGGCGGCGAGGAAAACGTCTACCTGGCCAGCGCCGACTGGATGGACCGCAATTTCTTCCGCCGCATCGAGACCTGTTTCCCGCTACTCGACGCAAAATTGAAGAAACGAGTCATCAACGAGGGCATCAAGCCCTATCTGAAGGACAACATCCTGTCATGGGAAATGCAGCCGGGCGGCACTTACAAGAAACGGGCCAGGCGCGGCCATGGCTTCTCGGCGCAGGATTACCTGCTCAATCTGCTGGCAGCCAAGGGCTGAAGCGGGGACCGACCGATGCGGCTGGTCTGGATGGGATGCCTCGAAAAACCTCACTCTCCGACACGCTCAGGGCGAACGGCTTTTGGTAAATCAACCGTTTTTGTTCGTGCTGAACCTGTCGAAGCGTATTTTTTTCGAGGCGCCCATAGGCTTATTCCGAAGTCCTCAGCCGCATCAGCTTGCCGTGTTCCACCTGTACCCTGTCGCCGGACATGAAATCCGGTTCGCGCGGATAGGTGAAGCTGCGGGTCTCGCCGTAGTCCATGCTGACCCGGACCTTCCAGACCGTGTGGCGCTTTGAGTCCTTCTCGATCTCGTTACCGGCGTATGCGCCGCCGGCGGCGCCGGCTACGGTGGCGACCGTGCGGCCGCTGCCGTGGCCGGTCTGATTGCCCAGCAAACCGCCGACCAGACCGCCGACCACCATGCCGCCGCCGGAGGTCTTGCCCTTGACCTGGACGGCCTCGACGGACCGCACCACGCCGCAGTTCCGACACTCGTCGGCCAGCGCCGAAACCGAGCTCAAGGCCAGCGCGGCAAGCCCGATGAGCGACATTTTATTGAATAGCTATCCGGCTGCAATTCGCCGATGAATTCATACATACCTTCCAGATTTGGGCATTGCCCGTTCGGGCTGGCGGCCGTGGCCAGGGCCGCCAGCCCGGCCAAGAGCAGACAAACGATGACGGCCGCGCGTAATCCATGATTCATTTCAAACCTTGGCTTTTTTAGAAGCCGGTGTGGCCCGGTTCACCGACCACAAGCGCAATTGTTTGATTTGTTCCTCCATGGTGCGCGATAGCGGCACCATGCGCGCGGTATTCCAGACCACATCCTGATCGCCGAACTCCCGGCCTTCCTGGAAGGCCCGGATACGCGCCGCCTTGACTACCTGTTCGATCTCGGCGCCGCTCCAGTTCTTGGTTACGGCGGCCAGCAGGTTGAGGTTGAATTTTTCTGGATCGGCACCGAATGCCTGGATGTGGATGCGCAGAATGGCCTTGCGCTCGTCTTCGGTCGGCAGGTCGAGGAAGAAAAGCTGGTCGAAGCGGCCCTTTCGGATCACCTCGGCGGGCAGCCTTTCAATCCGGTTGGCGGTGGCCACCACGAACACGGTGGGCGGTTTTTCCTGCATCCAGGTCAGAAAGCCGGCAAAGATGTTGTTGTTGTTGCCGCCGCCGTGCAGGTCATAGCCGAAGCTGTTTTCCATCTCGTCGATCCAGAGCACTAGCGGGGCGATCGCCTCGGCCACCTTGAGCGCATGGTCGAAGGCGTATTCCGGCGAACCGTAGGCGCCGGACAGGACCAGGTTCATGTCCAGGCGCACCAAGGGCAGATTCCAGGCCCCGGCGACCACCTTGGCGGCCATGCTTTTGCCGCAGCCGGACACGCCCATGAACAGGATGCCGGAGGGCAGCGGCACGCCCGACTCGAAGGCCTGGCGGGTGAACAGCGGCTTGCGCGCCTGGACCCACTCCTTGAGGTTTTCCAGACCACCGACCTGATCGAGCTTGACCGTTTTGCCGACGAATTGCAGGCAACCTTCCTTGAGCAGCGCGTAGGACTTTTCCTCGATGATCTCCGGGATGGCTGTGGCCAGATCGAGCTTGTCTTCCCGGATCAGGCGCAGCATCAAGTGGCCGATCTCGTCGAGCGACATGCCGCGCATCCCGGCGGCGCATTGGTAGCGCCATTCCTGGTCAAGCCGCGCGGCAACGCCGTTGGCCTCGGCGATGACGCCGATGTGACGCAGTATTTCTGGCTCTGATGGGATGCTTAAGGGCACCAGGAATACCTGTTTCTTGAGTTCGTCGGGCAGGACGAAATCGGGATAGGAGAGGAACAGAAAGGTATCGCGTCCGGCCAGTTCCCGGTATAGGTCGCGCAGGGCGCGGGACAGTCTGGGATTGTCGCGCAACAATGCCGGCAGGTCCTGCATCAGGTAGAAGGCACGGCGTTCCGAGTCGGCGATGTGGCGGAGGGCGGCGACCGGGTCGACGATGGCCTCAAGCACGCCGGCATTGGTATAAAACCCCCGGACCGAACTCCAGAGCACCAGCGGTCGGTCGTCGCCATAATGTTCCCTGGCCAGCTCGGTGAGCAGGTCCGCCATCCGATCTTCCTCTTCGCCCCGCAGGTAGAAGATCGGATAGCCTGACAGCAGGCCTTTGCGAAGCCGCGCCAGGGCGTCGTTTTTCATGACTGTATTCCAGACAGTCTAAAGTTGGCCAGTGCGGTCTGCCATAGCTTCGTCTCCTGGTCCAGCGCCGCCTGGGTCAACGGGTTGGCGGCCAGCCAGGCGCGCGGCAAGGTTAACCTGCAGTCGCCGCCGCTGGCCTTCAAGGTCATCTTGGGCAGCGCCATGGTCGATCGGCTGATGTTGAACAACAGCGCCAGACGCAGGCACAGTATCGACGGCCAGAGCTCGTCGTCGGTGCCATGGCCGAGCTTATCCAGGCCGCCTCGGCTGGCCCGGACCAGTTTGGCCAACTGGCTTTGGTCGCGCCGGGCAAAGCCGGGCATGTCGGCGTTTTCCAGGATGTAGGCACCGTGTTTGTGGAATCCGGAATGGGCGATGTTGATGCCGATCTCGTGCAGGCGCGCCGCCCAGGTCAACCAGAGTTCATGTTCGTCGCCGGGATCGCTGGCGATCTGTCTGAATAGATCGATGGCGAGTCGCTCCACGCGCTCGGCCTGAACGGTGTCGATATGGTAGCGGCGCATGAACTGGCTGATGGTCAGGTCGCGGATGTCGTGATCGTGGACCCGGCCCAGCAGGTCCCACAGGATGCCCTCGCGCATAGCCCCTGGGGCCACGGTCATCTGCTCGATATCCAGTTCCTGAAACAGACCGGACATGATGGCCGCGCCGCCGGCCAGGACCGGCCGACGGTCGGGCTTCAGGCCCGGCAGATCGAGCCGGTTCAGATTGCCCGCCTTGACCAGCCGTTCGCGCAGCCACTTGAGGCCATCGGCGGTGATCCGCCCGTCGCTGAGACCGTTCTGGAACAGGATTTCGCTGAGCGCGCGGGCCGACCCGGACGAACCCAAGGCCTGCTGCCATAGACCCCGCCGAAATTCGTGGGCGACCGGCTGCGCCTCGATGCGGGCGGCGGTCACGGCGGCCTTGAGGCTGGCCTTGTCGATTCTGCCGTCGACGAAGAAACGTCTGGAAAGCACCACGCAGCCCATGCGCAGGCTTTCCCTGTCGTGGGCCTCGTAGCCGGAGCCGATGATGCATTCGGTCGAACCGCCGCCGATGTCGATCACCAGACGCGGCTCGGCAGTCGGCGGCAGGCTGTGCGAGACGCCCAGATAGATCAGCCGCGCTTCTTCCCGGCCGGCCACGATATCGATGTCGAAACCCAGCGCGGTCTTGGCCCGTTCCAGAAAGGCCGGGGCGTTTTTGGCCACCCTGAGGGCCGAGGTGCCGACTGCGCGCACCGCGCCGGCCGGCATCCCCTTGAGCCGCTCACCGAACCGCGCCAGGCAGGCCAGTGCGTGGTTCTTGGAGGCGCCGTCCAACTTCCCGGAGGCGGTCAGACCGCCGGCCAGACGGACTGATTCCTTATGGGCGTCGAGGTAATAAAGCTGCTCGCCGTCGACCCGACCGACCTGTAGGTGAAATGAATTCGAGCCGAGATCAATGGCGGCGAGGGTGGCGTATTGCTGGATTTTTGGCATTGGTTTCTTAATTTTCTACGGCGACGACCAGTAAAGTGACGGTCATCTTACCGTATTCACCATGGGTCGGTGGTGCGACCCCGATGCGGGATTTTTACCCCGTCCTCAAACGCTGCGGCCGAAAAACAGGTAGGCCGCAAACGCCGCCGCGGCGAAGCCGGCCAGGTCGGCGATCAGACTGCCAGCCACGGCGTAGCGGACCCGCTTGACGCCGATCGCACCGAAGTAGACGGCCAGGACGTAGAAGGTGGTCTCGGTACTGCCCTGGACGATGCTGGCCAGCCGGCCGGCGAAGGAATCGGCGCCGTGGACCTGCATGGTCTCGATCATCATGGCGCGCGCGCCGCTGCCCGACAGCGGCTTCATCAAAATAGTGGGCAGGGCATCGACCCAGCGGGCGTCGAAGCCCAGCGCTACAACCAGGCCGCGGGCGCCGGTCATGGCCAGGTCCAGGGCACCGCTGGCACGCAACAGGCCGATGGCCACCAGCATTGCCACCAGGTAGGGAATAATGGTCACGGCGGTCTGGAAGCCTTCCTTGGCACCATCAATGAAGGCCTCATAGGCGTTCACTTTGTTGACCAGGGCGCCGATCAGAAAGCTGGCGATCAGGCCGAGCAGAATGAAGTTGCTGACCAGCGACGAGCGGGGCGCCATCTCGGTCGCCGGCAGACTGGCGAAATACAGCGCCAGGCCGCCGACCACAGCGGTGATGCCGGTCAGCCAGGCCAGAATGACCCGGTCCAGGCGGATGCGCTGCATGGCGGCGACAAAGGCGAATCCGGCCAGGGTAGAGCAATAGGTGGCCATCAGAATGGGGATGAAGACGTCGGTGGGGTCGTGGGCGCCCAGTTGCGCCCGGTAGGTGAAGATGGTCACCGGCAACAGGGTAATGGACGAGGCGTTGATGACCAGGAACAGGATTTGCGCGTCGCTGGCGGTGTCCTGGTCCGGGTTCAGCGTTTGCAGCTCCTGCATCGCCTTGATGCCCATCGGCGTGGCGGCATTGTCGAGGCCAAGCAGGTTGGCGGCCATGTTCATGGTGATCGAGCCCAGCGCCGGGTGGCCGCGCGGCACCTCGGGAAACAGGCGGGCAAACAGCGGCGCCAGCAGCCGGCCCAGGGCGTCGAGAAAGCCGGCCCGCTCGCCGATCTTCAATACCCCAAGCCACAGGCTCATGACCCCGGTCAGGCCAAGGGCGATCTCGAAGGCGGTCTTGGCGTTGTCAAAGCCTGCCTTCATCAGCAGAGCGAAGATGTCCTGTAGGCCGTTGACCAGGAATTGAAACAGGGCGGCCGCGAAGGCAGTCAGGAAAAAACCGATCCAGATGGCGTTGAGCATGGGCGCCAGTGGCTACTGAAACAGGCTGCTGGAGGCGGCCAGCCAGATTAGCCCAAGCAACGCCAGCCAGAGCAGGACAGCCCGTTTCAATAGGGCGACCGCGCCACTCACATAATCCGGGTCGGGCGCGGCGTCGCCCAGACCAAGGGCGCCGAAGCCGGCCGCACGCACACCCTCCGCGGCGGTCGATAAACCATCGCCATCCTTGCCGCGCCAGGCCAGCATGGCCTCCTCGAAGTTGCCGACGATAGCAAAACTGAAGACCGCCAGCCGGCCGGGCAGCCAGTCCAGCCAGCGCATGATCTGGCAGATGGCGGTATGGAAATCGCTTGCGCCGCGCCAGCGCTCGGCCAGCGGTACGGTCAAGGCATACGCAAGCGCGCCGAATGGGCCGAACGGAACAAACCAGAAGATGACCCCGAAGACCCGGTTCAGGCCGAGCTGTAGTACCTGGCCAAGCGCACTCCGGGTCAATTCCGCGTTCGGCAGCGACCCGGCGTCGGCCAGCCCCATCTCGGCCAGACAGGAGCGTGCACGTTGCCGGTCGCCGGCCGACAGCGCGGCCTGCAGCTCGTCTGCCAGTTGGTTGAGTTGCCTGAACCCGAGGCATTGGTAAAGCACGGCGGCGCTCCAGGCCAGGCCAAGCAAATAGCCGATGTTGGCCAACAGACTGCCCGCCAGAGCGATCAGCGCGGCCGGGACCAGCGCCGCCACCACCCAGGCGAGTAGGCCATGGGCCTGGCTGCCGGCATTGAAATGGGTCAGCACCCAGTCGCCGTAGCGGCCAAATAACCGGTCGAATTGCGATGGCCGGTGCAATGGGCTCAACTGGTCCCACAGCAAGGCCAGAAAGGCGCCCAAGAAGGTCATCGGGCCGCTCCGCCGGGCGGCGCAGTCAAAGTCAAAAAGGTTATCCAAGTCCTCAATCGCACTGCCATCTCCTGAGTTCGTACAGGCGAAATACTACCTCAAGCCTCGTCCGCCCCGTGCCAACAGGTCCATACGATAGCGACGAACGCGTGTAATAATATGGGTAATGATAATGAAGTGTGTTCCGACTCTATCCGGTTCTACATGCAGGGGTGGGTACGATGAAACGATTGGCGACCACGATGGTATGTTTTTTTTTGACGCTTACGGCGTGGGCGGAGACCTATTCATTCGGCGTGGTTCCGCATCGTAGCGCCGCCATCGTCAAACAGGCACCCCCCTTCGGTTTCGTTGCCGCGCGGGAGGCCGACTACGACAAACAGCGGGCGGTCTATCGCCTGATCTGGAAGCAAGAGGGCCGCTGACATGGCCACAGGGCTGAACTTCGGGAGGGCGGCTTGCTGAGCCGTCTTTGGTCCCGTTTGCCGCTTTTTGCCCGGCTGACAATCGGTGTGACGCTGATCCTGGTCGCGCTGGCTGGTTTGAGTTTCACGGTCGCCGCCCGAACCGAGGCCGGTTTGGCTCAGGCCGAGTTGAAGGAACATGCAAGCAGCATGCTGGCGGTCCTGCCACAGACTATCGCCGAATGGGTGGTGATCGGCGACTACGCCAATGTCGAACGAACCCTGCGGCAGTGGGGGAAAAGGGAACACGTTCAGCATATTGCCTGGACCGACGGCCTGGGCGGCAGGATCGAGGTCGCCAATAAGACCGACCGCCTCGATGTGCCGGACTGGTTTGTGCGCTGGCTCGACATTCCCAGCCAACACGCGAGTCGCGCCGTGGTCATCGGTGGGCGGGGGTACGGCCAGGTCCAGGTCGATATGGCTGCCGATTCCATCTATGGCGTTCTGTGGCAGAGGTTTCGCTTACAGATGGGCAGTGTGATCGCGGCGGTCGGCCTGATGATGCTCGGTATCCTGCTCATCCTGAGGAGCGGCCTGCGCCCACTCGCCGCGCTGGATGCGGGGGCGCTCGCCCTGGCCCGCGGTGCGTTGGCAGACCGCATCCCATCCCAGGGTGGTCCGGAATTCAGCCGCGTCATCGGCACCTTCAACCACATGGCCGAGTCTGTAAAGACGGCGCAGGAGGCCTTGCAGGAGGCGTTCGAGCGGCTTGCCGTGACGCTATCCTCAATCGGCGACGGGGTGATCGCCACCGACCTGGAAGGCCGGGTGGAATTCATCAACCCGGTGGCCGAGGCGTTGACTGGCTGGATCGCCGACGAGGCGAAGGGTCGTTCCGTTATGCAGGTATTCCCCATCATCAACGAGACCAGCCTTGAGGCGGTGGACTGCCCGGTCGGACCCAAGCGGTTCGACGCCTGCACTAGGCGGTGGAGTCGCCGTTCGAGGTCACACCTGGCAAACAGGCGTCGGTTGGCATGACCCTGGGGCTGGCGCTGTTCCCGCGCGATGCCCAGACCGGCGATGCCCTGTTGCGCCAGGCCGATGCGGCCATGTATCTGGCCAAGTTGCACAAACACGACCGCGTGCAGTGGTGGAGTCTGGGTGCCGCCGGCGCCGAGCCGCCCGAACGCGAGACCCCGTTCGACGCCTACGCCGAGGTGACCCAGGCCTTGCTGGCCAAGACAGCGGGACATTTCCAGACGATCTCGGGGCAGCTTATCGCGCGCTTCTACTATGCCGAGCTGGCGCAACATCCCCGTACTCAGCGCATCCTGAGCACCATGGAGGCCCGTCTGCAAGAGGATATCCAGGTTCAGATCGAGGCGGGGGAAGCCACGTTTGGGACTTATCTCAAGGTATTGTCCGCCCCCCCCCGCCGCCCCTCGGCAGCTTGTGGCCCGATGCCCGGATGGCTGAACTTGCCCGCCTGGGCGAGTTGCCCGGCATTCAGGGGGTCCTGCTGCTACGCATGGATAGCGCCGGGGTGTTTGCCGTGGAGGGCAGCGCCGGGCCGCAGGGCAAGGCGATCCGCGCGGTACTGGAAACGCCGGGCTTGGAGGCGGTGATCGATCCCGCCGCGCCGCGCGGCCAGGGGCTGATTGGCCAAGCCTGGCGCGAGCGGCGGATATTGAGCGCCGCCACCTTCGCCCACGCCGCGCGGTTTCAGCCTTGGCACGCGGCGGCGGCCGGGCTGGGCCTGCGATCGGTTTTGAGTGTGCCTATTCCAGGCCCGGCCGGCCATCCGGTTGCCATCGTCGGGTTCTACGGTGCCTACCCCAATCAGTTTGAGTCTGACCTCCTGCAACAGTTTGCTCAGGGCGTTCAGCAGCGCTGGGGACGGGTCTGGGCGCATTGCGCCACGCCCGCCCCAGTGATTGCCGAGGAGCACGCCCAGGCCTTGCGCGCCATAGTTGTTCTCGGGCGGCTTACATCTGTTCATGCAACCGATCGTCGATCTGCAGAGCGGCCATTTGACCAAGGTTGAGGCCCTGGTGCGGTTGCAGCAGTCGAATGGTCAGATCGTCCCGCCGGCGGTGTTCCTGCCGTTGCTAGGTGATGATGACCTCAACCTGTTGTTCCGCCAGGGACTCGACATCGCGCTGGACCATCTGGTGTGCTGGGACAGGCAAGGGCTGGCGATCGAGGTGTCGCTCAACCTGCCGCCCAGAATGCTACAGGATAGCCACTGCGCGCAGTGGCTGGCGGCCGCCTTGCAACATCATCGGGTGGCGCCCCAGCGCCTGACCCTGGAGTTGCTCGAGACTCAGCTACTCGACCCGGCCGTCAAGCACCGGGACATCGACGCCCTGCTCAAGCTGGGGGTGAAACTGGCCATGGATGATCTGGGTTCTGGTTACAGCAGCCTGCAACGGTTATTGACCATCCCATTCGATACCCTCAAGGTGGATCAGTCCTTGTTGATCCACATCCGCGAACACCCGGCGCAGACCTTGAGCCTGATCCGGGCCATTGTGCAGATGGGGCACGACTTCGGCAGAGCGGTGGTGGTCGAGGGCCTGGAGGATGCCGCGACGATCGAAGCCGCGATGCTACTGGGTGCCCGCTATGGCCAGGGCTACGGCTTGGCTGAACCGATGCCATGAAGGCCCGGCGATCCCGGGCCGCATGGATGCCAGCGACCGACTGGTGAACTGGCTGGTAGACCAATATCGCAGCCAGGGCGGTTGAACCCGGGGATCAAAAAAATCATTGCACATGGCTTGGGTTGAGTGCAGGTCCAGGTCGGGCCTTGCGTGGCTTTCATGGGAACTAGATTTGGCGACAGAGCAGCGCTTGGCATACCATTCAGAATCCACTCACCCGGCCCGTTGTCATGACTAGGAGCCTGTCGGACTTGAAGGAAATCGGTTGCAAAACTGTCGGAACGGCCCATATTCCGCCGCTTTCTTGGGCAATAGAACGGCTATTGCCCAGCGAAATCGTCAAAATCTGTCCTCGTTCGGACAATTTCGCGCTTCGATTCTTCAAGTCCGACAGGCTCCTAGGCCCGATGCCAGAACTGCCAGGCCCGCCATGGATCGAGCCGCAGCCGATAACCATTGGCCCCGGTCGTTTCCAGAATCGCCTCATCCAGCCGCCGCCATTTCAGGGCGCTCAAGATCGGGCCGAACCAGTTCTCGTCGAGTCGTTCGAGCTCGGCGCCGGCGTCCATGACGATCAGCGTGCGCCCCTCCATGGGGTCAAAACGCGCCGGCATGGGCAGGCAGGAAACCCCGGCCGCCAGGGCCATGGCCTTGGCCGTAAAGTCGTCGGTCAGCAGCCGGTCGAATTCACATCGGGGTTGCCGGTATAGGCCTCCGCCCCAGAACCACAGGCCGTTGATCGGTAATTCGCCACGCGCCTCGCGAAGGTCGTTGAGCGGCTGGTCGTGCAGCAGCATCTGAATTTCCATGGTCAGACCTTGTAGTCTGGCGGCATCGGGACCGGCGATCATCCGTGGTTCGAGGGCTGTCCCGGCGACCTGGTCGAGCGGCGGTACAGAGACCTGCATCGGCTGCTTGAAACGGGCATACCAGCGCGTCGGGTGGGGGGCGATAAATTCCACCTCAGCCGAAAAATGGCTGTTCAAGGCGGCGACAAGGGTAAGCGACTCGGCCGTGTCGAGTTGAAAACGATGGCTGTCCAGCAGGGTGAGCGAGTGCATCCCCGCCAGCAGATGCACCGGGTCGGCGCGGAACCAGTGGCCGTTACCCGGGTCATGCCTTTCCGCCGCCAGCAGGATGGGCGCGCTAGCCGCTTGATCCAGGTTGAACAGTCGGATCATGGCGGCCGTCAAACCGGGTGCGGAGGCGTCGCCCGGCTGTCCCCGGGCAAGCAGTTTGGCCAGCGCAGTACCTGCGCCGGGCTGGCCGGAAAGTAGTAGGTGAAGTTGTTTCATGCCGGGCATTGTAAGTCCGGCCCCAAGGTACAATGGCAACATGCAGCAGACCCATAGCCAATTCAAAATCCACAGCCGGGGCAAGGGGCTATACGACTTTACCCATGACGTTAGCCGCTGGCTGTCCGGTGCCGGCATCCGCGATGGTCTGCTGACCTTGTTTGTCCAACACACCTCGGCCAGCCTGGTCATTCAGGAGAATGCCGATACCGACGTGCAGCGCGACCTTGATGCCTTTCTGTCCCGGCTGGTGCCGGAACACGATGCGCTTTACCGCCACACCATGGAGGGTCCGGACGACATGCCGGCCCATATCCGGGCGGCGTTGACCCAGACCCAGGTGTCCATCCCGGTGATCGGCGGCGCGCTGGCGCTGGGTACATGGCAGGGTATCTACCTGTTCGAACACCGTCGGACCGGTCATGTCCGGCGTGTGCTCGGCCATCTGATCGGCGAGTGACTCGATGCAGCCCTACGAACTCTGGATCGGCCTGCGCTACACCCGCGCCAAGCGGCGCAACCACTTCATCTCGTTCATCTCCGGGGTGTCGATGGCCGGCATTGCGCTGGGGGTAATGGCCCTGGTCGTGGTGCTGTCGGTGATGAACGGTTTTCAGGAGGAATTACGCAATCGCATCCTCGGCGTGGCCTCGCACATGGAGATCACCGGCCCCAACGAGCGGCTGACTGATTGGCCCGGCCTGGCCGTCCAGGCGCTGAAGCATCCCGAGGTGAAGGACTATGCGCCTTACGTTTCCGGGCAGGGGCTGTTGTCGGCGAGCGAAAATACCAAGGGCGCGCTGATACGCGGCATCCTGCCGGCGAGAGAAGCGCGGGTGACCGACCTGGCCATGCACATGAAGGCCGGGAGTCTCGATAATCTCAAGCCCGGCGAGTTCGGCCTGGTGCTGGGCCAGGAGTTGGCTCGTGGCCTGGGCCTGGGCATGGGCGATAAGGTGACGGTGATTGTGCCGCAGGGTGTGGTCACGCCGGCCGGGATGTTGCCCCGGCTGAAGCAGTTCACCGTGGTCGGCGTCTTCGCCGCCGGCATGTTTGAATACGATTCGGGCCTGGCCTTGATGCACCTGGACGATGCCCGCAAGCTGTATCGCCTGGGCGACGCGGTGTCCGGCCTGCGCCTGAAGCTGGCGGACATGGAACGGGCGCCCTGGGTGACCCGCGCTATGGCCAAGACCATCCATGGCAATTACTACATATCCGACTGGACCATGAGTCACGAGAACTTCTTCCGTGCCGTGCAGATCGAGAAGCGGATGATGTTCGTCATCCTGCTCCTGATCGTCGCCGTGGCCGCCTTCAACATCATCTCCACCCTGGTCATGGCGGTCACCGACAAACAGCCGGACATCGCCATACTGCGCACCCTGGGCGCCAGCCCGACCAGCATCATGAAGATATTCATGGTCCAGGGCAGCCTGATCGGGGTGATCGGTACGGCGCTCGGGGTCGCGCTTGGCGTGCTCATGGCCCTGAACGTCGAGACGGTGGTGCCATTCATCGAGCGGCTGTTTCATGTCGATCTGTTTCCGGCCGATGTTTATTACATCTCCAAACTGCCATCCAAGCTGGTCTGGTCGGACGTGACGACCATCGCCGGTGTCGCCCTGGCGCTGGCTTTTCTGGCGACGTTATATCCGAGCTGGCGCGCCTCCCGCGTGCAACCGGCGGAGGCGCTGCGCTATGAGTGACGCTGTGCTGAACTGCGCCGGGTTGAGCAAGAGCTACTGGCAAGGCAAGGTCGAAGTGCCGGTATTGGCCGGCATCGACTTCGCCATTGCCGCCAGCGAACGAGTGGCTGTGGTCGGCGCCTCCGGCTCCGGCAAGAGCACCCTGCTGCATGTGCTGGGCGGCCTGGATCGGCCCGATGCCGGCCAGGTCTGGGTGGCCGGTCGGGACCTCTGGCGGATGGGCGAGACCGAACGCGGTGAAGCGCGCAATCGTTCGCTGGGCTTCGTCTATCAATTCCACCACCTGTTGCCGGAATTCACCGCCCTGGAAAATGTCGCCATGCCGCTCTTGATCCGGCGCATGGCCAAGGCCGAGGCGCTGGCGCTGGCCCGGCCCTGGCTGGAAGAGGTCGGCCTCGGCCACCGCCTGGAACATCGACCGGGCCAGTTGTCCGGCGGCGAACGTCAGCGCGCCGCCATCGCCCGCGCCCTGGTCACCCAGCCGGCCTGCGTCCTGATGGACGAGCCGACCGGCAACCTGGACCGCCAGACCGCCGAGCATGTCCAGGACCTGATGGCCGGGCTTAACGAGCGGCATGGCGTCAGCTTCCTGGTGGTTAGCCACGACCCCAATCTGGCGGCGCGGATGCAGCGGGTGCTGGAGTTGCGGGACGGCACGCTGGCTGAGGTGCGCTGAGCGGATACACCGTCAAGTTCTACACCTTCGAATTGAAACCACCGCGTCTATTTCGACCGCTAGGAGCCTGTCGGACTTGAAGAATCGAAGCGAAAAATTGTCCGAACGAGGATAGATTTCGACGATTTCGCTGGGCAATAGCCGTTCTATTGCCCAAGAAAGCGACGGAATATGGACCGTTCCGACGGTGTTGCAGCCGATTGTCAGAGATATGGGGGTGGGCCAGGTAACGGGCATCGGCTTCGCCGCCGCTGTGCTTGTGCCCTGCATACTTCTTGATCGCCGTGGTATTGGCCAAATGCACCTTGTAGCCGGCTCCCACTGCGGTGAGGCGGTGGGGTTAAAGTGAGTTTGCGAACTTGCTTAACCACAGGAGGCCGAAGATGAAATATAGCGGAATTGACCTGCACCTGTTTGCTTCTTGTTTATTTCGTTAACAGGCGTTGCTCAGACTAGAATGCCCCCATTCAATAAGGACTCCGGTACTTTTCCTGGTATTCCTGGTAAGCCGGTGATGCCGTCATTCCGGCGCAGGCCGGAATGACGCAAGTTGAAATGCTGGCGAAGCAGACAACAGTTTGAGTACATGGAATAATACCCCATGGAATTTGAATTCGACCCGGCCAAGGCTGCGCAAAACTTCAAGAAGCATAAAGTCAGCTTCGAGGAAGCGGCCTCCGTATTCGGGGATTCAATGGAGCTTACTTTCCCCGATCCCGATCACTCGGTTGGCGAGATGCGCTGGCTGTCGTTTGGCATGTCCAGCAGAGGACGAGTTCTTGCAGTGATTTACACGGAGCGTCGAGGCAAGGTTCGCTTGGTCAGCGCGCGAGTAGCTACGAAATATGAAAGGAAAATTTATGAAGAAGACTGAGGAAATGCGCGCCGAATATCGCCGCGAAGATTTGGGGAAAGGCGTTCGGGGAAAACACCACGCGGCCTTCAATAAAGGCAGTAATCTGGTGTTGCTTACTCCCGAGTTGGCAAAGATATTCCCGACCAACGAGGCTGTTAATTTGGCACTTGAATCGCTGGTAGGTGTTGCGCGTTCGGCGGTAACGAAAACCCGGCGTACAGGCGGAACGACAGCAAAGTAAGTATGGAAACCGTGGTCTGTCCCTGAGGTTTTTGTTGCTCGACCCCGCCAATCATCTTGTATTCAGTTCGGCCAGTTTGTGGGAGATTTCGATCAAAAACGGTCTTGAGCGCTCGGATTTCAACGTCGATCCACGTCGCCTGTGGCGCATGTTGCTGGTCAACGGCTACCGCGAGTTGCCTGTCACCAGCGAGCA
>JAIMKU010000018.1:0-23666 GCA_020692235.1 Hydrogenophilus sp.
TTCCAACAGGTTGTCATGGAGGGGTCCCATGCCACCCCGGTGGTGATCGATTTCTGGGCGCCCTGGTGCGGTCCCTGCAAGGCGCTCAAACCCATACTGGAAAAGCTGGCCGAGGACTATCAGGGCAAGTTCATCCTGGCCAGGATTGACTCCGACCAGAACCCGTCGCTGGCCGCGCAATTCGGCGTCAAGGGCATCCCGGCGGTGAAGGCTGTGGTTGACGGCCAGATCGTCGACGAGTTTTCCGGCGCGCTGCCTGAAGGCGCGGTGCGGGCGTTTCTCGACCGGCTCGTTCCCTCGCCGGCCGATGTCTTGCGCGCCCAGGCAGTGGCCTTGCGCGAATCGGGCGACATGGAAGGTGCCTTGGCGACCATCGGTCAGGCCTCGGCATGGGTCGAGCCGTGGCACGCCTCGCACTGCAGGCCACCGTGGCCGGCGCTGAACCGGTACAGGCGATTGGCATTGGTGGCAAAGCTGGCATCCAACCACGATTTCGGGTTGCCGCTGGCATCGACGGCGCTCAGCTCGCGCCGGCCGTCGTGGTGGCAGGACTGGCAGTTGGGCTCGTCCAGCCAACCGGCCCGACCGGCCTTGCCGACATTGGTCATGGTGCTGTGGCAGCTCTGGCATTGATAAGTCAATCTTAACCGGCTCAGAGTTTGAGCAGGATCAGGATAGCCAGCAGCGCGGCGATGACCGCCAGCCAGAGGTTGCGCCGGCGGTGTTCGATCAGCAGTCGATCCAACCCCGATTCCAGTGTGGCCAGGCGATTTTCGTTCAGCGCATGGTGCGCCAGACGCGGCAGTTGCGGGATCAGGCTGGCCCAGTAGGGCGCCTCTTCCTTGACCGTGCGAAGCCAGCCGCGCCAGCCTATTTGCTCGCTCATCCAGCGCTCCAGGAACGGTTTGGCGGTGGTCCATAGGTCGAGTTCGGGGTCGAGCTGACGGCCCAGCCCCTCGATATTCAACAGCGTCTTTTGCAGCATGACCAGTTGTGGTTGAATCACCATGCCGAACCGGCGCGAGGTCTGGAATAGCCGCAACAGCACCTTGCCGAAGGCGATCTCCTTGAGCGGCCGGTTGAACACCGGCTCGCATACCGCGCGGATGGCGGTCTCGAATTCGTCGATCCGGGTATCCGCCGCTATCCAGCCGGAATCCAGATGGGTCTGGGCCACTTTCTTGTAGTCGCGCTGGAAGAAGGCCAGAAAGTTCCGCGCCAGGTAGTTCTTGTCGATGTCGTTGAGCGTGCCCATGATGCCGAAGTCGAGCGCCACGTACTGGCCGGCATCGGTGACCAGGATGTTGCCCGGGTGCATGTCGGCGTGGAAATAGCCGTCGCGGAATACCTGGGTGAAGAAGATTTCCACTCCGGCGCGGGCCAGCTTCTTGTGGTCGATACCACGCCGGCGCAACTCGTCGATCCGCGAGATCGGCGTGCCGTCCATCCAGGTCATCGTCATCACCTCCGCCGTGCAGTAATCCCAATGCACCTCGGGTACCGCGAGCAAGGGCGAGCCCTCGAAGTTGCGCCGCAACTGCGAGCAATTGGCCGCCTCGCGGACCATGTCCAGCTCGTCGTCCAGGTGCTTGGCGAACTCGGCCACCACCTCCTTGGGCTTCAGCCGCTTGCCGTCCGACCAGAGCGTCTCCAGTAGACCGGCCAGGGTGAAGAGCAAGGCCAGATCGCTCTCGATGGTCTTGCGTATATTGGGCCGCAAGACCTTGACCGCCACCGCCTCGCCGGTCTTCAGCCGGGCCTTGTGGACCTGGGCGATAGAGGCCGAGGCGACCGGCTCGGGGCCGAATTCAGCGAACACCTCGTGGGCCTCCCGGCCATAAGCGCGGCGCAGCACCGCCAGCGCCTGCTTGGATGGGAAGGGACGAACCTGGTCCTGCAACTTGGCCAACTCGTCGGCAATGTCGTTCGGCAGCATGTCGCGTCGGGTCGACAGCACCTGGCCGAACTTGACGAAGATCGGTCCCAGCACCTCCAGCGCCCGGCGCAGGCGCACGGCACGTGGCTCGCGCAGCGGCCGCCAGAAGAACAGCAGGTTGACCAGCCAGCGGATGAGCTTGATCCGCTCATGGCCGAGGAAGAATTCGTCCAGGCCATAGCGGGCAGAGACGTACAGGATGCGGGCGAGACGCAGGATTCTCACGTGCGGGTCTGCTCCAGGCGGGCGAGTCGGGCCTCCAGACGGGCGGCGTCGGCGCGCAGTTCGTCAACCGCCGCGATGAATTGCCGAACCGCGTGCGGGTCGGCCAGGAGGCCGGTTTCAAAGGTGGCGTATTCGGCGCAGGCGCGGCCGATGGCCTCGTGGGCCTGGCCGCGCCAGTGGCCATAGCCCTCGATTACCTGAGCGGCACGGGCCGCCGCCATGTCGCCGACCGCCGGACGCAGTGCCAGGGCCCAGTCGAATTCGGCCAGCGTGGCCAAAAGATCGGCGGCGAGCCTGTCGTCGCCCTCGATCCGGGCCTTGCTCAAGGCGTTGTCCTGCCCCGCGAGCAGCGCCAGCAGAACATCGGGCGGAAGCGTGATCTCGGTGGCGATGGGTAGCGCCGGGTCGGCCGTGGCCAGGGTGCCATCCTCGGTAATCCGGAACGCCGTCGTGACCAGCGGCAGACGGATACGGACGTGCTTTCCGGCATGTCCGAGCAAGCGGTCGCGCAGCGCGGGCTGAGTGGCCAAAAGGCGGGCAAGGGCGGCAAACAAGGGCGAGGTAAGCATGGCGGCATTGTACGGCAACGGCGATAATGCGGACCCATGAACGTCAATGGAATAGCCACCCGAACCATCGCCCCGCTGCCGGATTGCAGCGGCGTCATCATCATCGACCAGACCCGGCTACCATTTCGCTATGAATTACGCACCCTGCGCGGCCTGTCTGACGTAGCCGAGGCGATCTCGACCATGCGGGTCCGCGGCGCGCCCTTGACCGGTGCCACGGCGGCCTATGGCGTCGCCCTGGCCATGAACGAGGGCGTCGATCTCGACCTTGCCTGTGCGACCCTGGTCGCGACCCGACCCACCGCCGTCAACCTGGCCTGGGCGCTGACCCGCATGAAGTCGGCGCTCGCGCCATTGCCGGCCGGCGAACGGCGGGCGGCGGCCTGGTTGGAAGCGGCCGCCATCTGCGCCGAGGATGTCGAGGTCAACCGCGCCATCGGCCGGCACGGAGCCGCCCTGATCGGCGTCGCCGCCAAGAACAAGGCCGGCCCGGTGAACGTGCTCACTCATTGCAATGCCGGCTGGCTGGCCACGGTTGATTGGGGCACCGCACTGGCGCCGGTCTACGCCGCGTTTGATGCCGGCATCCCGCTCCACGTCTGGGTTGACGAGACCCGGCCGCGTAACCAGGGGGCCAGCCTGACCGCCTGGGAACTGAAGCAGCACGGCGTGCCGCATACCATCGTCGCCGACAATGCCGGTGGCCATCTGATGCAGCATGGCCGGGTCGACCTGTGCATCGTTGGCACCGACCGCACCGCCGCCAACGGCGATGTCGCCAACAAGATCGGCACCTACCTCAAGGCCCTGGCCGCGCACGACAACGGCGTGCCGTTCTATGTCGCCCTGCCCGGCTCGACCATAGACTGGTCGTTGGCCGATGGCCGGGCCATACCAATCGAGGAACGTCGGCCCGAAGAGGTGACCTGTATGACCGGCGAGACAACGGCCGGCGAGGTGGTGACGGTGCGGGTCACGCCGGCAGGCAGTCCAGCCGCCAACCCGGCCTTCGACGTCACCCCGGCCCGCCTGGTCACTGGCCTGATTACCGAATGCGGTGTCTGCGCCGCCAGCCGGGAAGGGTTGCTGTCACTCTATCCAGGGCGTGGCTGATGCTCGCCATCCGCCAGCTTGTCCTCAACATTCACCCGGAGGCCGCGCCGCGCTTCGATAACTTTTTGCCCGGCGACAACCTGGAACTCTTGCTGGCGCTGGATGCCCTGGCCGGAGGTGAGTTGCCGGAAACGGTCGCTTACCTCTGGGGGCCAAGCGGTAGCGGCCGCAGTCACCTGTTGCGGGCCACGGTGGCCGCGGCCCTCCAGTTCAGCCGCGAAGCCGCCTATATTGCCGATGGCCGGCTGCCCGAAGACCTGTCCGGTTTGCTGGCGGTGGACGATGTGGACGGGCTCGACGCCGAGGCCCAGGTCCACCTGTTCTCGCTCATCAACCAGGCCCGCGAGGGCGGTGGCGCGGTACTGGCGGCCGGGCCGGCGGCGCCGGCGCAATTGGCAGTGCGCGCGGACCTGGCCACCCGCTTGTCCTGGGGGTTGGTGTTCGGTTTGCGGCCGCTGAATGAGGCCGACCGTGCGACGGCCATCCACGAACGCGCCGGCGCCCTGGGCCTGCAACTGCCGGAGGAAGTGGTACGTTACCTGCTCAACCACGGCCGCCGCGATCTGCCCTCACTGCTGGCCTCGGTGGCCGCGCTGGACGCCTATTCGCTCAGCTTGAAGCGGCCAGTGACTGTGCCGCTGGTGCGGGAGTGGCTGGCTGGCAAGGCGTGACCCAAGGGCGTGCCGGGGCTTCACGGCCGGCTGCCAGGTACCGATGAGTCGTCTTAATAGCGCCATCGACGGCCCAGACGCCGATCCGGTTTGCATCGCCACAGGTTAAGGGAGACAAACATGTCCGGCGCGAATGTACTTGAAATCCACGACCTCCATTTCGCCTATGGGAATCGCACGATTCTCGACGGCGTCAATCTCACCATCCCGCGCGGCCGGGCGGTGGCGGTGCTCGGCACCAGCGGCTGCGGCAAGAGCACCCTGCTGCGCCTGATCGGCGGCCAGCTCAAACCGGAACGCGGCCAGGTGCTGGTTGACGGCGAAGACGTACATGCCCTGGACAACGAGGGCCTGTACCGGCTGCGCCGCAAGATGGGCATGATGTTCCAGGTCAGCGGCCTGTTCAGCGACCTGTCCGTATTCGAAAACATCGCTTTCCCGATGCGTGAGCACACCGACCTGCCGGAAGCGATGATCCGCGACCTGGTGCTGATGAAGCTGCACGCAGTCGGTCTGCGCGGCGCCCGCGGCTTGATGCCGGGTGAGCTCTCCGGCGGCATGGAACGGCGCGTCGCCCTGGCCCGCGCGGTTGCGCTCGACCCCATGCTGGTCATGTACGACGAACCCTTCGCCGGCCTCGACCCGATCTCGCTCAATGTCATCGCCAACCTGCTGCGGCGCCAGAACGATGCACTGGGTGCCGCCTCCATCGTGGTCACCTACGATGTCTCCGAGTCGCTCAAGGTGGTCGATTACGTCTACTTTCTGGCCGACGGCAAGATCGTCGCCGAGGGGCCGACCGCCGAAATGCTGGCATCGAACGACCCATTCGTGCGCCAGTTCATGGACGCCGAGCCCGACGGGCCGGTGCATTTCCACTACCCTGCGAAACCGTTCGAGGACGATCTGGGGATCAAGGCCTGATGGCGTTACCTCGTAGCTCGGCGGCGACCATGCGACCCCACTTCGCCATAGCGCCCGAGGAGGTTGAAATCACCGCGATCCGTGCCCAGGGCGCCGGTGGTCAGAATGTCAACAAGGTCAGCAATGCAGTGCATCTGCGCTTCAATATCGCGGCCTCATCGCTGCCGGAAACGATCCGCGAGCGGCTCCTCAAGCTCGGCGACCAGCGTATCAGCAAGGATGGGGTGGTAATCATCAAGGCGCAGGCATTCCGCAGCCTGGAGAAAAACCGCGCCGAAGCATTGCGCCGGCTGGAAGAATTGATCGCCAAGGTCGCCGCGACGCCAAAGCAACGCCGGCCGACCAAGCCGACTCGCGGTTCCATAATGCGGCGGTTGGCGGGCAAGGCCCGGCGGGCGGCGGTGAAATCGGGGCGGGGAAAGGTTGACGAGTAGCCGCGAGGCTCAAGCCTCACGCTTGACCGGTTCGATGTGTGCGGTCCTTTCGCCATCGGTAATCCACACCTGGCTGTCCTGCACCGTGCATTGCAGGCGCATGGTGCGGTTGGCCAGCGCGGATAGTGCATTGCAGTCCTCGGACGAAATGCGCAGCACGGTGAGTTTTTCCATACGGCTTAGTGCGCCCTTGTTCTGCTGCCACCAGACCTCGGCGGAACGGCTGCCGTAGTTTATCAATACGACCTGTTCGGACCGATTGCAGGCCTTGCGCAGCCATTTTTCGTCCGGCAGGCCGACGTCGATCCAGTGCTTGATGGGTAGGGGAATTTACCGGTCGGCCTGGCGATGGCAGCCTGGCCGGCGATGGTCAGTGTCCGGCCTCGCGCCGTGAGGCCGAACGCGGCCAGGAGCAACCCTCCAGAGAAGAAGGCGTTGCCGGCCAGTGCGGTTTGCAGGCTTTCCAGCATGGCGGATCAGGCCGCCTCGCCAGAATGCAGGTCAGGCGTCGTTTTGCGCTTCCTTGGCGATTTCGGCGTGGACCTGGGCCATGTCGATTTCCCTGGCACGGGCGATCAGGTCGTCAAAGCCACCAGCCGGCAAGGCGCCGGGTTGGGCATAGATGATGACCTGCTCACGGAAGATCATCAGGGTGGGGATGGAACGAATCTGGAAGTGGCCGGCAATGCCCTGCTCGACCTCGGTGTTGACCTTGGCGAAGACGATGTCGGGATTTTTTTCTGCCGCCGCCTCATAGACCGGCGCGAAGCCGCGGCAGGGACCGCACCAGGGCGCCCAGAAGTCGATCACGACGAAGTCGTTGCCGGTGATGGTGGATTCGAAGTTTTCTTCGTTGAAGTCAATGACGGCCATGGCGTGCTCCGGAGCGGATGGAAAAAATTTCGCGCACCTTAACATGGCCGCAGCGATCCGACCATCGGCCGGCGCTCACCGCAATCAGGGTGAAGCACTATGCAATTCGTACCGAACTTGCTTATGCGGGCAGGGCGGATTAAACGCGCTACTTTTTTACGACACGTGTCGGCGGCTCGCGCGACCGGCCGACAGTCGATCCAGATAGAGGTAGATCACCGGCGTGATGTAAAGGGTGAGGAGCTGCGATACGAGCAGCCCGCCGACCACTGCCAGTCCGAGGGGCTGGCGCACCTCACCGCCGGCGCCGATCCCGAGCGCGATGGGCAGCGTGCCGGCCAGGGCCGCCAGGGTGGTCATTATGATCGGCCGGAAGCGGATCAGGCAGGCCGAGTGGATTGCCTCGGCCGCCGCCATGGCTTCCTTGCGCTGTCGTTCCAGGGCGAAGTCGATCATCATGATGGCGTTCTTTTTGACGATGCCGATCAGCATGATGATGCCGACGAAGGCATATAGCGACAGGTCCATCTTGAAGATAAACAGGGTGAGCAGGGCGCCCAGGCCGGCGGAGGGCAGGCCGGACAAAATGGTCAGCGGGTGGATGAAACTTTCATACAGGATGCCCAGCACGATGTAGACCACCAGCACCGCCACCAGGAGCAGGATGCCCAGCCCTTTCTGTGAGTCCTCGAAGGCCTGGGCCGTACCTTGCAGGCTGGTGCTGACCGAGGCGGGCAGGCTCAGCGCCTGTTCCAGGGTGCGGATGCGACTGACCGCCGTACCCAATGAAACGCCGGGCAGCAGGTTGAAGGAGATCGTCACCGCCGGCATGGCGGCCTTCCTGTTGTTGTCAGCGTTCGACGATTTCATTGTCGAACAGCGTTTCCAATCGTTCTCTGCGTCGAATCAGCGTGGTCTGTTCACCGCTCACCAAGACCTCGGCCGCGCGCGGTCGGGTGTTGTAATTCGAGCTCATGCTCATGCCGTATGCGCCCGCCGAAAGCAAGGCCAGAAGGTCGTTTTCAGCCAATGCGAGTTCGCGATCATGGGCCAGGAAATCGCCGCTTTCGCACACCGGTCCGACAATTTCGTAACTGCGTTTTTCGCCGTCACGCGGCCGCACCGGCTGGACATCGTGCCAGGCATCGTAGAGCGCCGGACGCATTAGATCGTTCATCGCAGCGTCGACGATGGCGAAGTCTTTTACCTCGCCATGCTTGAGATATTCAACCTTGGTTAACAGCAGTCCGGCATTCGCCACCAGCGAGCGACCCGGTTCCAGAATCAGTTTTTGCCGCTGCCCGCGCAATCGCGACAACAGCACGCCCGCATATTCGTCCAGTGCCGGCGGCGTCTCGTCCCGATAGCACACGCCGAGTCCACCGCCCAGATCGACGTGACTGAGTTCGATGCCGTCGGCGGCCAGCCGCTCGACCAGGTCGAGAACCTTGTCGAGCGCCTCGGCGAAGGGTGCCGATTCGGTCAGTTGCGAACCGATGTGGCAGTCGATGCCGACGACCTTCAGATGCGGCATTCGCGCGGCGAGTTGGTAAAGACGCGGGGCATCGGCATAGGCAACGCCGAACTTGTTTTTCTTGAGCCCGGTGGCGATGTAAGGATGGGTCTTGGCATCGACATCGGGGTTGACCCGGAAGCTCACCGGCGCGGTTTTGTTCAGCCGTTCCGACACGGCATTCAGGCGCGTGAGTTCGCTTTCCGATTCGACATTGAAGCAATGAATGCCGGCGTTCAACGCCGCGACCATTTCCGCCTCGGTTTTGCCGACGCCGGAGAACACCACCTTGCCGGCGGCGCCGCCGGCGGCAAGCACGCGTGCCAGTTCGCCGCCAGAGACGATGTCGAAGCCGGCGCCGAGTTTGGCGAACAGGTTGAGGATGGCCAGGTTGGGGTTGGCCTTCACCGCATAACAGATGAGATGGTCGTGCCCGGCGAAGGCATCGTCGTAGGCGCGATAGGCCTCGGTCAGCGCGGCGCTGGAATAGACGTAGCAGGGCGTGCCGAATTCGCGGGCGATGCTGTCGAGGGCGACCGACTCGCAATAGAGCAGGCCGTCGTGGCGGGTAAACGGGTTCATTTTGAAGACGATTGAGTGGCGATGGGAGGGTGGCTGTCGGGCAGATATAGATTGCCCTTTTTGCCGCAGGCGGCGAGCAGGAAAACCAGGACCAGCAGGAGGGAAATCAGGCGCATTGGAATCTGGATACAATGTGATGAATCAAGTCTATCACGCGAGAGGTTGACCATGACTGAGAGCGAATACGTGCAACTGGCCGATGCCTTTTTCCAGCGCCTGGATCAGGCACTGGAAGCAACCGACATCGATTATGAACTGGCCGCCGGCGGCATCCTGGAGATGGAGTTTGACGACGGCTCCAAGATCGTCGTCAACCGACAGACGCCGATGCGGGAGATTTGGGTGGCGGCCAGGAGCGGCGGTTTCCACTATCGCTGGCAGGACGGTCAGTGGCTTGATACCCGGAGCGGCGATGAGGTCTTCGTCGCCCTGGAGCGGATGGTGTCACAGCAGGCCGGTGCGGCGGTCAGCCTGGCCTGACAAGGTACAGGGGGATCAAGCGGACAGCAGGCCCAGGATGCGCGCCTCGAACTCCCCGGCCTGCCGGGTATCGTCGATCTCCCGCGCCAGCCGGGAGATGATGGCGTGGACTTGCTCGCGGCCCGTGGCCGAGCGCAGTTCCTGTTCATACTCCGCCGCTACCATGGGTGCGACCGGCCCAAGATACCGGGTGAGTTCGCGTGCCACTGCTTTGAACAGTTCATCACCACTGATCCTCGGGCTGGTAGCGGCCGATGGCGGCGATACCTCATCCGCCGCCGTTTCCTGAATCCGTGCGGTAGCCGGCGACGGCGAAAAAAATACATCCTGATCGGCAAAGACATCAGGATCGCGGATCGCCGCGAGTGCCTCGAAAAAATCGATATTGCTGGCCTGTCCATCCCCGGATATGATCCCCGATACGATACCGGGAACCCCTTCAGTGAAGGTGTATTCCCCAGACCGAATGCGACGGATCAGGGAAATCGCCTTCGCTCCTCGGTGCATGCGGTAGTTGTAGGAAACGATGCGCCCCTGGGCCAGGCCGATACGCACCGAATGGTCGGATTCGGTCCGAATGAACATGATTCCGGTATGTTTATCGCGCACCAGAATCCGCAACTCATCAATGAGTTCGTCGTAGCTCAGATGTTCATGTTCGCGCATGTCGCGTCATCCCCGACCACGAAAGCGACCAAGCCTGTCCATCAGACCTGTCCGGGCCTCTTGGCCAACATGGCGAGTGACTTCTTCAAACTCACTCTCATCCGCTCAAAGGCGTGGATCAAGAGCCCGATCTCATCTTCCCTTTGGCTCTCCAGCTTTTTCTCGACGTTCCCCATGCTGATGTCGTTCGCCTGTTCCGCGAGTTGCACCAGGGGGTCGATGATCTCGACCCGTAGGTACTTGATCGCCACGATAAGGCTGAATATGAAGATCACCACCGAGATGAGGATCATTAATAGCAAGGCTGAACGTTGGCTGTGAATCTGGTCGGTTACATCGCTCAGCGCCAGCACCACGCCCACCTGCCTTCCGGCCACATTCTTGAGTGGGAATATCCCCTTCGCGAAGGTGGCAGACCCATTAGCAACCGTCCCCAGATGGGTGGCGGTCTTGAGCGCGCTAAGCTGATCTCCCTGAAGGGCAGAAACCACGCTCGTGGGGTCGTCCAGGGTGCTGTTGACCATGACGTAGTCCTTCATGGCATCCCAGTTGTCGGTCTTGTTTTTCACCTTCATGCCGCCCCGGTAATCGGCCTCCTGCAAAAAGTTCTTATCCACCAATACGGCGACATCGACACTGGCCTGCTTTTTCATCAGGCTATTGAAATGATCGATTTCTTCACCGAACTCCAGGTAACCGACCAGGCTGCCGTTATGGATGTACGGCATGACCCGGCGCAGCGCAAATTCTCCGTGCTTCCCGAGTTCGATCCCGCTGGCCGCAAGTCCCGATGCCCTGGCCTGCAAGAATGTCTCACGGTCGATAGTGTCACCAAATTTCCCGGCGTTATGCACCCTCAGGTAGCATGTTCCGTCCTTGTCGATGAAGTATATATGGCTGATGCCATAGCGGAGCTTGTTGCTGCGGTAGAGGCCCTGTGTGGCAGCCAGGAGTTGCTGCCGATCCTGATGGTCGGCATAGGCTTGTCTGACCGAGGAATTGGTGGCGAAGGAATCCATGGCGGCGCCGAGCATCTTGGTATCGTTCTCCATGAGAAGGTCGAAAATGCCTTGCGATCGCTCCACTGCCTTTTGCGCAGCCAGGGCAATGCCCTGACTCGCAGAGTAGTAAAGAACACCGGTATAACAGGCCACCAGCAAGATTTCGAGGGCAAGAACGCCGCCCAGTATCTTGGTTCGAATACTGCCCTTGAACTTTCCGCTATCCATCATGAGATTCCCCTTCTAGGCAATGATTTTTTCGATCACGAATCGTGTCCGGCGGCGGCATCAGTGATATCGGGTGTCGTCGAGTTACATATCCAAATATATTTGAAGATAACATGGATGGCTGGCACCCCGCTATTACTAAAGAGATAGCCGTTGCCGCGCCCGGTTGATCGCCGCCTGTACCTGCGCCGGCGCGGTGCCACCGATGTGGTTGCGGCTGGCCAGCGAGCCTTCCACGGTGAGGACGTCGAATACGTCCGCCTCGATCAGTGGCGAGAATTCCTTCAGTTCAAGCAGAGAGAGTTGCGGCAGGTCGCGACCGGTAGTCTCGGCGATCCGGACCGCCTTGGCTACCGCGCCATGGGCGTCGCGGAAGGGCAGGCCCTTCTTGACCAGATAGTCGGCCAGATCGGTTGCGGTGGCGTAACCCTGGGTCAGCGCGGCACGCATATTGGTGGCGCGCACGCAGTGCTCCTTCACGTTCAGCCCGGCCAGCATGTCGGCATAAATCCGTAATGTATCGACCACGGTGTCGACGGTGTCGAACAGCGGCTCCTTATCCTCCTGGTTGTCCTTGTTGTAGGCCAGCGGTTGTGACTTCATCAGGGTCAACAGGGCGACCAGATGGCCGTTGACCCGGCCGGTCTTGCCGCGCACCAGTTCGGGCACGTCCGGGTTCTTTTTCTGCGGCATGATGCTCGACCCGGTGCAGTAGCGGTCAGGCAGGTCGATAAAGCCGAAACGTGGACTCATCCACAGAACCAGCTCTTCAGACAGGCGCGACAGGTGGGTCATCAGCAGGGCGCAGGCGGCGGTGAATTCGATGGCGAAGTCGCGGTCGGAGACGGCGTCGAGCGAGTTCTCGCACACTGCATCGAAGCCCAGTTCGGCGGCGACGGCAGCGCGGTCGATGGGGTAGCTGGTGCCGGCCAGCGCGGCGGCGCCGAGCGGCATGTGGTTGACCCGCTTGCGGCAGTCGAGCAGGCGCTCCTTGTCGCGCTGGCTCATCTCGACATAGGCCATTAGATGGTGGCCGAAGGTAACCGGCTGGGCAACCTGCAAATGGGTAAAGCCGGGCATGGGCGTGGCAGCGTGCCGTTGCGCCAGGTCGAGCAGGCTGGTCTGAAATGCGCCGATCAGGCCGACGATGCGGTCGATCTCGTCGCGCAGCCACAGCCGGATATCGGTAGCCACCTGGTCGTTGCGCGAACGACCGGTGTGCAGCCGCTTGCCGGCATCGCCGGCCAGGGTGGTCAGGCGCTTCTCGATGTTGAGGTGAACATCCTCGTCGTCCAGGTTCCAGACGAACTCGCCGCGTTCGATCTCGGCCAGTATCGTCGTCATGCCGGCCTCAATGGCGGTGAGGTCCTCGGGCGGAATAATGCCCTGCCTTGCCAGCATCCTGGCGTGCGCCAGCGAACCCTTGATATCGTGGCGGGCCAGACGGTTATCGAAGAACACCGAGGCGGTGTAGCGCTTTACCAGTTCTGAAACGGGTTCGGAAAAACGTTCGGACCAGGTTTTATTGGTGCTGGACATGGCGAGTCATAGTTCGGCGTAAAGGTGAATTATGCCACTGCCCTAATTTCCGGGCGCCGACGCCCGGCCGCGCACCTTGCCCGCGCGGCCGCAGCCTCTTTATGCAGGTTGCGAACGGGCGGCACGCCTTCCCCGGCCCATGCGCCGAACGCGGCACATGCTAATATTGCAGTCAACCATGCACCGACTTTTTTAGTCATACTCTGCGCCTCCTTAAATATTGGCTTGATTCTAGCCTACCTTGCCGACCCACTCCCATGCCCAAAAAACTCATCATCGCTACCCGTGAAAGCCAGCTTGCCCTGTGGCAGGCTCACCATATCCGCGACCGCCTCCAGACGCTGCATCCCGGTCTGACCGTCGAGTTACTGGGGATGACCACGCTGGGTGACCAGATACTCGATTCGCCCTTGTCCCGAGTCGGCGGCAAGGGGCTGTTCGTCAAGGAGCTGGAGCAGGCCATGCTGGCCGATCAGGCGCATCTGGCGGTGCATTCACTCAAGGATGTGCCGATGGACCTGCCGGAAGGCTTCGAGCTAACCGCCATCCCCCCGCGTGAAGACCCGCGCGATGCGCTGGTTTCCAACCGCTATAAGTCGCTGGCCGCGCTGCCTCAGGGCGCCAGGGTCGGTACATCGAGCCTGCGCCGCCAGTCCCAGTTGCGCGCCCGTTACCCGCATCTCGATGTCGATACCCTGCGCGGTAACGTCAATACCCGTCTGCGCAAGCTGGACGAGGACCAGTACGACGCCATCATACTGGCCTCGGCGGGGCTGAAACGATTGGGTTTTGCCGAGCGCATCGCCGCCATCCTGTCGCCAGAAGAAAGCCTGCCGGCCGCGGGCCAGGGCGCGCTGGGCATCGAGATTCGCAGTGGCCAGCCGGAGATCGCCCAATTGCTGGCGCCGCTCAATGATCCGGTCACGGCGGCCTGCGTACGAGCCGAACGGGCCATGAGCAGGCTGTTGCAGGGCGGTTGCCAGGCGCCCATTGGCGGTTACGCAACGGCAAAAAATGGCCGGCTCCATCTGCGCGGCTTCGTCGCCGACCTGGAAGGCGTGCGTGTCTATCGGGCCGAGGCCGAAGGCGAGATGGCCGACCCCGATGCGCTGGGCCTTCGCGTCGGCCAGGCGCTGATCGACCAGGGTGCGGATCAGTTGTTGGCCGAATTGATCCAGCGCATAGGATGAACGCTGGTCCTTTGACCGGGAGCGGCATCCTGATTACCCGGCCGGCCGAGCAGGCGGACGGCTTGGCGGCGCGCATCGAAGGACTGGGCGGTAGCGCCATCCTGTTTCCTGCCTTGGCCATCGCCGCGCCGGAAAATATCCGCGCGCTGGCCCATGTCATTGGCAATCTGCGCGACTATGACCTCATCCTGTTCATCAGTCCCACCTCGGTCGAGCGGGCCTGGCCGTTCATTCTGGAACGCCATGACGATTGGCCGCGAGGGTTTGCCCTGGCCGCCGTGGGCCAGGCCACGGCTCGTGCCCTGGCGAGTTATGGCGCGGGGCCGGTACTGGTATCCGCCGCAGGGAGCGACAGCGAAAGCCTGCTTGACCTTGCCGCCATGCACGACGTGGCTGGCAAACGCATCCTGATCGTGCGCGGCGAGGGCGGCCGGGAGCTGCTGGCTGACACCCTGCGCCAGCGCGGCGCGACGGTGGTTTATGCGGAGGCCTACCGGCGTATCAAGCCGCAGGCCGACGCGCAACCCTTATTGGCGTTATGGCGTCAAGGCGGCATCCAGGCGGTGACCGTGACCAGCCGGGAAATAGTCGCCAATCTGTTCGACCTGCTGGGCCAGGAGGGCGCCGCGCTGTTACGCACCACGCCGCTGTTCGCCATGCACGAGCGCATCGCCGCCGCCGCCCGTGATCGTGGTGTGGCGGTCGCGATCGTGACTCCGCCAGGCGACGCCGGACTGGTCACCGGCTTGCTGGACTGGTTTAATGTCCGACATGACTGAAACGACTACCTCTTCACCATTGCCGGGCCCGTCGTCGGGACGCGGTTGGCTGTTGTCGCTGACCTTGATCCTGGCGCTACTGGCCATGGCCGCCGCCGGTGGCCTGTTCTGGTACATGCAGACGCGCATCCATGACCTTGAATTTCAGTTGGCCCGCCGGATCGGCGAGTTCGACAGTTCCAGCAAGGAAGCGCGCGCCGCCGCCCGCGAGGTGCGCACAACCGTCGATGCCCTGGCGGCCCGCACCGCGGCCCTGGATAGCAAGGCGCTAGAGGCCCAGAACCAGCAACTGGCGCTCGAGGCGATGTATCGGGAACTGGCTCGCGGCCAGGATGAACGGCTCCTGGCCGACATCGAGCAGACCCTGTTGCTGGCCGATCAGCAACTGGCGATGGCGGGTAATGTCCGGGCCGCCGTGCTCGGTCTGGATGGCGCAGCGGCCCGCATTGCGCGCATGAAGAAGCCCCAGTTCGAGCGTCTTCAGGCGGCCATCGGCCGTGATTCGGCCCGACTCAAATTGTTGCCGGCGGCCGACATGGTCGGCATCAATGCCCGACTCGATGCCCTGCTGCAGACTGTCGACAAGCTGAAACTGGAATCCGATCGGGAAACCCCCATCCCGCCCAGCGCCCCAAAACGCACCGGCACCATGGACTGGATGGGCCGGCTGGGCGCCGAGACCTGGGGCGAGATCAAGCAACTGGTGCGCATCCGCCGCCTGGACCGCCCCGATCAGGCCCTGCTGGCGCCCTCGCAAATCTATTTTCTGCGCCAGAACCTCAAACTCAGGCTGTTGTCGGCGCGGCTGGCCGCATTGCAGCGCGACGAGGTCACCTTCCGTGCCGACATCGCCGCCAGCCGGCAGTGGCTGGACCAATATTTCAACCGCAACGACGGCCTGACCCGTGGCGTGGCGCAAGACCTGAAAGAATTGGCGACCATGCCGGTGGCACTGCAAAACGCCAATCTGAACGACAGCCTGGGGGTGCTTCGTTCGATGGCCGGGGTGGTGCGCTAATGCGTCCGGTGCTGTGGTTTTTGCTGCTGTTCATCCTGGCGGTGGCGATCACATTGTTGGCCCGTTTCGATGCCGGTTATGTCGTGGTCGTCCTGCCGCCCTGGCGGCTGGAGATATCCTTCATGCTGGCCGCCATCGCCCTATTGCTGTTGTTCGGCGGTGTCTATGCCGGTGCCCGCCTGGTGCGCCTTGCCTTGCGCCTGCCGGCCGATGTCCGGGCCTGGCATCGGCGCCGGCGTAGCGACAAGGCGAAAGACGAGTTGTCCCGTGCCATGGCCGCCTACCTGTCCGGCCAAACCGCTCATGCACTCACTCTGGCGGATAGCGCACTGAACAGGGAACACCTGCCACTGGCGGCCTTGATCGCCGCCCATGCCGCCCTGGCGGAGGGGAAAAATCAGGTCGTCGAGTATTACTTGAAGGCTATAAAAACCGAGGTCGGGGAATTGGCCGCCGCTCGCCAGAGCGCCGAAAAAAAATTGCTTGAGCCGGCTCGAACATCTGCCCTGTAGGCGCGGCGGCCGCCGCGATAGCCTACTGGAAGGCGAACGAGTCCGAGTAGAACGCCGCTTCCGGCAGCCCTTTGGCCATGAACTCCCGTTTCGCCGCCTCGATCATCGGCGGTGCCCCGCAGGCATACACCTCATAACCGGACAGATCAGCGAAATCGGCCAGCACCGCCCGATGGACGAGACCGGTGCGGCCGCTCCATTGGTCTTGCTGCCCCGGTTCGGACAGCACCGGGATGAAGCTGAAGTTGCCATGCTCGCTCTGCCACTGCGCCGGCAGCGCCGCCAGGTATAGATCGGCCAGCGACTTCGCACCCCAGTAGAGCGCCATCTGGCGGCTGCCGCCATGATGGAATGCGTGGCTCAAGATGCTCTTGATTGGGGCAAAGCCAGTGCCGCCGGCCAGGAAGACGATGGGCTTATCCGATTCGCGCAGGAAGAAGCTGCCCAGCGGCCCGTTGATGCGCACAATGTCCTTGACCTTCATGGCGCCGAACACCTGGTCGGTGAAGAAACCGCCGGGCACATGGCGGATGTGCAGTTCCAGCAGGGCATCCTCCTCCGGCACGTTGGCCAGCGAAAAACTGCGCCGCTTGCCATCCTTGAGCATAAAGTCGATGTACTGCCCAGGCAGGAACTGCAATCGTTCGCTGCTGGGCAGCTTGAGCCAGAGCGCCATCACATCGGCGGCCAGTTTTTCCATCTTTTCCACCCGGCAGGGCAAGGTCTTGACCGGAATGTTCTGGGTCGCGCCGATCTCCTTGGCCTCGATCACCAGATCGGAGGTGGGCTTGGCGGTGCAGAACAGCGCCAGCCCCCGGGCCTTGTCGGTATCGGTCAAGGTCTCGGCCTGGTGTGCGCCATAGTCCACCGTGCCGGATAGCACCTTGCCCTTGCAGGTCCCGCAGGCGCCGTTGCGGCAGCCGTAAGGCAGGGCCAGGTTTTCCCGCAGCGCGGCTTCCAGCACGGTTTCGTCGTCCAGCGCGGTAAACTGGCGGCCGCTGGGTTGGAGGGTGACCTGGTGAGGCATTGTTAATTCCTTTTTGAGACTAAGCATGTTACGAATATTGATAGCCGGCTGCGGCGATATCGGCCTCAGGGCCGCCCGGCAACTGCGCGGCAAGGCTCGCGTCTACGGTCTGCTGCGCACACCGGAACGGGCTGCCGAACTGCGCGCCGCAGGGGTGATCCCGGTCCTCGGCGACCTCGACGACCGGCGCAGTCTGCGCCGCATCGCCGGTTTGGCCGACGTGGTGTTCCACTTCGCGCCGCCGCCGCCAGAGGGCGAACGCGATCCGCGTACCCGCCACTTGGTTGCTGCCTTGAGCGCGACGAGTTTACCCCGGACGCTGATCTACGTCAGCACCAGCGGCGTTTATGGCGACTGCGCCGGCGCGGTGGTGCCGGAGACCCGGCCGGCCCGGCCTGTGAACGCCCGCGCCAGGCGGCGTCAGGATGCCGAGCGGCAGCTCAGGCGCTGGGCCAGGTGCGCCGGAGTGGGCCTCGTCATCCTGCGTGCGCCGGGCATCTACGCCAACGACCGGATGCCCGAGGAGCGGGTCCGCAAAGGCTTGCCCGCCCTGCGCCCGGAGGACGACATCTACACCAACCACATCCACGCCGACGATCTGGCCGGGTTGGCCGTCGCCGCCCTGTTCCGGGGCGCCCGGAACCGGTTGTACAACGCGGTTGACGACAGCGGTCTGAAGATGGGCGACTGGTTCGACGTGGTCGCCGACACCATCGGCGTGGCCCGTCCGCCCCGGTTGGCGAAGGAAGAGGTCATGGCGGCGGTGACGCCGGCCATGCGCTCATTCCTGAGCGAATCGAGGCGGCTGACCAATGAGCGGATCAAGGGTGAACTGCGCTAC
Organism: Hydrogenophilus sp.; assembly: GCA_020692235.1. Lineage (GTDB taxonomy): Bacteria > Pseudomonadota > Gammaproteobacteria > Burkholderiales > Thiobacillaceae > Parasulfuritortus. The sequence continues at coordinate 18,122 of JAIMKU010000018.1, forward strand.
CGACTGCGTTATCCAACCGTGCGGCAGGGCTTAGCGATAAAGCATTAACGAGGCCTGTATCTCGCGCCAGGCCGCTTCGTCACGGGCGGCCAACGCTTCCAGGTCAGCCGGTTGTGCCGCGCCATCGTCCACCCACTCGCGCAATAGCGGGCTGCCGTTGATTAGGTCGATGGCCAGCCGATCGTTTTCATATTCATAGGGAAAATCGCGCCAGAGCGGGTAATCCGGCTGCAAGGTTCGGATGGCCTTGAAGGCCAGCGCCAGCAGCCGCCAGGGTTTGAAGGCGTGGTGGTCGTAGCCGGTCTCGACATGGATTTGTACGCCCGAGCAGAGCATGCCGGCGTGTTTGTGGAAGGTCGGCTCGAACCAGCATTCGCGTAGCCGGCAGCCGCCCAGCCAGTGTGGGGCGAGGTCGTGCATTTTCGCGATGACCACGCGGGCGTCGATGTCGGGTGCGCCGAACATCTCCAGCGGCCGGGTGGTGCCACGGCCTTCTGAAAGCGTGGTGCCTTCGAGCATGACGGTGCCGGCGTAGCAGCGGGCCATGCTGATGTTCGGCGCATTGGGACTGGGATTGATCCAGTCCCGTTCGCCCAGCGGCCAGCCGTAGCCGGGGGCTGCCTCGGGCCTCCAGCCGGTCATTTCGATGACCCGGTAATCCACTTCCAGCTTGAGTTCCCGGATGAACCACCGGCCCATCTCGCCCAGGGTGAGGCCGTGGCGCATGGGCATGGGGCCAGCGCCGACGAAGCTCTCCCAGCCGGGGCGCAGGCTGAGGCCTTCAACCGGCCGGCCGACCGGGTTGGGCCGGTCCAGCACCCAGACCGCCTTGCCGTGCCGGGCGGCGGCCTCCAGCACATAGCGCAGGGTGGTGATGAAGGTGTAGATGCGGCAACCCAGGTCCTGCAAGTCGACCAGCAAGACGTCGAAGGTGTCCAGCATGGTCTCGGTCGGCCGGCGGCCGGCACCGTACAGACTGAATACCGGGATGCCATGCACCGGGTCGAAGAAATCCGGAGACTCCACCATGTTGTCCTGCTTGTCGCCGCGCAGACCGTGTTGCGGGCCGAAGGCGGCGCTGAGATGGATATCCGGCAGCGCCGCCAGGACATCCATAGAGTGGGTCAGGTTGCCCGTCACCGAGGCTGGATGGGCCAGCAAGGCGATACGACGACGCTTGAGCGGGGTGCGCAAAGTCGGGTCTTCAAGCAGGCGGTCAATGCCGAACTTCATGGTTGATCGAGGCTCAGTATAAAACCGTCAGTATGGTGGAAGTCGGGCTTGCCGGGCGGGTGGCGGAGTGCCCAGTAACTCAGCGTGCCATCCGTGTGTTCCAGCACCGCCGAGAGGCCCAGGAGCAACCGAATACCATCGGGGCGCGCCAATCCGGGCAGATGCGCTTCGAGTTCGATCGCGCAGTCGCAGGCGCGGCAGCAGATGGTCGGCGCCTGGACCTGTTCCAGCGGGCCGCCGACGCGATAGCTGCTAAAGCGATAGGCGGCCCACTCGCCCGAGGGCGAGAAGTTGAATTCACGGTAGGCCGGTCCGTTTGCCATCATGACGAAGGCCTCGAAACAGGTGTGGCGCCAGAGGCCGTCGGCGCGGCCTGGCGTCGCCGGTTCCGGGATCAGCAGGCCGGCGATCTCGCCTGAGAGCGTGTAGGTCAAGGTCAACTCGCCGCCCGGCTGAACCGAAACGCGAACGTCGAGGCTGACCACCCGGCCGCCGGATGTGGCGGGATGGGGAATGAGACTGGCGTGACGCATGGCCTATGACCGTCCTTCTAAATGTCTGCTCACCCTGGTTATTGTAGCGGCAAGTTGCGGCGCGGCACGGAGAGGTACAATTCGTCGCCATGAAAGATGCCAATTTCACCAATCACTTTTTGATCGCCATGCCCAACATGACGGACCCCAATTTCGCCGGGGCGCTGACCTATATATGCGACCACAATCCGGATGGGGCGCTGGGCGTGGTGGTGAACCGACCGACCAAAATGTTTCTGGACACACTGTTCGAGCAAATCGGCATCAAGGTGGAAAATGAGGCGCTGGCGAAGCAGCCGGCCTATTTCGGCGGCCCGGTCCAGGTGGAACGCGGCTTCGTGTTGCACCAGCCGGTGGGCAACTGGAATTCGACCCTGCCGGTGAACGACCGGATCGGTCTGACCACCTCCAAGGACATTCTGGAAGCGACCGGCCACGGCGAGGGCCCTGAGCAGATCATCGTTGCTCTGGGCTATGCCGGCTGGGGCCCCGGTCAGTTGGAGGCCGAGATCAAACAGAACGCCTGGCTATCGGTGTCGGCCGACCCGGCGGTAATCTTTGGCTTGCCGCCGCAGGAACGACTTGCGGCGGCCATGCTGCTATTGGGGGTCGATCCTGCTATGTTGTCGGAAGAGGCCGGCCACGCTTGAAAGGCTCGGTCCTGGCCTTTGACTTCGGGCTCAAGCGGATCGGCGTGGCGGTGGGCGATTGGGAGACCCTGCTGGCCCATCCGCTGGAGACGATCGCCGAGGCGGCCAACGACCCGCGTTTTGCGCGCATCGGTGCCTTGATTGCCGAATGGCGGCCAGTGGAACTGGTGGTGGGCCTGCCCATGACCCTGGACGGCGAGGAGCATGATCTGAGCAAGCGTTGCCGGCGCTTCGCCAACCAGTTGCACGGCCGCTTTGGCCTGCCGGTCGAACTGGTGGATGAACGCCTGACCTCGGTCGCGGCCGAAGGCCGGTTGCGCGAGATGGGCCGTAGCGTCCGGGCCAACAAGGCGGCGCTGGACAGCCTGGCCGCCCAGGAAATTTTGCAGGACTATTTTTCAAAATGAATTTACCCGATCCGAACCGACTCCTCGACCGACTGGTTGAGCAGATTCGTCCGCATCTGCATCCGGATAGCGCCTTGCTGGGCATCCACACCGGCGGCGTCTGGGTGATGGATGCGCTGCTCGAACGGCTGGGGCTTGATCTGCCGTGCGGGGTGCTGGACATCGCCTTCTACCGGGACGACTTTTCCCGCATCGGACTGCACCCCGAGGTCAAGCCGTCGAACATACCGTTCGAGTTGGAGGGCCGGCCTATACTGCTGATCGATGATGTGCTGTACACCGGCCGCACCATCCGGGCGGCGATCAATCTGGTGTTCGATTACGGTCGTCCGGCCAGCATTCGGCTGGCGGTCTTGGTTGACCGGGGCGGACGGGAGTTGCCCATCTGCCCCGATTTCTCGGGGGTGAAAATGGACCTGGAAGCGGGGCAACACATCTCGCTGGAGCGGGATGACCACAGCCAACTGCGGCTGATGCTGAGACAGGCGGCGCCATGATCCGGAATCTGCAACTCACGCCCGATGGCAAGCTCCATCACCTGTTGACGCTGGACGGCCTGCCGGCCCGCATCCTGACCCAGATACTGGACACTGCCGAGTCCTTCGTCTCGATCGGCGACCGGGAAGTGAAAAAGGTCCCTCTACTGCGCGGCAAAGCGGTGTTCAACCTGTTCTTCGAGAACTCCACCCGCACCCGCACCACCTTCGAGATCGCTGCCAAACGGCTATCGGCCGATGTCTTCAACCTGAATATCGCCACCTCCTCGCAGAACAAGGGCGAGACCCTGCTCGACACGGTGGCCAACCTGTCAGCCATGCAGGCCGATATGTTTGTGGTCCGCCATGCCTCCAGTGGCGCACCAAACCTGATCGCCCATCACGTCGCGCCGCACATCTCGGTGGTCAATGCCGGCGACGGCCGCTGCGCCCACCCGACCCAGGGGCTCCTGGATATGTTCACCATCCGCCACTACAAGGGCGGCTTCCACAACCTCACTGTGGCCATCGTCGGCGATGTCCTGCACTCCCGTGTGGCCCGCTCCCAGATACATGCCCTGACCACCCTGGGCTGCCCCGAGCTGCGCGTGGTGGCGCCCAAGACCCTGCTGCCGCGTGAAGTGGAAAGCATGGGCGTACATGTCCACTACACCATGGAGACCGGCATCAAGGACTGCGACGTCATCATCATGCTGCGCCTGCAAAATGAGCGGATGCAGGGTGACCTGCTGCCCTCGGCGGGCGAGTACTACAAGCACTGGGGCCTGACCCCGGACAAGATGAAACTGGCCAAACCGGACGCCATCGTCATGCACCCCGGGCCGATGAACCGGGGCGTCGAGATCGACTCCGACGTGGCTGACGGCAGTCACTCGGTGATCCTGCCACAGGTGACCTTCGGCATCGCAGTGCGGATGGCGGTGATGAGCATGGTGGCGGGGAGTTAAAAATCTGGTCCACGAATAATCACGCATGGCAACCCTTGAACTGGGTGATGAAGTGTATGAGATCGTGGGGGCGGGCATGGCGGTTTGTTTGCTCTTGAATTTTGGCGCGATAGGAAAGCTCGAGTGGAAACGTTTGGTGTGTTGAATAAATTCATTCGTGTTTATTCGTGCGCGGATAAAGAATCATGAAAATCCAGATCAAAAACGGTCGTGTCATCGACCCTGCCAGCGGCCTGGATGCGGTCCGGGACGTCTATCTTGCGGCCGGCCGGATCGTGGCCCTGGGCCAGGCGCCGGCGGATTTTCACGCCAATGCCGAGATCGATGCCACCGGGCTGGTGGTCGCCCCTGGTTTGGTTGACCTGGCGGTACGCCTGCGCGAACCAGGCTTTGAATACATGGCGACGCTGGAATCGGAGATGCACGCGGCGGCGGCGGGTGGCATCACCTCGCTGGCTTGCCCGCCCGATACCGATCCGCCGCTGGACGAGCCGGGGCTGGTGGAGATGCTCAAGTTCCGCGCCGAGGGCAGTCCTGGGCCACGGGTTTATCCGGTCGGGGCATTGACCTGGAAGTTGCAGGGCGAGCGGCTGACCGAGATGGCCGAACTGACCGAGGCGGGCTGCGTGGCCTTCAGTCAGGCGAATTCACCGATCGTGGACACCCGGGTGCTGTTGCATGCGCTGGAGTATGCCTCGACCTTGAACCTGCCGGTCTGGTTGCGGCCCGAGGACGCGCATCTGGGCAAGGGCGGCGTGGTGCATGACGGCATCGTCTCGGCTCGCCTTGGCCTGGCGGCCATTCCCGTGCCGGCCGAGACCGTGGCGCTGGCCACCATCATCCTGCTGGTGCGCGAGACCGGGGCACGGGTCCACCTTTGCCGGCTGTCCAGCCGGGCCGGCGTGGAGATGGTGCGCCAGGCCAAGGCGGATGGTTTGCCCATCACCTGTGACGTCGCCATCCATCACGTTCACCTGACTGATATGGATGTCGCCGACTTCAACGCCAATTGTCATGTGACCCCGCCATTCCGCAGTCAGCGGGATCGGGAGGCCATTCGCCAGGCCCTTAAGAACGGCGTGATCGACGCCATCTGTTCCGACCACGCGCCGGTGGACGATAACGCCAAGGAAAAGCCCTTCCAGGAATCTGAACCGGGCGTCACCGGCGTTGAACTGCTGTTGCCGCTGACCCTGAAATGGGCGCGAGAGGCGGGCCTGAGCCTCGCGGATGCACTTGCCCCGATTACCTACAAGGCGGCTGACATCCTGGGTGTGG
>JAIMKU010000018.1:23725-36208 GCA_020692235.1 Hydrogenophilus sp.
ACTTGGACGGTGAGCAAGCGGGCCCTCCTCAGCCTGGGCAAGAACAGTCCGTTCCTGGGCTACGAGATGCAGGGGCGGGTGCGTTACAGCGTGATCGACGGCCATCTCGATTACAAGGCCAACTGACTGGAGGTGCGGTGTGCGTTTGGATGACGAGCGGGAGAGCAGTAACGTCGAGGATCGCCGGGGCGGTGGCTTCGGCGGCCTGCCGGTTGGCGGCCGGCATATCGGCATCGGCACCATCGCCATTGCCCTGGCGGCCTGGTACTTCGGTGTTGATCCCAGTGTGGTCCTGAATATGGCCTCCGGCCCCGCGCAGCCGACTCAGGTGCAGCCGTCAACGCAGCAACCGGCGCCGGGTGAGGGCCAGGCCGGCGGCGAAACCGGCGCCGCCATAGGCCAGCAGGACGGCGCCATGAAGCAGCGGCAAGGTCGGCAACTGGCCCAGGATCAGTGGTCGTGCCAGGTCGATGGCATGGGTCAGCGGCAGCGCGGTGGCCAGGCCCGCGAGCCAGTCGGGCAGGGCGTCGGTGGGATAGAACACCCCGGACAACAAGACCATGGGGGTGATCGCCAGACTGAAGTAATACATGAAAAAATCATAATTGGGCGCCACCGAATTCACCATCAGACCAAGCCCGGCGAAGCACAGGCCGGTCAGCACGATCACCGGCAGCAACCACAAGGTTAGCGCGAAATCGGCGTACAAGCCGAGCCCCCAGATTACCGCCAGGATGGCCAGGCCGGAAAGCAGGCTCTTGGTCGCCGCCCACAGCCATTCGCCTACCAGCACGTCGGTCAGCGACAGCGGCGTATTCAGGATGGCGTCCCAGGTCTTTTGCACATGCATACGGGAGAAGGCCGAATAGAGGGTCTCGAAGGTGGCGCTGTTCATCACGCTGTAGGCCAGCGAGCCTGCGGCCAGGAAGTGCAGGTAAGGTACGCCCTCGACCTTGCCCAGAAACTGGCCCAGGCCATAACCCAGCCCGAGCATATACAGCAGCGGATCGGCCAGGTTGCCGAGGATGGAGGGCGCGGCCAGCTTTTTCCAGACCAGAAAGTTGCGCTGCCAGACAGGGAACCAGTTCATTTCAGATTCAAGATACAAGGCTCAATTTCAGTCCCTCAAGTCCCGGCCGGTCAGTTTGAGGAACACGTCTTCCAGGTTGGCCGGCCGGTGCAGGTAGCGCAGCGTCGGGTGCCTGTCCAGTTCGGCGATCACCGGCTCGGGGTCGGTGGTGTAGCAAAACAGGGTCTCGCCGACTTGCTCGCAGCGCTGGCACAGGTCGAGCGCGCAGACCCGCCAGTCGGCCAGGGCGTCGCCGTAGACCTCGACCACCTGCGGCTCGATGTGGGCGCGGATCAGCTCGCGCGGCGAGCCTTCGACGATGATGCGGCCGCGGTCGATGATGCTGATGCGGTCGCACAGTCGCTCGGCCTCGTCCATGAAATGGGTAGTCAGGAGCAGCGTCTTGCCCTTGCCGATCAACCGGCGCAGTCCCTGCCAGACCAGGTGTCGGGCCTGGGGGTCGAGGCCGGTGGTGGGTTCATCCAGGATCACCAGGTCCGGGTCGTTTATCAGGGCGCGGGCCAGGGTCAGCCGTCGTTTCATGCCGCCGGACAGGCTGGCGACGCTGGCGTCGCCCTTGCCGGCCAGACCGGCGAAATCGAGCAGGTCGGGTACCCGGACCTCAACCTCGGCGCGGTCGAGGCCGAAATAGCGGCCATAGGTCAACAAATTTTCCCGCACCGTGAAATCGGGGTCCAGGCTGTCCACCTGCGGCACCACGCCGACCCGCGCGCGAGCGGCGCGGGCGCCTGCCGGCATCGCCTGGCCGAGCAAGCGGATGTCGCCGGCGTCGGCCTCGATCAGGCCTAAGGCCAGCCTGAGCGTGGTGGTCTTGCCGGCGCCGTTGGGGCCGAGCAGGCCGTGGCACTGGCCGGCGGCGATGGTCAGGTCGATGTCATCCACCACGGCTTGATCGCCGTAGCGTTTGGTCAGGTGGGCGATAGTCAGGGGCGCGGTCATGCTGGCGTGGCTGCCACTCCCAAGCAGGCCCGCGTGGGCGCTCTCGATAGCCGGCGGACCGCGCATCAATCGATTTTCAGCCGTTCCACTACCTTGCCGTCGCGCAGGTGGGATTCAACGATCTCGTCGATGTCGGCCGCATCGACATAGGTGTACCAGACTGCGTCGGGATAGACCACGCAGACCGGACCCTTGTCACAGCGGCCTAAACAGCCGGCGCGATTGACCCGGCAGTCGCCGCCCTTGCCGTGCAGGCCGAGTTGCTTGGCCTTATTCTTGGCGTGTTCGAACATCGCTTCGGCATCGTGATCGGTGCAGCAAGGTGCGCCGTCCTCGCGCCGGTTGAGGCAGAAAAACAGGTGCTGTCGGTAATAGCTCATGGTTCAGATCAACTCATCATATTTCGTGGCATTGCCCTTGGCCTTCTCGACCGGGTATTTCCGGGCATTGATCGCCAGCTTGTCCTCGGCGGCCTTCAACAAGTCGATGTCCAGGTAGTTGGCCAGGCTGACCAGATAGATCAGCACGTCGGCCATCTCCTGACGCACCGCCTCGCGCTTGGCCTCAGGCAGGTCGATGCTCTCCTCGGGGGTGAGCCATTGGAACGGTTCGAGCAGTTCCGCCGCCTCGACGATCAGTGCGGCGGCAAGGTTCTTGGGCGTGTGGTAGCGCTGCCAGTCGCGCTCGCGGCCAAAGCTGCGTACCGCCTCGGCCAGTTGCGGCAAGGTCGAGATCGTCATCAGTTCTTGGCCGGCTCCGGCGCCGGCGTTTCGCCTGGTTGTTCGATGGCCTTCTTGGCTGGGCCGGGATAGCCGGCAACTTCCAGCATCTTGTCCCAGACCGAAGGTGAATAACCGCGCTGCATCGACTCGCCGATAAACAGTACCGGTACCTCCAGCGCGCCGGTACGTTGTTTCAGTTCCTTGGCCAGCTTGGGGTCGCGGTCGGCGTTTTTCAGTTTGAAGGGGACGCCGCGCTGGCGCAGGTAATCTGCGGCCTGAACGCAGGTGGCGCCGCAATTGCCGCTGTAGAGCGTGACCGGCGGGCCGGATTTGGCCGCTCCGTCACTGTCGGCGCTCGGCGTGTTGATGCGTTTCATCTGCTTGATGTTGGCCGGCGGCGGCGAGTCGGAATAATGCACATGGCCCTGGGCGTCGGTCCAGCGGTATAGCTCGGCGGCGGCCGGCAGGGCGAGGGTCAGGGCCAGCAGAAAAAGGACGTAGCGTTTCACGAAATGCCTCCCGATACACGATCAGACCATGCCATTATGCCTCAGCAGCGCGTCGATGGTCGGTTCGCGGCCGCGAAATGCCTTGAACGACTCGATGGCCTCCCGACTGCCGCCGACGCCGAGTATCTCGCTCCAGAACCGCTCGCCGATGGCCGGGTTCAAAACGCCGTTTTCCTCGAACAGGGCATAGACGTCGGCCGACAGCACCTCCGCCCACTTGTAGCTGTAATAGCCGGCCGCGTAGCCGCCGGCGAAGATGTGCGAAAAGGTGTTTGGAAAGCGGTTGTAGTCGGGCGGGATGACCACGGCGACCCGTTGGCGCAAGGCGGCCAACAGTTGCAGAGGGGTTTGCGCGGTCGGGTCGAAGTCGCTGTAGAGGTGCATGTCAAACAGGGCAAACTCGATCTGGCGCAGGGTTTGCATCCCGGCCTGAAAGTTTTTTGCCGCCAGCATCTTGTCGAACAGCGTGCGTGGCAGCGGCGCGCCGCTTTCTACGTGGGCGGTCATGTGCTTGAGCACGTCCCATTCCCAGCAGAAGTTCTCCATGAATTGCGACGGCAGTTCCACCGCGTCCCATTCGACGCCGTTGATGCCGGACACGCCCAGCTCCTCGACGCGGGTGAGCAGGTGATGCAGGCCGTGGCCGAACTCGTGGAACAGGGTGACCACCTCGTCATGGCTGAACACCGCCGGCTTGCCGCCGATCGGCCGGGTGAAGTTGCAGGTCAGATAGGCCGCCGGGGTCTGGATGCCGTCGGCCTTCCTGCGCCGGGTAATGGCGTCGTCCATCCAGGCGCCGCCGCGCTTGCTGTCGCGGGCATAGAGATCGAGGTAGAACTGGCCCACCCGCTGTCCGGCCCGGTCATCGATGGCGTAAAACTTCACCGAGTCGTGCCAGACCGGCGCCTGGTCGGCGCGTATCGTCAGGCCGTACAGGGTCTCGACCAGACGGAACAGGCCGGTCAGGACTACCGGTTCGGGAAAATATTGTTTCACCTCCTGTTCGGAGAATGCGTAGCACGCCTCACGCAGTTTTTCCGAGGCGTAGCCGACATCCCAGGCAGCGAGATCGGGCAGGGCCAGCCCCTTGGCGGCAAACGCGCGCAACTCGGCCATGTCGCGCTCGGCGTAAGGCTTGGCGCGGTGCGCCAGGGTCTCCAGAAAGTCCAGCACTTCGGCCGGCGTGCGTGCCATCTTGGCCTCCAGCGACCGCTCGGCGTAGTTGGCGAAGCCGAGCATCCGTGCCGCCTCGCCGCGCAACTCGACGATGCGGTCGATCGGTTTGCTGTTGTCCAGGGCATCCGGGCCGAATTCCGAGGCGCGGGTGACATAGGCCCGATACATCTCTTCGCGCAGCGCCCGGTTCGAGCAGAACTGCATGATCGGCATGAAGGCCGGGGCCTGTAGATTGAGCTTGAAGCCGGTCTTGCCGTCGGCCTCGGCCAACTCGCGGAACAGTGCCTTGGTGTCATCCGGGACGCCCGCCAGCTCGGCCTCGTCGTCGATGAACCTGGTCCAGGCGTTGGTGGCGTCGAGCAGGTTCTCCTCGAATTTCGCCGACAATTTGGCCAGCGCCTCCTGGATCGCCAGAAAGCGCGCCTTTTGCTCGGCCGGCAGGTCGGCGCCGCCCAGGCGGAAATCGCGCAGTTCGTTTTCGATTACCTTGCGCCGCTCGCTCGACAGGGACTGGAAATCGCGCTGTCCGCGCAGCGTCTGGTACTTGCGGTAAAGGCCGGCGTGTTGGCCCAGCTCGGCGTAATACTGGGTGATCTTGGGCAAGTTCTCGTTGTAGGTCGCGCGCAATTCTGGGCTGTCGAGCACCGAATGCAGATGGTAAACCTGGCCCCAGGCGCGGGCCAGGTGTTCGTGGCCATCCTCCAGCGGGGCGACGAAACCCTCCCAGTCGGGAGCCGCGTCGGCGGCGACGAGCCGCTTGATCAGGGCGCGGCCTTCCGCCAGCAATCGGTCCACGGCCGGGCTGACGTGTTCGGGTTTGATCTCGGCGAAACGGGGCAGGCCGGTAAAGTTAAGCAGGGGATTCATGGCGGGTTCTGTAATTAGGCATTGGGCGGATTATACTTTGGGCATTTCCCTATTTATCCAGAGCCATGGCCGTCGAATCCTACCAAGACCTCTATCCGGCGCTCGGCAAGGCCGTTTACATCCATCCCTCCGCTACCGTGATCGGCGACGTGGTGCTGGGCGACTATGTCTCCGTCTGGCCCGGAGTGGTCATCCGCGGTGACGTGAACCTCATCCGCATCGGCGAGGCCAGCAATATCCAGGACCATTCGGTGCTGCACGTCAGCCACCGTAGCCCGGCCGATCCGGCGGGCGCGCCGCTGATTATCGGCCGGCGCGTCACCGTCGGCCATGCCTGCATACTGCACGGCTGCGAGATTGGCGACGAGTGTCTGATCGGCATGGGCGCCATCGTCATGGACAAGGCGGTGTTGCAGCCGCGCGTGTTACTCGGCGCCGGCAGCCTGGTCCCGGAGGGCAAGGTACTGGAATCGGGCTGGCTTTATATCGGCCGGCCGACCAAGGCAGTCCGGCCGCTGACCGAGGCGGAGATCGCCGGTTTGCGGGGCCACGCCGAGCATTACGTCGAATGGGCGGCGGATTATCTGAAGTGACCTACGACCGGCAAGCTCGCGCGGGGTTTCAATCCCGGCCGGTGGTTTTGTAGGTCGGGATTTATCCCGACGCCGCGGGCCCCATGGGCGCGGGTTTGTCGGGGAGAATCCCGACCTACGCTGGCAATCTCACACGGGGTTTCAATCCCGGCCGGTGGTTTTGTAGGTCGGGATTTATCCCGACGTTGCGGGCCCCATGGGCGCGGGTTTGTCGGGGAGAATCCCGGCCATCGTTCCTCGGAAGCCAAGGTGAAATCCATCGCCACGGTCCCGTCCAAAAAGCTCTGCACATCCGTCAAGGTACGAAGTTGTTCGTCGTTCATTTCGATCTCCATGTCTCGCATATTGATCGATTCGGCGACTCGCTCAGACTCAAACCCCATTGGACAACGCTAGCACTCTCTATGACAGAGTGCTAAAATTTCAATGGAAGAATATTGGAGAGTATTGATGACTGCCGCAACCCTGAATTTTCCGGTACCTAGCAGCCTGGGCAGCCTGGATGGCTACATCTCGGCGGTGAACCGTTTCCCCATCCTCAGCGCCGAGCAGGAACACGAGTTAGCCGCTCGCTACCATAATCAGGACGACCTGGAAGCAGCGCGCAAGCTGGTGCTATCCCACCTGCGGCTGGTGGTCGCCATCGCCCGCGGCTATCTGGGCTATGGATTACCCCATGCCGACCTGATTCAGGAAGGCAATATCGGCCTGATGAAGGCGGTCAAGCGCTATGACCCCGAGCGGGGCGTGCGCCTGGTTTCATTCGCTGTGCACTGGATCAAGGCCGAGATTCACGAATACATACTGAAAAACTGGCGCATGGTCAAAGTGGCCACCACCAAGGCCCAACGCAAGCTGTTCTTCAACCTGCGCAGCATGAAGCAGGGCAGCGGCACGCTGGACACGGATGCAGTCAGGGCGATGGCCGAAACGCTCAAGGTCAAGCCGAGTGACGTCCGGGAAATGGAAGTTCGCATGTATGGCCGCGACATGGCCCTGGAGGCTTCATCCGACGACGAGGACAGCTTCGCCCCTATCGCCTACCTGGCGGCCACGGGCAGCGAGCCGACCGACCACATCGAACGCTCGGAGCGGGAACACCTGGCCAGCCACGGTCTGAGCAAGGCGCTGGACAGCCTGGACCCGCGCAGCCGTCACATCGTCGAATCGCGCTGGTTGAACGAGGAAGACCCCGCCACGTTGCATGAGCTGGCGGCCGAATACGGCATCTCGGCGGAGCGTGTGCGCCAGATCGAGGTCAAAGCGCTGCAAAAGATGAAGTCCGCCCTGGTCGCCTGAACTAACGCAGACTTACTGCAAGTAAGCACTAGCACTAGCCACGCCGATCCTTATTGGCTACGCACCGCTAACTATTGCCAGATAGTCCGTACATGCGGATAGGCAAGAATCTTTTCATCGGCTGTCACCAACTGTGCTGCCAGTTTTCGTGCGGTTGCAACGATGAGTCGGTCTGCCGGGTCTTTATGGAAATCGCCCGGCAGTTCACTGCTTTTCACGGCAATCTCATTGTCTATGGGAACAAAGGTGACCGCTTCGATTTTGCCCACATAAGACAGCCATTCCGCCACATCCATCGACAATACCAATCCGCCCTTGGCGACCAGCATAGACAGCTCCCACGCCGAAATAGAGGACACGAAGATTTGCCCACCGTCCAATTCTTGCTCAATGGCCTGTAACGCCGCATCCGAGAGATGTCCCTGGTCGCCGGACACCCACCAGATGAGCACATGAGTATCCAGGACAATCACTTCAACGCCTCCCAATCTCCTTCGGCAATCGGGGCAGTCGGATTGTCAAACCGGAGCACGGAGCCACGCAGGACATCCAGCGGTTTGCGCGTTTGGGGTATGTAGGGGCGGATTTCCAACTTCGCTTGTCCATGGTCAGTGACCACGACAGACTCACCGCTGGCTTCCACTTGGCGGAAGAACTCTAACGCCTTAGCCTTGAACTGAGATTTCGATACCTGTGTGCTCATTTTATGCCCCCGGTCACATGACAATAGTCACAGCATAGTTGCAATAATGACCTCATACAATGACTACCGGGGCATAACATCTATTAAGCGACTCCAAAAGCAACGGTGGCCAAAGCGCTACAAAAGATGAAGTCCGCCCTGTGATGTCCACACATTAAGCAAAAAAGCCCGGCTGACGATCAGAACAGCGAGCTCGCCAGCGAGAAGAACAAGACGAGCCAAGCCCAGACGAGCAAGGTAACCACCAGGGTGATAGGCAAATTGTAGGCACTGAAGATGTTCATCGCGGGACTCCTGTTGTCACTGCCTTGAATGGTAAAACCTAATCCGCCGAATCTTAACGATCCTTGATCCGGCAGTTGGGCGGGGATGCAGCGTGCGTTCATCGCGTTGTCGGGCAAGGCGCGGAACGCGGCAAATGCTTGTTCCATTTGCAAGTTTCGCAACACCGCCCGGCGGCGCGAGGGACGTGCGATGCGCCCCGAAACGACCCACCCATGGGGTGAGTTTGGACATGGCCAATTTACTCGGCACCATCATGACGTTACCGGGACAAAGAAGGGGTCAACTGCTGGATCAAGGATGATCAGGATGCCCGAAACTCGCGCACCACATGAAGCTGGCGGCGTGACACCGGCAGCTTCTCCGGCCAATCCTTGAGGATGGCCACCCAGCCGGTTTCGCCGCCATCCCGTTGCAATTCAAAGCCGATCAGCCAGGTGCGGTTAATCAAGCAGTTGCGGTGAATCCGCAGCATCGCCCCGGCAAACTCCTCTTCCAGCTTGGTCAACGGCTCGTCGAGTACATACTCCCGCTCGCGGGTACGCAGGGTCACATATTTCAATTCGGCCCGCAGAAATAGCACCTCCGCCAAGGGAATCCGCAGCACCCGACCGCGATCGTTCACCGTGAAATGCGCCGAATCGGTGACCGCCGAAACGGCGGCCGGCCGGACCCGGCGCAAGGCCTCGATCAGACGATCCCGGCGCACCGGTTTGAGCACATAATCGCACGCCTGCACCTCGAAGGCAGACACCGCATGGGTGTCATACGCGGTGACAAAGATCACCGCCGGCGGCTGGGGCCGCTCGGCCAGTTGCCGCGCCACCTCGATGCCATCCATGCCCGGCATCCGGATGTCGAGCAACACCACATCGGCAGACAGCCGCGCCAAGACCGCCAAGGCCTCCGCCCCCGAGGCCGCCTCGCCGACTACCTCGTTCGGCAGCGCCTCGGCGCAATCCTCCAGCACGCTGCGCAAGCGCGCCCGCGCCGGGGCCTCGTCATCGACGATGAAGATATGAAGTGGTTTAATTGGAGTCATGCCGTAGGCATCTCGCATCACGTTACCAGGCTTGTATGCAAATTTGCCCAGTCAGGGAAAGACCAGCCATCCAGCTTATGCCGCCAACTGCAAAGGCAGCGGCAACTGGAACCGGCCCTCGACGATGCCGCGCACCGTGATGTCCTCGTCCAACTCTTCCCAGCGTAGCGCCGCGCCATTGAGACACAATTCGACCTGCGCCAAGGCGTCATCCGAGGCATTGGCGAGCAGTAGAAAGCGTGCCGCCGGAAACCCCACCTGCCGCCCATCGGTAAGCTCGATAAATATCATCCGGCCTTGCGCCCAAGCACGTACTGCGCGTGGATCAAGTTCAACAGCCTGTGTGTTCATGCCATTTCTCCAGAAACAGGGCTTTATGTTCGATTACGGCGAATTCAATCCGGCGTATTTCGGTTGGGTGCACACCATCGACTCGTGCCAGGCGTACCGGCGAAAGCCAGAATTTGCATTCTCCATCACCGGTTCTGACATGGATATGCGGTGGCTCCTGGCCTTCGTCCGAGTAAAAATGAAAGCGCCAGCCGAGCAGGCGCAGTACGGTAGGCATCGAAAATCCTCGTCGTGTACGCTAAAGAGACTCCAATCAACCCATCATCACCGCAAAGGCGAGTGCTCAACTTTCGGGAGTTCTCCAAGCCCCCATGAGAAAGAATAACCCAAAGTCACTCAACAATCAGAAGTGTGCTATACAGTCTTTCCCCGCCGATAGGGCATCCTGATCTGCACCACGAATTCATCGCCCGACTCATAGGCGCGCAGGGTCGCTTCGGCGTCGAAGTGCAGGTCCAGCCGCTCGCGGATATTGTTCAGCGCCATCCGGTTGCCGGTGCGCTTCTCCTGCTGCGGATGGCACGGGTTACGAATCACCAGGCTCAACTGATCGTCCTTGGCGAAAATGGTTACGCTCACCGTGCCGCCGCCCTTAGCCGGCTCGACCCCGTGGTACACCGCGTTCTCCAGCAGCGGCTGCAATATCATCGGCGGCACCAGGGCATCCAGCGGCGCGTTCTGGCACTGCCAGTTCAGCGTCAGCCGATCGCCCAGGCGCACCGCCTCGATCTCGGCATACGACCGCGCCAGCTCCATCTCCCTGGCCAGCGGCACCAGCGTGCCCGCCTCCGCCATCGAGGCCCGAAACAGCTCGGACAGGTTTTCCAACACCGTTTCAGCCCGCCGCGGTTCGCTGCGTATCAGGCCCAGCACCGTGTTCAGGCTGTTGAACAGGAAATGGGGGCGGATGCGGGCCTGCAGCGCCATCAGCCTGGCCTCGGTCAAGGCCGGTGAAAGGACGCGGTGACGCCAGTTGAAATAGAAAAGAATCAGTGCGGACAGCCCAGCCGCAATGAATACGACTCTAAGCAAATCAGGCGCATTTCCCGCAGATGAAAAATAAAGGTATCGCCATCCAACGCCAACCAAAACCACCAGAAACGATATGATTAAACAGGCCATTCTGTAAGGCAGACGCGACAGCGATGGGCCAAGCAAAATAAGGAGGAGCAGTATTGTCAGCAATGCCGGCTCAAAAAAAACGCCGGACTGGAACAGATATGCCGGCGCGTCAGTCGCGCCGTTTAAAAACGGGAGGATCAGTCGGGCACTTTCGGCAATCAATAAAATCCTGAGCAAGGTGCCAAGATTACGAAATTCAGGCAAGACGACTGCGGTCCGCGCCATGTTGTGCGCTCCCCCATCGCTATGCATAGATTTCCATATCTCTCCTGACATGCCATTTATTCCCGCATCTCTTCCATTTATCCTGTTAATGCTACTGCGCGTACAAATAGGAGCCTAAGCTTTGTATCAGGAAAAAACCCGAAACATAGAGAGCCACCGCGAAAAAATGAGATGCTTTCAACGACCTGTACGCGGCTTCAGCCTGATCGAACTGATGGTCACCATCAGTGTCGCCGTCATTCTGATCGCCATCGCGATACCCAGTTTCGTTGACATCACGGTTTCCAACAAGCTCAGTTCAACATCCAACGACCTCATTTCTGCCCTGACTTCCGCGCGCATAGAAGCAATCAAGAGCAATACCAATATCTCCGTCTGTGCGGATAACACGAACATCTGCTCGGTACAATTGGTACGAAAGGTACAAAACGTGGTCAAAAGCACCACCCTGCGCAACGGCATAACCGGTATCGCCCCCCCCATTCAGATAAAGAATGTCACAGCATTGACCTTTAGCGGCCAGGGGCTGGCCCACAGCAGTACGAAATCGCCTTACAGCGGCCTGGTCGCGGATATTTATACGACCCACATTTCCAGCAACAACCACCGTTGCGTCTACATGTTGGCAGGTGGTGCTGTTCTGCAAACCTGCACGATCACATCCTTAGGAGACTGCCCGAATGTCCAGCCTAAGCCAGATGTCTGCACGCAGTAACAAACCAGCACCCGGCGGTTCGCGTCAAGCGGGCGTGGGACTGATTGAAATCCTGGTTGCCATACTGGTGCTCTCTATCGGTCTTCTGGGCATGGCTGCCCTGCAAACCAAAGCCCTATCGACAAACAACAGCGCCATGGCGAGTTCGGTCGCCACGATCGCCAGCTATTCGATCCTCGGTGCCATGCGGGCAGACAAGGCCAATGCGCTGACCGGCAGCTACAACACCACAGTGACCGCCAATGCCTGTCCAACCTCACGTGCATCACTGGCTGACGCACAAAAGAGCGACTGGTGCAGCCAGTTGAAGCAAAACCTTGGGGCAGCAAGCACCACATCCGGCACTATCAACTGCTCCAACACCGGAACGTGCACCATCACCATCCAGTATGACGATAGCCGTGCCGGCACACAGGGCCAGGTTGGTCTTAACAATCAAAAAGTCATAACGAGCGCAATGCTATGAGCCAGAGCAGCGAACTCCCCACCAAACAGCGAGGCTTCACGCTCGTCGAACTGATGGTTGCTCTAGTATTGGGTTTAATCGTCATCGGCGGCGTGATCAGCGTATTTTTATCGAACCAGCAGACCTCCCGTTCCAATCAGGCCATGGGAGAGGTGCAGGACAATTCGCGTATCGCATTCGAGTTCATGGCGCGTGACCTTCGGCACGCCGGGCTGACCGGATGTGGCAATACCGGGCGGGTCGCCAACGTGCTGAATAATGGTTCAGTTGCTGGAGGCACAGTTTGGTGGGCGAACTGGGACAACGCCATTCATGGTTACGACAATAATAATAATAATAATAATGGCGTGGACGACGATCCAGCCGTCGCCACCGGCACCGC
>JAIMKU010000062.1 GCA_020692235.1 Hydrogenophilus sp.
GGCTCGGGGCCATGCATACCCTGGCGGTGAGTTCACGGCGGACCGATCTGTCGCGGGTGGCGGGGTTTATCATGGGATACCAGCCCAAGCTGCAAAGCGAATGCTTCAGTTTTGAACTGCCGGCCAGGAAACTGGATATAGCCGCCAATCTGGGCATGACGAATTCAAGTTTTTCGCGGGCGTTACAGTACTTGAAACAGAACTTCATTATTGAAGTCGGAGGTTCGTTTATTCGTGTCCTGAAGGCCGCTTTACTGGAGCAGGCGGCACAGGGGTGTAGAGAGTAGTCTGGCGTGCGTCTTTGTTTGAGCGTGCGGATAAAAACCTTGCCCATGAAGATACTTGAATACGCCAATTTATTTTGTTGGCGATTGGTCTATAACGAATCAGACGGCAGGTCGTAGATCAGGCAGTGGCGGTGTTGTCATGAAAGCTTGTCTTGACCTGGACGGATGCCCTTTCACTATGGTCAGGAGTTGACGCTATGTCCAAATCGCAGCAATCCAATAAAGAAGCAAAAAAACAAGCCCTACTGACGCCGAAGGAAAAGAAGGCGGTCAAGATGGAGAAGAAGCACGCCCGAGATGTTGCGCCGTTGATCGTCAAAGGCGGCGCCGCGCACTGAGTCTTTGCAGTTCTGACAGATAAAAAAAGGCCGCGGCAACGCGGTCTTTTGCTTGCTGCTTGGCTTTGTCAGTGTGTTAGTGGCCGGCGTAGTTGGCGGCGACAAAATCCCAGTTGACCAGGTTATTTAGGTAGGTCTCGACAAACTTTGGACGCAGGTTGCGATAGCCGATGTAGTAGGCGTGTTCCCAGACATCGACGCACAGTAGCGGTTTGTCGGCGGTAGTCAGCGGGGTGCCGGCGGCGCCCATGTTGACGATATCCAGGCCGCCGTAGGCCTTCTTGACCAGCCAAGTCCAGCCGGAGCCGAAGTTGCCTACCGCGCTGGTCTGGAATGCCTTCTTGAACTCATCGAACGAAGCCCACTTTTTGTCGATGGCGGTGGCCAGCGCGCCGGTCGGAGCGCCGCCGCCATTCGGCTTCATGCATTGCCAGAAGAAACTGTGGTTGGAAACCTGGGCGGCATTGTTGTAAATGCCGCCGGCGGGCGCGGTCTTGACAATGTCGTCGAGGGACTTGCTTTCGAATGCAGTGCCCTTGATCAGGTTGTTCAGGTTGGTCACATAGGCTTGATGGTGCTTGCCATAGTTACGCTCTAGATAGGCGATTTTTAGGGGAGTGCTTAACAGGCGTTTCAGGGCAGTTTGACGAATCGCTGATCTAGCGTTTTACCGTCGGCATAGCGATCCATGCGCGTGTCGACTGCGGCGGCGAGGTGATCGAGGCGATCATCGGGCAAGGGGTGGGTCTTGAACAGCAGGGCGGTCCGGCTTTGGCCGACCTTGCCGGCATGGCCGATCTTTTCCAACACCATCGGCAGCGCGTAGGGGTCATATCCGGCACGGGCGGTCAGCACCATGCCGATGAGATCGGCCTCGTATTCAGAGTTTTTGTCCAGGCTGCGGGCGGCAATGGCGGCGCCATTGCCGATCAGGTTTTGCAGCAGCGCGGCGTCGTTGTCGGCGGCTGGCTTACCGACCGCCGATTGCAATGCATTGCCGATAACCGCGATCCGGGCTGATTTTTGCAATAGCTTGAGGTGATGGCGCTTGAGTACGTGGCCGATTTCATGGCCGAATACCGAGGCCAGCTCGGCCTCGTTTGCCAATTCGCGGTAGAGTCCCTTGGTGATGAACAGGTAGCCGCCAGGCGTCGAGAAGGCGTTGATGTCGTTGCTGTCGATGACGCCGAAATGCCAGGCCAGATCGGGCCGTTCGCCCTGCAGTGAGACCCAGCGCCCGACCTGGTTGACATAGATTTGCAGGGCATCGTCAGACACCAGCGGCGCCGCGCCTAGCAAATTACCGGCGATCTGTCGGCCCACCTCGTCTTCCTGGGCGTCGCTTATTTGGCCTGAACGCAGCGCTGTCAGCAGCAAGGCCCGATCTGAGGGGCCGTTCGACGCGGTGCTCTGCGCTTGGCCGGAAGCGTTGTCCGCAGGTTTAGCGGAGCCCGCTGGGGGATTCGCTACCGGGGCCGCTTTATGACGTTGGCCAAGCGCATCCAGTATGGCGCCGATATCCGGCTTCTCCGCCTGGGCGCAGCCGAAGGCGAAGAACAGAAGCAGGCCAAACACCGTTTTTTTCAAGACAGGTTGTTTCACGGCAGTATCCCTTCCAAATAGTGGTTGGCCCTTTTCGCTTTACCGCGTGGCGGCGCCAGATAGGCCACATCACGTTTGATTAGCCCACCTTGGCTGGCGAACCCCTCGGCTTGTTGACGATTGGTTTGGTAGCTATCGAGCCGCTTCAACTCGGCAGCGTTGAAGCGGGCCTCTTTCAAATCTTCCTCGGCCAGTCCTCGCAGACCCGCGACTGCCACCACCGTATGGTCGCCCTGCTTGGTCAATCCGGCGATGCCGCGTAGTTCGGCGGCGGCATCGCCGCGGTTACTCAAACCGCCACGGACCGAAAGTAGGCGTACCCAGCCTTTCTTGCCCTTGGCATTGATCTGAATCCAGCCACCCCGGCGGCTCAATAGGTCGATTTGACTGCCCTTGGCCAGGCGGGCCAACACCTTGCCGCTCGCCGATGGCGTGGCGCGTACCTGCTCGTTTCGGATCAGGGTGCCGGCGCTGGCCTGAGGCAAGCCTGCGCCAGCCAGTAATGCGCCAAGCAGCAGCGGAAAAAGCAGCCACCGGGAGGGCTGGATGGATAGATAGGGAAGGGTGAATGTGTTGAACGGATTCATATTGCGGTGGCCTTGTTTCTTGATGGTTGTCTTTAGCTTCACAGGCATAAAGACTTGGCTGATCCTATCCAGTTCCCGCTCGAAATTGGGAACCGGAACGGCACAATGGGTATCATAGCACGATGCGTTTACCTTTATTCCTGCTGTTGGCCGCCTGCGTGGCTGTCGCGGTTCATGCTACCGAACTTCCCGATCTGGGCGAGGCGGCGCGCGCCACGGTGTCCGAGGCCGAGGAGGGCCGGATTGGGCGCGAGATCATGCGCGATATCCGGGTCGACAAGGACTTCCTCGACGATCCGGAAGTCAACGAATACCTGGGCGCACTGGGCGAGCGGCTGGCGGTGGCAAGCAGCGCGCCATACCGTCAGATCGACTTCTTCGCGGTCAAGGACCCCATGATTAACGCTTTTGCCCTGCCCGGTGGGCACATTGGCGTCAACACCGGCCTGATTGCTGCGACCCGCTCGGAATCGGAGTTGGCGGGGGTGTTGGCGCATGAACTCGGCCACGTAACGCAGAACCATATAGCTAGGTCTTTGCAGAATCAAAAGTCGGGCATGGCCGCGGCCTTGGCCGGACTGGCCGTCGCCATTCTGGCGGCCCATTCCGACAACCCGCAGATCGCCGAGGCGGCACTGACCAGCAGTCAGGCCTATGCCATGCAAAACCAGTTGCGAGATACCCAGAACCATGAGAAAGAGGCCGACCGGGTCGGTTTGCAAACCATGGCGAAGGCCGGCTTTGCGCCTGACGGCATGGCCTTGTTCTTCAAGAGTCTGATGTCGCAGGATCGGCTCTATGACAGCAATGTGCCTGGCTTTTTGCGCACCCATCCGATGACCTACGAGCGTATGGCCGATCTGCAGAACCGGGCCGAGGAGATGAAATTCAAGGCCCGCCCCGACAGCCTGGAATATGCCTTGATCCGGGCCAGGATACAGGCTTTGGCGGGTGAACCGCGCGATGCCTTCGATCGCTTCGACGCGCTGGCCGCAGAGCGGGACGAACCGGCGCTCTGGTATGGCCTGGCCCTAAGCGCGGTGCGGGCCGGCAATAAGGAGCGGGCCGATCTGGCCATAAAGCATCTGGACCAAGGACAACATTCGGCCTCGATCGACTATCTAAGCGCTCAGGTATTGCTGGAAACCGGGCGAGTAGACCAGGCCGCCGCCAGGCTGAGCGGCGCGATACTGCGCTATCCGGGTTATAAGCCGCTTGCCTTTGCCTACGCCCAGTCCTTGCTGCGCCAGGGGCAGGCGGCCAAGGCCAAGTCGTTTGTCGCGGACCGTCTGCGGTTATGGCCGGAGGTGCCACAGCTTTACCGATTGCTGGCCGAGGCCAATCATGCGCTAGGCCGGCATACCGAAGAACATCTGGCTCAGGCCGAGGCCTACAGCAGACTGGACCAGCCGAACCAGGCGATCGAACAATTGCAGTTGGCGCGCCAGGCTGGCGATGGCGACTTCTACAGCCTATCGGTCGTGGACGCCCGGCTACGCGATTTGAAGGAGCTACAGGCACGCGAGCAGAGTTTGGTTAAAGCGAAGTGAATATCTATATGTACTGATACGCTGTTTGTTTGCCCTGGTGTTTTCTGGGTATAGTCGAGTAGACTTTGATTTGAGAGCAGCCAGACTGGAATCGGGTTGAAAGCGGGGCCTTTACCTTTGCGAATAAGTAGGAGTGAGATTATGCGAAATTCTGGCCTCATTAAAATTGGCATCGCCCTCCTGGCCGCGCTGTTCGTCAATGCCGCAATCGGCGCCGAACCGGTCAAGGAGACTATGGGTAAAGACCTGGCCTACGACAACAAGAAGGGCAATTGTCTTGCTTGCCACGCGATGCCCACCATGGCGGATGCGGCGCAACCGGGCAATAGTGGGCCGCCCCTGATTGCCATGAGCGCACGCTTTCCTGATAAGAAGGTATTGCGCGAGCAGATATGGGATGCGACCGCGCACAATTCCGCCACCTTCATGCCGCCTTTCGGCAAGCACAAGATTCTGAGCGAACAGGAAATCGACAAGGTGGTCGATTTCGTTTATGGCCTTTGATGTACCTGTAGCGCATTAA